>JAKAMO010000313.1 GCA_021812825.1 bacterium | reverse complement strand
CTCTTTATGTTGAGCCCCATGAAGCCCAGATCGGCCAGCTTGGCGATGTTGGCCAGGAACTTCTCCCGGCTCTCCTCGCCGCGGTCCAGCGCGGCCGCTACCGGCGCCAGCTCCTTCTCGGCGAAGTCCCTGGCCGTGGACTGGATCAGCTTCTGTTCTTCGGTGAGTTCCAGGTTCATTTCTTGAGCTTGTCGGTCAGCGCGGCCACGAAGGGCATCACGTCGGCTATGACCATCACGTCGGCCACCTCGGAGATCGGGGCGTCCTTGTCCGTGTTGACGGCGACGATGAACTCGGAGTTCCGCATGCCGGTGAGGTGCTGTATGGCGCCGGAGATCGCGCAGGCCACGTAGAGCTTCGGCGAGACTATCTGGCCGGTGGCGCCCACCTGACGGTTATGGTCCACCCAGCCGGCGTCCACCACCGGGCGGCTGGCCCCCATCTCCCCGTTGAGGGCACTGGCCAGCGCGGCGATGGCCGGCACGTTGTCCTTCTTGCCTATGCCGCGGCCGGCGCTGACTATGACCTCGGCCTTGGCCAGGTCCACTTCCTTCTTCTCGGGCTCCTCGTAGCCGGCGAACTCGAGCCCGGCGGAGGAGCCGGACGGCGCCAGCTTCTCCACGGCCGGCGTCCCGGACGGGGTCCCGCTCAGCGGGAAAGAACCTTCCTGGAGCGTCAGCACAGCTACTTTCGTGGCCGGCTTCACCAGGCGGCGCATCTTGCCGTTGCAGCAGGCGGTCTCGAACCCGCCTTCTGCCAGGCCGGTGACGGCGGACACCTGGGCCGCCTTCAGCCTGCCGGCCACCCGCGGCGCGAGGTCCCAGCCGTAGGAGGACTGCAGGAAAACTATCAGGTCCGGAGACTCCTTCTGAGCGGCCTGCAGGACGAGCTCCGCGTGCCGGCCGGGATCGTACTCCCCCAGCGAGGCTATGTCGCCGAGATAGAGCTTTCCGCCGAAGGCCGGCAGGCCGGATTCGGCGCCGACGAGCACGCCGGCGCACTCGCCGCCGGCGGCGGCCGCGAAGCCGAGCAGCTCCTGGTTCGCCTCGGCCGGCTTGCCGCGGCGGTATTCGAATACGAGAAGGGTCTTCATGGTCTTTCTCCTGTTCCTTAGGTCCGGCCCGGGTCAGCCCCTGAGCACCGTGGTCTTCTCTTTGAGCACGTCGATCAGCTTGCCCGCCAGCGCCGCGGCGTCGCCGCCCTCGAGCACCAGGCCGGTGCCTTTCTTGACCGGCGCGTAGAACTTCTCCGTCCCCGCCAGGGCCGCTTCGGAAGAGAGCTCGGCGGCGTTGAGGACGGCTATCTCCTTCTTCTTGGCCTTCATGATGTTGGGCAGCGTGGGATAGCGGGGCGTGTTGAGGCCCAGCTGGCAGGTGATGACCGCCGGCAGGGCCGCCTTCACGACGCCCTTGGCGCCGCCTTCCAGTTCCCGCTTGGCCGTGGCCGTCCTCCCCTCCAGCGAGAAGCCGATGGCCGTTGTGACGCAGGAAAACCCCAGCATGCCGGCGAGAAGCGGACCTATCTGGGCCGAACCGCGGTCCTGGGACTGCATGCCGGTGAAGATAATGTCGAAATTCCCCTTCTTCGCGTAGCCCGCTATTATGGAGGCTATCTGCCACGGGTCCTTCCTGTAGGCCTCTTCGTCCGGCACGTGCACGGCGCGGTCGCAGCCCATGGCCAGCGCCTTCTTGAGGGCCTCCACCACGCGGGCCGGGCCCACGGAGAGGACCGCCAGCTCGGAAGCCGGGTCCTTCTCGCGCAGCTTAACGGCCTCCTCCACGGCGTATTCGTCGTATTCGTTCATCCTGAACGCGAGGTCGGCCTCGCTGAACCAGCTGCCCGCGGCGTTCGGCTTGAACTTGGACGCCATATCCGGTATCTGTTTGATGCACACGAGTATCTTCATAGCCTCTCCTAATTGTCGCTGCGGCTTCTCTACGCCAGCCTCTCCGCCACCACCTCGGCCAGGTCCCGCGCCTTCAGGGCTGCCTCGCAATCGGCGGCCTTGATCCCGTCCTCCAGCATGGTCAGGCAGAAAGGGCAGTTGGATACGACCACCGGCCTGCCGGTGGCGCGGGCCATCTTCACGCGTTCCACGCTGATCTTCGTTCCTTCCTTCTCCTCGAGCAGCGCGCGGCCGCCGCCCCCGCCGCAGCAGAAGCTATTGTCGCCGCAGCGCTCCATCTCGGCCAGGCTGCCCCCGGCGGCCGCGAGCACCGCGCGGGGCTCCTCCGTCACTCCGGAGTAGCGGGACAGGTAGCAGGAATCGTGGTAGGTGAACTCGAACGGCAGGGCCTTCAGTTTCAGCCGGCCGGAGTCGATCAGTTCCTTGATGAAGACCGTATGATGGACCACCTCTCCCCCGAAGCCGAGGTCGCGGTAGTGCACGCCCAGCGTGTGGCGGCAGTGCGGGCAGGCGGTCACTATCTTCTTCACGCCGTACTTGCCGAAGGTCTTTATGTTCTCGCCGGCCAGCTCCTGATAGAGGTACTCGTTGCCCAGCTTGCGGGCGGGCTCGCCGCAGCACTGCTCTTCCTTGCCCAGCATGCCGACCTTGACGCCGGCCTTCGAGCAGATCTCCATGAACCTCGCGGCCACGGCCT
>JAKAMO010000312.1 GCA_021812825.1 bacterium | reverse complement strand
AGGCGGAGATCGCGGCTTCGGCCATGGTGCTGCAGGAGTCCAGCGCCAGGGACGGCGAAGCTTCCGGCCTGATGGCGGCCATAGAGGAGCAGGCGGCCAAATATACCGAGCTGCTCAGGAAGTACGACGACGTCGTGCTGACGAACGAAACGATTTTGCGGGAAAAGGCGGGGGCTAAAGCCGAAGCCGAGTCCCTGCGCGCGGCGCTCAAGGCCGAGCAGGACGCGGCCGAGGCTGCCGCCGGGGAGAAGCGCGGGCTGCAGTCCGGTTCCGCGGAAAAACTGCGCGGCGCCGAGGCGCAGCTGCGGAAAAAAGAATTCGAGCTTGAAGAGGCCCGGGCTTCCGCGGTTTCGGCCGGGGCTGAAGCGTCCGCCCTGCGCGCGCGCCTGCAGGAACTGGCGGCCGCAGCCGCGGGAGAGGCCGAGGTGGAAAAAGTCCGCTACGCCGCTCTTTCCGAAAAGATGCACAACGCGGACGCGCTGCTTAAAAAGAAGGAATTCGAGCTGGAGGAGGCCCGCGGCGCCCTTTCCGCGCTTGATAACGAATGTTCGCTGCTGAGGGCCAGCCGCGCTTCCCTGGAGGCAAAATACGCCAGGGAGATACAGGCGGAGAACGAACTGCTTAAAGAGGCCCGCGGAAAGATAGTGGAGCGCGACTCAGCCATTTCCCGCCTCTCCGTTACCGAGGATGAACTGAAGAAAGAGACCGAGGCGCTGAAAAAAGAAAAGCAGGCCCTGCTTTCCCTGGTGTGTAAAAAATCCGCCGCGCCCGCCCATTCGGCCAAGGTTTCCGAGGCAGAACGCCTGCTGCAGGAAAAGGAAAGCCGCCTTGTTAAGCTGCGCGCCGAACTTGAGAATACGCGGGCGGAAAAAGCCGAGCTGCAGGGCCGCGAGAAGGAGCTCCGCGAGGAACTTAAGGCGAGACCCTACAGGGCGATGCTCCGGGAAGCGGAGGATAAGCTGCTGATCAAGGAGAAGATGCTCGCGGAAGTGGATTCCAGGATGAAGAAGATCGGGCGGGACTTCGCCGAGCTTAAGGGCCGCGGCCAGTCTTCGGGCGCTCCGGGCTATATCCCGGATTTCGAGGAGCTGGTGGCCGGGGTAGCGCACCAGGTGGCCAACTCTATCAGCATAATCAGGAGCCACGCCGAGTTCTGCGCCGAAACCCCGGAAGCGGAAGGCGCCAAGGAATCGCTGAACGTGATAGTGCGCAATATAGTGAACCTGCAGAAGAAGATAGATACGATAATGAATTTTTCCAGGCCGGTCATCCCGCAGCGCTCTCCGGAGCGCCTGGACGCCGTGGTTTCCGAGGTGCTGGCCGGCCTGCGCGACTCAGGCCGCCTTGAGAAGATAAACGTACGGATGAAGGGCGGCGAGAAGCTGAAGCCGCTCAGCCTGGACCGGGTACGCTTCGCTTCGGCCGTAGAGCAGCTGCTTCTTAACGCGGCGGACGCCATGCCCGGCGGCGGCGAACTGTCCCTGGCCATTTCCGGCCACGGCGGGAAACAGCGCCTGGAAGTTTCCGATACCGGGGCCGGCATAGAAAAGAAGAATATGTCAGCCGTTTTTCACCCTTTCTTTACCACCAAGCCCGGCAGGATGGGGCTCGGTCTTACCCTTGCCCGCAACGTGGCCAGGGCCCATGGCGGTACGCTGGAGCTTTTAAGCGGGCCGGGCAGCGGCGCTACGGCAGTACTTGAAGTACCGGAGATTTAACTATGGCACGTATTCTTATAGTGGACGATGAACCGGACATGCGCCTGGCTGTGCGCAATGTCCTGAAGCTCCGGGGTTATGAAATTTCCGAGGCCGGCGACGGCCCCGCGGCGCTGGAACTTGCCAGGGACAGCCGCCCGGACCTTGTGCTGCTGGATATGCGCCTGCCCGGCATGGACGGAATAGAAGTGCTGGCCGGTCTTAAAAAGATAGACGATACTGTCCCCGTTGTCATGATAACCGGTTACGGCCATATCCAGTCCGCCGTGGACGTGATGAAGCTGGGGGCCAGCGAATACCTGCAGAAACCCTTTGAGAACGCCCAGCTGGTGGAGACCGTTAAAAGATTCGTTACCGGCCCCCAGGCCCCCGTACGGCGCGCCGCGCCGCAGCCGCGGGCCGATGAGGCTCCGGCCGCCGACGAAGCAGTGCCGGCGGCGGTCGAGCCTGTCGTTTCTGCCGCCATGCCGCGCCGCAGCCCCGCGTACGCGCTGGCCGGGCTGCTGGCGGTATTGCTGGCCGGGTTCGGCGTCTACAGGCAGGTGCTCGGCACCTCCGCGAATTATTACCGCGAGTATCCCGGAGTGGCCGCGAATATCTCGGCCCTGGTCTGGGCTGACGGTAAACTTTTCGCGGGCGACTGGCTGGCCCAGGCCGTTTACCTCTATTCCGAGGATAAGGACGGCCTGAAGCTGGAGAAGACCTACCCTCTTGAAAAAACCCATATCAGCGGGCTTGCCGTGGCGGGGGATACCCTGTACGTGGCGGACTCCTGGAAAAAGACCATCGACGCCAGGAGGATAGCGCCGGGGCTGCCGCTGCTTAAAAGTTTCCCGGCCCCGGGCAAGGTGAGCGCCCTGTTCTTCGACGGCGAGTACCTTTGGACCTGCGACGACGA
>JAKAMO010000008.1 GCA_021812825.1 bacterium | reverse complement strand
GGTAGTAGGACGGGGAGAGGAAGCCCAGACCGGCGACGCCGGCGGCGGTCAGCAGGCCGGTGATCACCGCCCAGAGGCGCACCGGCAGCGCCACCAGCAGGCCGGTCATGAAGACCACCATGAAGCCGGGCAGCTCGCGCGGGAACTCCAGGAAGCCGCGCTGCTCCGAGGTGAGACGGAAGGCGTCGTTGAGGTAGTTGTTGAAGGCCGAGGAGAGGATCCCGGCGTTGATGCCCAGGAAGAAAACCCCGAGCAGGAAAGCCCTGAAAGCGGGATCGGTCTTGCGCCAGCGGTCGAGCAGGTTGTTCATGCCGGATAGATTTTAGCAATTCGGGAGGAACCGCACCGTCAGTCGGCGAAGAGGCCCAGCAGCAGCTTCACGTTCAGCAAGGCGACCGTGAGGCCGATGACGGAGAGCACGGCGACCATCCAGCGCGGGTTGGCGTGGCGGCCCATCACCTTCTTCGACGAGGTCAGGTAGACCTGCAGGAATATCGTGAACGGCAGTTGCACGCTGAGCGCCATCTGGGAATAGATGAGCCCCCGGAACGGGTCGCTGATGAAGAGTATCACCGCCAGCGAGGCGAGGAAAGAGATATAGACGCCCATGCGGCTGTGGCTGTCCTTCAGGTTCAGCGGCTCGCCGTAGAGGCCTGCGAAGATGGAGGCTCCGGCCATGCCCGAGGTGACGCTGGACGAGACGCCCGCGAACAGCAGCGCGAGAGCGAACACCAGGGCCGAATGCCCGCCGAGCAGCGGCGCCAGCATCTCCTGCGCCTGCTGCAATTCGGAGACCGGTTTTCCGGCCTTGAAGAAGGTGGCGGCCGCCATGATTATCATCGCGCTGTTGATGGCCCAGCCCACCAGCATGGACAGCAGCGTGTCGGTGAACTCGAACTTGAGCTGGCGGCGGATGACCTTCTCGTCCTCGAGGTTCCACTGGCGGCTCTGTATTATCTCCGAGTGCAGGAACAGGTTGTGGGGCATCACCACCGCGCCCAGCACGCTCATCACCACAACCATGGAGCCCGCCGGAGTGGCCGGCACCACCCAGCCGGCCGCGGCCCTGCCCCAATCCACAGGGGCGAGGCTCAGCTCGTAGATGAAGGACAGGCCGATCAGCGACACGAAGCCGATTATCCATTTTTCGAGCCGGCGGTAGTTATTGGAGAAGAGCAGGTATACGACCAGCGCCGCGACCATGGCCGCGCCCAGCTTTACAGGCACTCCGAAGAGCATCTGCAGGGCTATAGCGCCGCCCATTATCTCGGCCAGGGAGGTGGCGGCCGAGGCGGCCATCGCGGACCAAAGCAGCGGCCGGGCCAGCGACGGACTCACGTACTTCTCCGCCGCCTCGCTCAGGCACAGGCCGCTGGCTATGCCCAGGTGCGCCACGTTGTGCTGCAGTATTATCAGCATCAGCGTGGACAGGGTCACCATCCACAGCAGGGAATAGCCGAACGACGCGCCGGCGGCGAGGTTGGAGGCCCAGTTGCCCGGATCTATGAAGCCGACGGTCACTATCAGGCCCGGGCCTATGTACTTCAGCAGCTCGAGCCCGCCCTGTATGCGCCGGTGGTTCCTGTTCTTCAGGTCCTTGAAGAATTTAAGCATCTCTGAGGATATATTATAGGAAAGTTGCCGTACCGGCTCAGGTTCACGGGAGAAAGTTTTTTAATATATAATCTGTTTAGCCCCGCCGGCAACGGCGGGAGACGTCAGACGGGAGGCGACATGGGCGCAAAGACCAGCGCGGAACTGAGGGGAGAGGCCGCAGCGGCCTACAACAAATTCGTTTCCGAGAAGAGGCCGGACCAGCTCCGCGGCCTCTACGACGCCCTGTTCAACCTGAACGCCGCGCTGCGCGAGGAAATGCAGGCGGCCACCGCCGAGACGGTCAAGATACTGATCTCCAAGCTGCAGAAAGGCCTGGCGCCCGCGCAGGACGAGATGGAGTTCATCCGCCTCTGGCTGATAGGCGACGCCGAGGCCTACCTCTCGCGGGAGAACGACCTGGACAACTGGCTGAAAGAGCTGGACAGGATCATGAGCGAGGTGGCGGCCGGCGGCGCCCCCGCCAACGTGCGCTCCGCTATGGGCCTGCGGGGAACGGTCACCGACGCGCTGGGCCTGATCCCCGGCGTACAGCGCTACTACGAGGCCGAGGACAGGGTGAAGCGCTTCGAGAAGTCCACCGCCTCGCTGGACTCCGCCACGATGCTGCTGATCTCCAACCTGCTGGAGAGCAAGATCAAGTCGGCCAACGACTGACCCCCGGCGGCCTAAAAAGAGGAACGGCGCGGAATTCCGCGCCGTTCCTCTTTTCTGCCGGGAACTTCCTTAGTTCCAGGCGTTCACGCCCTCGAACATCGGGGCCACGCGCTTCCAGGCTCCGCCGAGGACCACGTCTCCGACGGGCGCCTCGTCCTTGGATTCCCTGTAGGCGATGGTGCTCAGGCCGAAGTTCACCTGGTTGTCCATCTGGGAGTAGGCGATGCGGAAATAACCGTTCTCGCCCCAGCCGGTGTCCCAGCTGTTCTTGACGATGAAGTACTGCTCCGGGTCGTTGTAGCCGACCAGCAGCACGGCGTGGCCGCCGAGCCGCTTGCCGGTGGTGTAGGAGTAAACGCCGGACTTGTAATGCATGAAGTCCTCGTAGACCATGTACGCGGTGGGCAGCGGGCCGTACTTCACCAGCGCGGCCTTCAGGGCCTGCACGCTCTGCCTCACGGAGCCGTAGGCGCCTATCCTGTAGGAGCGGCCCTGCCAGCCGGCCGCGGCCGATTTGCAGCTGCCGTCGGTGGCGGTGTAGGGATAGTCCGTTTCCGGGGGAAGGCCGGTCTTCGACAGGAAGCCGGCGCTGAGGCGGCCGCCGTTGCAGGAGCCCGCGCCGCTGCAGGAAAGCATCACCTGCTCGGAGAGGTCCAGGTTCCTGCCGGGGGTGTTCTCCTTCAGCAGGGTGTAGGCCTCCAGGCCGGCGGTCATGGAGAAGGCCCAGCAGGAGCCGCATTTCTTCTGGTTCCTGATCGGGGTTACGAAGACGCCGTTGGCGTCGCGCCAGTCGAAGGCGGGCGGCAGCGGGGCGTCGGCGTCCAGCGCGACCGGCTCGGCGTCTATGGGCTCGAAGTCGAGGCCGACGTAATATTTCCAGTTCTCGCGGTCGGACGAGATATTGTTCTCGCCGGCCGTCCATTTGGCGCCGGCCTTCTCGATGGCGGCCTGCACCTGGTCTATCTGCTCCCTGACCCCGCCCGAGAGAGCCTGCTGGGCAGAGGCCTGTCCCGCCGCCAGCAGCAGCGCCGCGGCGAACAAACTGTATATTTTTTTCATGTATCCTCCCTGAACTCAGACAATTCTAGCGCTTGGGTTGACGGGTGTCAACACGGGAAAGGTTCACAGCCCCAGTTCCCGGGCCGCCTGGGCGCGCCTGTCGGGGCTGAGGAAGGAGCCCTCCACCGCGCAGCGGAGCGTGTAGCCGATGTCCGCGGCGGACAGGCCCATGCGGCCCAGCGAAAGCTGGTACTCGTTGTTCAGGTCAGTGGCCAGTATCTCCGGATCGTCCGCGCCTATGGAGCATTTCACCCCGGCCTCTATGAACTTCTTCAGCGGATGCGCCTCCACGGAAGGGACGGCGCGGGTAAGGTAGTTGCTCCACGGGTTGGTCTCCACCGTCACGCCTCCGCTCTTCAGGAGCTCTATCACGCGGCCGGCGGGGTCTTCGGCCGCCTTTACCCCGTGGCCGATGCGCTCGGGAGCCAGCTCCCGCAGCGTCTCCTCTATCTGCGAGTAATGCCCCTCCTCGCCCGAATGCACCGTGAGCGGTATGCCGAAGGAGCGCAGCCTGGCGGCCACGCCGCGGAAAAGCCTGGAGGGGTGACCGGCTTCGTCGTCCGCCAGGTCGAAGCCTATCACGCTCCTCCTGTTCTTCGCGGCGAAGTCCGCGGTCTTTTCAGCCGACTCCAGGCCGTAGCCGCGCGAGGCGATAAGTATAACGCCGCAGACCATGCGCGAGCTCTTCTCGAAGTTCTCGCAGACGGAGACTATGATGTCGTGCGCCTTCTGCCAGTCCAGGCCCCTGCCGCCCAGCATGAAGTCCGGGCTGTACCGCAGCTCCAGCAGCCGTACGTTCTCCTTCCTGTACGCGTCCTCGAGGGCCTCGCGGGTTATGCGCTCCACGTCCTCGTACGAGACGAAGCAGGCCTGCGCCAGCGTGAACATCCCCAGCACCTCGGCCAGCGAGGCGCCCGGGGCGCGGAGGCGGTAGATGCGGTCCAGCTCGGCGGGGTCCTCGGAAGGCAGCCGCAGGCCGGCGCGGCGGTGGATGTCCCTCAGGGTATCCAGGCGCACGCAGCCCTCGATGTGGCGGTGCAGCTCCGCCTTTGGCGCGGATGCTATGTCGTTCTCGTCCATGCTGACGGCCGGCTTTTATCTGATATGGAGCGCGTCCACGTACTTGTCGAAGCGGGAGCAGATCCTGGACTTGGTTATCGTGCCCACGCTCTTGGTGCTGAAGTCCTCTACGTTGAAGGAGGACATCACGGTGCCGTAGCTCATCGCGCGGCGGATCACGTCGAAATTCTTCCAGTCCGGGGCGGCGGCGAGGTAGCCCATGAAGCCGCCCGCGAAGGTGTCGCCGGCGCCGGTGGGGTCCACCACCCTCTCCACCGGGTGGGCGGGGATGGAGAGCACGTTGTCCTTGAAGAACAGCATCGCGCCGGCGTCGCCGCGCTTGACGATGATGCCGCGCGGGCCGATCTTCATGATCTGCCGCGCCGCCTTTATCAGGTTGTACTCGCCGGTGAGCTGGCGGGCCTCCTCCTCGTTGACGAAGAGTATGTCCACGCGCTTGAGCAGCTTGAGCAGGGACGGCTTCTTCAGGCTGATCCAGTAGTTCATCGTGTCGCAGGCGACGAGGCGCGGCTTGCCCATCTGGTCGAGCACCTGGCGCTGGAGATCGGGGTCGATATTGGCCAGGAACAGCACGCCGCAGCGGGCGTGGCCGGCGTTGAGCTTGGGCTTGAAATGCTCGAAGACGTTGAGGTGCGTGGCTATGGTCTCCGCGTTCTTGAAGTCGCGGTCGTAGCGGCCCACCCAGTGGAAGGTCTTGCCCGGCATGACCTCCATGCCCTCCAGGCAGATGTTGCGGCGCTCGAGGTAACCGCGGTACTTCTCCGGAAAATCCTGCCCCACCACTCCGACCATCTTGACCGGGCTGAACTGCGAGGCCGAGAGCGAGAAGTGCACGGCCGAGCCGCCAAGCGCGCGCTTGGTCTTGCCGTGTATGGTCTCCACCGAATCTAGCGCTACCGAACCCACTACCAGTATGGTGTTCTTCATGTTATTTTCCGGATGAAAAAAATAATAGCCCTGCGGCGGGACTATGTTCCTATGATACCAAATTGCTACGGCGGCCGCCTCCCGCCTTCTGTCGCAGCGCCCGGGCCGGCCGGGTCATGCGCGCGGGGTCCAGCAGGCGCGCCAGCTCCGCCCCGTCCAGCCCCCCCTCCTCCTTCAGCTGGGCGGCCACGCTGCGGCCGGCGGCCAGCGCGCGCTTGGCCACGCCGGCCGCGGCCAGATAGCCTATAGAAGGGGCCAGGGCCGTGGCCAGGCCCATGGAGCGCCAGGCGTAATCGCGGCAGCGCCCGGAGTCGGCGGCGATGCCGTCCACGCAGAGCAGCGCCAGCCGCCCGCAAGCGGCGGTCAGGAGCGCGATCGACTCCAGCAGGTTCTCCGCCATCAGCGGCATCATCACGTTCAGCTCCAGCTGGCCCGCCGCCGCGGCCAGAGACACGCTCAGGTCCAGCCCGGCCGCGTGGAAGCAGACCATGTTCGCCATTTCCGGCACCGAGGGGTTCACCTTGCCGGGCATGATGGAGCTGCCGGCCTGCACCTCGGGCAGCCGGATCTCGGCCAGGCCGGTGGCCGGCCCGGAGGACAGCAGCCGCAGGTCATTGGCCACGCGGCCCAGCTCCACGGCGAAATCTCTCAGTGCCGAGGACACCCTGGCCAGCGGGGCCTGGGACTGCATCGCGTGCATCAGGTCTTTCGCCCCGCGCAGGCGGAAGCCGCTCAGCCTGGACAGCTCGCGCACCATATCCCCGGCGAAGGAAGGATGCGTGTTCAAGCCGGTGCCCGCCGCCGAGCCGCCTATGCCCAGCTCCTTCAGGTCCTCCGCCGCCCTGCCCACGTTCATCGCCCCGGAGCGCACCGCGGCGGCGTACGCGGCGAACTCGCGTCCCAGCAGCACCGGGACCGCGTCCTGTAGGTGCGTGCGGCCGCTCTTCAGCACGCGCGCGAACTTCCGCCCGCGGCCGGCCAGCGAGGCGGCCAGCCTGTCCGCCTCCCTGCGGAACCCCTTAAGAGCCTCGAGCGCGGCCAGACGGGCCGCGGTGGGATACGTGTCGTTGGTGGACTGCCCCATGTTCACGTGGTCGTTCGGGGAAAGCGCGCCATAGGCGCCTTTCTTCAGGCCCAGCAGCTCCAGCGCCCTGTTGCAGAGCACCTCGTTGACGTTCATGTTAGTGCTGGTGCCGGCGCCGGCCTGGAACCGGTCCACTATGAACTGGTCCCGCAAACGGCCGGCCAGCACCTCGTCGGCCGCCCTGGCTATGGCCGACGCCTTCCGCGCCGGCAGGCGGCCGGCCCTGCGGTTCACCGCGGCGGCGGCCTTCTTCACCAGACAGTAGGCGGAGATGATGCCCGGGGATACCGGCCTCCCGCTTATCGGGAAGTTGGCGGCCGCGCGGGCCGAGTTGATGCCCCAGTAGGCGCCGGCCGGGATGCGCAGGCCGCCCATGGAATCCTTCTCCTCGCGCGCCGCTATGGGGCGAGGGTTCTTTACGGAACTGGTTTTCCTGGTTCTTTTCATTGGTCCCCCGGATATCCGCGAGTGCGCGGGAAAGCCCCCCGGCGGAGGGCTTACGCGCTATGATACAATACTTTCCGCCCCGGCACTCCCGGGCGCTCCCCTAATGGGTATAATATTCCGATGAAGAAGATACTTGTAACCGCTTTCGAGCCCTTCGGCGGCCGTTCCGAGAACCCCACGCTGGCCGTACTGGCGGCATTGAAAGCGCCAAAAGGCGCGAAGCTCTTCAAGGCCCGCCTGCCCGTCAGCGGACGGGCCGTGGGCGGGAAAATATCCGCCCTGCTGGCCAGGATAAAGCCCGACCTGGCGGTCTCGCTGGGGCTGGCTGCCGGAGAGGCGGCCGTGCGCGTGGAGCGCTTCGGCCTGAACATCGCCGATTACGGCATAAAGGACAACGCCGGCTGGCGGCCCGACGGAAAGAAGCTCGACGGGAACGGGCCTGCGGCCTATTTCGTCTCCGTGGACCCGCTTAAGACCGCCGCCGCCGTGCGCCGCGCCGGCGTCCCGGCCTACGTCAGCAACCACGCCGGCGGCTACGTCTGCAACACGCTGATGTACGCGGCGATGCGGGCCATAGACGTTTCCGGCCTGAAGACCAGGTTCGCCTTCATCCACCTGCCGGTCAGCACCGAGATGGCCCTCAAGGAAAGACCCGGCAGGAACATCTCCCCCTCCCTCCCGCAGGACCTGCTGATACGGGCGGTTTCCGCGGCGATCGGGCGATAATATCCGCAGCAGCGTTCAAAGGTCCGCCCCCGGAGCGCGCGCAGGGGCGGAAAGTCCCAGCCCCGTATAGGCCAAAAAACGGCGCCGGGGCGGGATACACGGCCCATCCGCCGCTTAAAGGGAAATGGCATACTATCCCTGTAAGCGGTCCAGGAGGCCCACGATGAAGCTGCTGTTAGGATTGATAGCCACCACGGCGTTATTTTCCCAGTGCCGCGCAGCGGAACTTACCGACCTGCGCGCGCAGGACATCCGGAAGACGGGCGCGGAAATGCCGGCCCCGGCCCCGGCCGCCGGCCTGACGACGTACCGCTCCTCGGAGATCTTTTCCTCCCGGACCGCGGCGGTCAACGCCATGATGAATTCCGAGGCCAACCTGCTGAAGACCGGCGTGCCGGTCTTCGAGAAGCGGACGCTCCGTTCGGGATCGGGATACACTTTCGAGATAGCCTACCTGTCGTCCCTGCGCCAAGCCGAGTACCTGTCCAGGGAGACCTTCGGCTCCGCCGCCGCGGCCCTCAACGCCGCCATGAACGCCGAAGCCTCGCTGCTCAAGGCCGGCGTGCCCGTGGCCGAGATACGCGTGACCGGCGCGGGAGCCGGCCGCCGTTACGAACTGCGCTATCTTGCTTCCTCGGAACCGAAGGTCTTCTCCCCTTCCCGGACGTACGGCTCTAAAGCGGCGGCGCTGAACGGGATGTACAATACCGAGTCCAGACTGCTGACCGGGAAGGTAGGGCCGCTGGAAAAGCGGGTCCTTAAGGCCGGGGACGGCTACTCCTTCGAGATCTGGTTCGTGCAGGCCGAATAGGCCGGCACGTTATTCCTTAATAACGCGGCCGTGATCTACGGCCGCGGATCCATCCGCGGCGCCCCCCATTGCTCATACGGAACAGAGGAAGACCTTCACGGGCCGGCTCTTGCCTTTAAGCGCCACGGAGCGCCCCTCGGCCCCGGCGAAAACGTCCCCGGCCGCGGCGTAAACTCCGGCCGAGGCCATCACCTTGCCCGGCTCGCAGGCGCTCTCGAGGCGCTGCGCGGTGTTCACGGCGTCGCCGATGAACGTGTACTCGCGCCGGCCGGGCGCTCCCACGTTGGCCCGCACGGCGCGTCCGTCGTTGAGCCCTATGCGCACGCTGAACGGGTTGCCCTTAGCGTTGAGCCCGCGGAAAAGCAGCAGTATGTCCTTCGCGGCGGCCGCCGCCGAAGCTGCGCCGGGAAAGCAGGCGAAGATGCAGTCGCCTATGAACTTGTCCACGTCCCCGCCGTGGCCGTACACCAGCTCCGTCGCCGGAGAGAATATCTCGTTGAGGGCCTTCACCACCTCGGCCGAGGTGTGCGCCTCGGTGTACGGCGTGAAGCCTTTCACGTCCATGAACATGAACACGCCGCTGAACTCCGCGTCCTTCAGCTCGTCGCCGCCGGTGGCGGCCACGTCGCCGGCCTCCTTCCACACGCCGTGGGGGGTGTAGGCGTGGATGATCTCGCTCTGCCGCCGCAGCTGCGCCACGTCCCTGTAAGTCTTGCGGCTCAGGTTGGAAAGGAAGCCTTCCGTAGTGTCCAGGAAGCCCTCGCTGACGCGCAGCATGCGCTCGGCCTCGCGCTCGGCGGCCGTGGCGGACCTCTTCGCTTTCGCCGGCTTAGGCAGCGAGGCCTCGGCGCCGCCGCAGCTCAAAGCCATCAGCGCCACGGTGCCGGCGTGGTAATGCGAGGAGAAGGCGCCGCGCCCGCGGCCGTAATGCCACGGCGCTATCTCGCCGGCCGAATAGAACCCGAACAGCGGCGTGCCGGCGCCGAAAACGTCCCGCACGGTCTCCACTTCGGCGCCCACGCGGCTGTGCAGTATGTGCGAGCGCGTGCAGCAGCTGACCATCAGCACCAGGTCGGGCCTGGCGCCGCGCAGCCCGGCCAGGCATTCCTTCGCCGCGGCCCGCGCGCCGTCTATCATGCCCAGCCGGCTGCTCTGTATAAGGCGCACCTTACGCCCCGATAGGTCATCCGAAGGGATGTACTTTATGCAGCCCTTCCTGAAATCGCAGCTGACCGGCAGCTTCAGCAGGCTTTCCTTCGCGCCGGCCTCGGCTACGGCGAAAGCGTAGCGCTGCACCATCACCTTGAAGAACTCCCTGTCTGCGTCGCGGCCCAGGAACTGGCGGTAGAAGTCTATGACCGGCATGCCGTCCACTTCGTAGACCTCGGGCCCGTCGGCGCGGGTGACCGTCATGGCCTCCCCTACGGGCTCCCAGCCGTGGCCGCAGGCGAAGGAGACGCGGCCGCCCTTCGGCAGGCCCAGCAGGGCCATGCGCGCGCCGCGCTTCTCCAGCGAGCCGCCGCAGTACTGGTGGCAGCGCCAGAAGGCCGGGGCGCCCATGCCCGCGTCGTAGTCCCCGCAGGAGAGGCCGCCGAATACCGGCAGCTTCAGGCGCGCCTCCAGCTCCGACACCATCAGCTGGTCGTAACCCGCCGTTATGGCGCTGAGCAGGAAGGCCGCGTCGCCGCCGGCTCCGGCGGCAGCCGCGGCCAGGTCTCTGCCCGTACTGGCGCAGTCCCCGCCGGCCGCCGCGGAAAAGAGAGAGGTCTTGAGCCCGCCCGAGACCAGCAGCAGCGCCACCGTGCCCTTGGAGGCCCCGGCGTTGGTTATCTCGGTGAAAGACGAGCCGCCGATGAGTATGGCGGGGTCGAGGCGCCGGCACAGCTCGCGGTGCACCTTGCGCTGGTCCAGATGCACCGAGGAGAAAGCCACCGCCAGGTCCGGCTTGGGCACCTTGCGCAGCGTCTGGTCCAGCGCCGCGCGCGCCGCGGCTCCGGCTTCTCCGGGCCCGCCCAACCCTATCGCTATCTTCATCTTTTTGGCCATACGTTGATTCTACAAAACCCGGCCGCGGACAATACCATAGCGGGCGACCCCCGCAAGGGGGGCGCGGCTCCGCCGGCCGATCTGAAGATCAGCGCAGCAGGGGTTTGAGGGCCTTCATGTCAGCCATGAAGGCCGGTTCTTTCTTGAGTTCCTTGTACAGCGCGTCGGCCAGCGCCTTGCCGGCCTCGGTGTCGGTGGGATGGTGGGCCCCGCCTATGACGCGCAGCAGCGCGCTCTCGTCCGCCTTGGCCATGAACTCGGCGCGGCGGGAAGGGACCAGGTCGGAAAGTATCAGCGCGAAGAGCCGCGACATGGCGGAGTGGCCGCTCGGATAGGAGAGGCCGCGCGCGTTGGGGATGCACGGCTTGATCCGGCCGTCCCTGTCGGCAGGCCGCGGCCTCTGGTACGCGTCCTTCAGGAAAGTGTGCGCCGCCACGGAATCCTTGCTCACGTTATCGAAGAACTTCTTCACCTCGGGCGGGGTCGGGGAGCCGAAGGGGCTTATCCTGCCGAAGAAGGTCTCGTAATCGTGGCTCATCTCGGCGCGGGCCGCCGCGCACTGCGCCCCGGTGCGCCTGGCCTGCCAGTCCAGAACGGCACGGATATCCTCCCTGTCCTCGTAGGAGCCGGCGGCCGGAGGGGCGGGAACGGCGCGGAGGTCCAGGCCGTCCAGCGAAAGGTAATGCGGCTTCGGCGCGGCGCGGACTTCCGCCGGAACTGCGGACGGGACCACGGGGACGGCCGCCGAGCGGCCCGACGAAAGCTCCCCTAAGACGCCGGCATGCCCCTGCAGCGGCAGCAGCGCCAGGGAAAGAAAAAGAAGAATGGAACGGAAAGACGCGGCCATCAGTCTAATTCTACAAACGGAGCCGCCGCCGCAAAAGGGCCTTACGGCCTATGCGGGCGGCGGAAAAAGGTCCCTGCCGGCTTCAATGGACCGCGCTGTTCTCGCGCGGCGCCGGGACCGGGACGGCGGCGGGGCGGGCCAGGGCTTCCATCGTTTCGTTCACTATCAGGTCGGCCCATTCCTTGCGCAGCTCGGTGGAAGGCGGCGGCAGCGTGCGGTGCTCGATATCGAACTCCTCCAGCAGCGCGTTCAGCCGGTCGTAGATGTCCTTCTGGAACTCGCGGCTCTGCGCGTCGCGGATACCGTCGTCCATCAGCTCGCCCACCATCGGCAGCTTGTAGATGACGTCGTAAGGGAAGGTCTTGGCGTAGGCGCACAGGAAATCGCGCAGCATCCTGTTCTCGCCGCAGCGGCGCTCGAGATACACCAGGTTGTCAAAGACGCTCCTATCGCAGACCACCACCTGGTAGTGGCGCAGCGTCCCGCGCAGCTCCTCTGTGATGTGCTGCATCATGATGTACATCTGCGCCGGCAGCGTCGTGGTCTCGTTTATTGGTATACCCTGCTCGAACGCGGCCGCGGCTATCTCCGAGAAGACCTTCACCTTGAGGCCGCGCTTCTTCAACTCGGCGGCCACCTCGTAGCAGAGGGTGGTCTTGCCGGTGCCGTGCGTGGAAATAAGAGAGATCTTGTACGGGCGCTTCTTCGTGTGGGGCATCTAATACTCCGAAAATCTGGATTTGTCCTAATACTACACTTTTTGGCCGCGCGCTCAAAATTTCCCGGCGGCGGCCACAAAACGAGTTTATCAGCGGCGCGAACAGCTGTCATGGGGCGCATGGCCCATGAGGTCCCGGTCTTTAGTCCCTGGCTGGCTCCAGCAGGCGCCCGTAAACGGCGAGGTCCTCCGGAGAATAACAACAGAAGACCACGGAAAGCGGATATCCGCCGGAGAGGAATTCTTTAACGGCCGTTACCGCTATCTCCGCGGCCTCTTCACGCGGGTAGCCGTAGATCCCGGTGCTGATGCAGGGAAAAGCGATGCTTTTGAGTTTTTTCTCCCGCGCCAGCTCCAGAGCTCTCCTGTAGCAGGAAGCCAGCAGCTCCGGCTCCCCTTTCCTGCCGCCGCGCCAGACCGGACCCACCGCATGTATGACGTACCTGGCCGGCAGGCAGTAGGCGCCGGTTATCCTGGCCTCGCCCGCAGGACAGCCGCCCAGCGCCGCGCACTCGGCCCGCAGCCCCGGGCCCGCGGCGCGGTGTATCGCGCCGTCCACCCCCCCGCCGCCCAGCAGCGTCCGGTTGGCCGCGTTGACCACGGCGTCCAGCTTCAGCCCGGTTATGTCGCCCAGAACAGCCTTCATGCCCATAAATGGAACGGCCTCCCGCGCCGCGGCGCCGGGAGGCCGTAAAGCCCTCCGCCGGGCCCTACTTCTTGAGCTCGGCCTTCTCCACTATCACGGAGTAGGCGTAGCCGTAGCCGAAATCCTTGTCGCTGGCGAGCACGCCGCGGACGGTGATGGTTTCGCCCGGCTTGGCGGTCCCGTCGGTGGTCACCACGAGGTCGTGGGTGCCCTTCTTCGCGTCGCCCGAACCGTCCTGGAGATGCACCCAGTTGCGGTTCATGATGCCTTCGGAGAACTTCACCACCTTGCCGCGCACGGCCACCTTCTTGCCGTTGAGGGCCTTGCCCTTGGCGTACAGCTCCGCCACGGTATAGCCGTCGGGGCCTTCGGCCTTCGCCAGCTTGATGGCGAAAAGCTCCGGCAGCTTGACCGGCCCGGGGGACTCGGCCTTGCCGGCGCCGCCGTGCGGCGAAGCGCCCGAAGCGGACGCGCCGTGCGGGGAGGCCTTGCCGGAGTTGTTGGGCCTTTCGGAGAACAGGATCTCCTTAAAGGTCCTGTTAAGGCTCTTGCTGAAGAAATCCTGCATCATCATCCCGGTGAAGGAGATGCTCTGCCCCTTCTTTATCTCCTGCTGGGAGGTGGCCACCCACGACGATTTCTTGCCGCTCTCCACTCTGACATAGGTATAGTTGCCGGAGCTCATGACCTCCGCGACCTTGCCGGACACCGTCTGCTGGGCGGAAGCCGCGGAGGCGGCCAGCACGAATACGGCCGAAATTATCAGTTTGCGCATAATATCTCCTTAAAGGGTCAGCCAGCGGAGGCCCGGCTCAGCGGCCGCGGCCGTAGCTGTGAAGCCCGCTCATCAGGTAATTAACTCCGAAATAGGTGAACATCACCAGGACGAAGCCCCAGATCATCAGGTGGGCGAACTTATCCTCCCTCCAGCCGCGCGTGCGGCGCAGGTGGATGGCCACGGCGTAGTAGAGCCAGGTGATCAGCGACCAGGTCTCCTTCGGGTCCCAGGACCAGTAGGAGCCCCAGGCGGAATTGGCCCAGACCGCGCCGGTGATTATGCCCATGCTGAGCAGCCAGAAGCCCACCAGGCAGGAGCGGTAGGTGATGGACTCCAGGCCCTGGCGCTTCTCGGTCTGGCCCTTGTCCGTGAACAGCAGCACCGCGCCGCCCAGGAAGGACAGCAGCAGCGCGCCGTAGCCGGTCATCACGGTACTGACATGTATCAGCAGCCAGTTCGACTGCAGCGCGGGCACCAGCGGCGTGATGTCGGACTCCAGGAAGGAGGCCGAGCCCAGGGCCAGCAGCGCCACCATGCCCGTCCAGGGCGAGAGCCATTCCATGTCGCGGACCGAGAACTTCCGGAACACCAGGAAAGCCGCCACGAAGGCCCAGATCAGGAAGATCATGGACTCGTACTGGTTGGACATCGGCGCGCGCCCGCCCAGGTACCAGCGGGAGATTATATAGGCGGTGCTGGCGGCCCAGCCCGCCAGCAGCGAATGGCCGGAATAGAGGAACTTCCACTTTTTGTTGAGCAGGAAGCCCACCAGCGTCAGCCCCACGGCCATGCCGTAGAACACGAAAGAAAGTTTAAGAGCGATCTGCATCATGCTTGTCACCTCCCGCCGCCGGAGCGGCGCTCCTTACTTGGCCGCCATCTCCTTCCAGAAGGCCCAGGTCAGCCCGGCCATCAGGATCAGGAACCCGGCGTATATCACGATCACGCTGGGGTCCTTGGCGACCTGCAGCGTTGACGCGTTCAGATTGTTCTCGTCGTAGCCGGACTGGTAGAAGCGGTAGCCCCTGTAGGTCAGCGGCGTGTTCACGTTGATGACCTTCTCCAGCTTCTCCCTGCCGTCCTCGAGGACGGCTATGCGGCTCTCGAACTGCTTTATCTGGCCGGGGCGGTACTCGTAGACGAAGCGGTAACCCCCGGTGTCCGCCATGCCGTGGAAATCCGGATGGGCGGCGAACAGGTAGCTCATCTTCGCCGCCTTGACCCCGGCCTGCTTCACGGTAAGGGCCGGGTTGACCCTGGCGTCGCTGAGGCTGACCGGGCCGTTCTCGCCTATGGAGAAGTTGGGGTAGAAATTGAGCACGGCAAGGGCGGGGGCTCCGGACTTGAACTGCACGTCCTGCCCGGGCTTGACCTCCACCGATTCCACCACGCCTTCCTGCTCCATGCCTGGCGCGCCGGCCGTCTTAAGCACGTGGATAACGTGTTTTTCATCGTCCCAGTAGCGGATGTTGAACTCCTTCAGCAGCACCTGGAAGGGCATCTCCGCCATTCCGCCGGTCCGGAGGAAGAAGTCGGACCGGGGGGCGCCGGTCTCCAGCGGGAGGATGCCGTGCGTGGCGAAAAGGCCGCCGACGGCGCCGCCGATGAACATCAGGAAGACGCCCAGGTGGCTGAGGAAGACTCCCGGACGGTGTTTGAGCACTTTCCACTGCTTCACGGTGCAGGCCAGCATGTTCAGCGCGCCCGCCGCCAGCAGCAGCATGAACCAGGCGCTGGAGAAGACGTTGTCCAGCCGCAGGTTCATGACCAGCAGCGTGCCCAGGCTGCCAAGCATGGCCTTGTAATCCTCGGGGCTCTGTCCCTGCGGGATAACGCCGCCTATGATGAAGGCGACGAGCAACAGGACCGAGATGATGAAGAAGAACCTTAAAGACGCCAGTTGGTTTATAAGTTTGCTCATAGGAAGTCGCGGCAGTTCGCAGTCTCCCCGGCAAGCGGGGGAACTTTTATTTTAGCATTTTGACAATGCGGGGGACCACCCGAGGCCCGGAACGTCTTTATTTTATATATTAAATTTGATTCAATCTCCTTTGAACCCAAATATGAAAGATATACAGCACCTCCTGCGGGTGGCGGTGATCTTCGCCGCCGCTATAGTCGGCTTCCTCGGCATCCGCCACCTGCTGGTGCCGGAAAGCTTCGGAAAATACGGCCATTACCGGGCCGCTTCGGTGGACGAGATAGCCGCCCTGCCTATGCGCTACGCCGGCGAGGACGCCTGCAAACGCTGCCACTCCCAGCAGGCCGCGGAAAAGGCAAAATCCAGCCACAAGCGCATAGCCTGCGAGAGCTGCCATGGAGCACTGCTGGCGCACGCCGACAACCCCAGATCGGACGTTAAACCGCGCAGGCCCAAGGAAGCCGAAATGCGCGCTTTCTGCGGCCGCTGCCACGCCAGGTCCGTCTCCAAGCCGGCCAAGTTCCCGCAGATAGACCTGGCCGCCCACAACCCGGACGCGCCCTGCAACATGTGCCACCAGCCGCACCAGCCGATGTGACGGCCTGAAATACGGATACACGGGGCTATTATGAGAAAATTCACCCGCAGCCAGTTCCTGAAGACCGCCGTAGGCGCCGCCTTCGTGGCCGCCACCAAGGCCTTCGCGGCGCCGCTGGAGGCGGCGGACAAGTTCTTCCGCGAGCCGCCCTGGAAGAGGAAGAAGCCCTACTGGGGCTACGCGATAGACGTCACCAAGTGCATCGGCTGCGGCCGCTGCGCCGACGCCTGCAAGAACGAGAACGACGTCCCGCGCGAACCCTTCTACTTCCGCACCTGGGTGGAGCGTTACATCCTGCGCCGCAGCGGGGAAGTGCAGGTGGAGTCCCCTAACGGCGGCATAGACCCCTGGTCCGACATCCAGGACCCGGAGACCGTCACCCGCAGCTTCTTCGTTCCCAAGCTCTGCAACCACTGCGAGCATTCCCCCTGCGTACAGGTCTGCCCTGTCGGGGCCACTTTCAAGTCGGAGGACGGCGTGGTGCTGGTGGACCAGAAGTACTGCATCGGCTGCCGCTACTGCATCCAGGCCTGCCCCTACGGCAGCCGCTACTTCCACCCGGTCAAGCACGTGGCCGACAAGTGCACGCTCTGCTACCACCGCATCAAGCGCGGCCAGAAGACCGCCTGCGTGGAGTGCTGCCCCACCGGCGCGCGCATGTTCGGCGACCTGAGCGACCCCAACAGCGCCATCTCCAGGTTCTACGAGTACGAACCCACGCAGGTGCTGAAGGCGCACATCGGCACGGAGCCGAAAGTGGTCTACAAGGGCATCACGAAGGAGGTCCGCTGATGTTCGACCATTCCGTCATCCCGGCGCTGCGCGACGCGCTGCACCTGGTCACCGGGTTCATCTATCCGAACGAGCTGGAACTGCAGTGGAGCGTGCTGATAGTGCTCTACCCGTACATCACGGGGCTCGTGGCCGGCGCCTTCGTGCTGGCCTCGCTGGAGCGCGTCTTCGACGTCAAGGTCATAAAGCCCACCTACCGGCTGGCGCTGCTGGTGGCGCTGGCCTTCCTGCTGGTGGCTCCCCTGCCGCTCAACATGCACCTGGGCCACCCGGAGCGCGGCTTCGAGATCTTCCTGACCCCGCACACCTCCTCCGCGATGGCCATGTTCGGCTTCGTCTACATCTGGTACCTGATGGTGGTGCTGCTGATGGAGATCTGGCTGGACTACCGCAAGGAGATCGTGCTCTGGTCCAGGAGCGAGAAGTTCTGGCCCAAGCGGCTGGTCTACAAGGTCCTTACGCTGGGCGTGGACAATATCTCACCCCGCTCGCTGGAGATAGACGACAAAGTGGGCAAATTCCTGACGGTCGTCGGCCTGCCTTCCGCCCTGCTGCTGCACGGCTACGTCGGCTTCATCTTCGGCTCGATCAAGGCCAACCCGTGGTGGTCCTCGCCGCTGATGCCGGTCATCTTCATCTTCTCCGCGATGGCCTCCGGCATAGCCGGCGTGATGCTGATCTACATGTTCCTCAACTGGGTCCGCAACGTCAAGATAGACATGCCCTGCCTGGACATGATAGCCAAGTTCCTGCTGACGGCCATCATCGTGGCCTTCTCGCTCGAGATGCTGGAGAGCATCCAGACCATCTACGAGGCCGAGGAACACTTCGACATCATCAGCCTGCTGGTGGAAGGCAAGCTCTTCGTCAGCATGATACTGATACAGATATTGATGGGCTCGGTGACGCCCATCATCCTGCTGTCGATAACGCAGCTGGTCTCGCTTTCGGAAAAGGCGCGCAAGTTCTTCTACGCGCTGGCCGGCAGCCTCGCGCTGATAGGCATACTCGCGATGCGCTGGAACGTGGTGATAGGCGGGCAGTTCTTCTCCAAGAGCTTCCTGGGCTTCACCACCTACAAGATGGAGCTGGCGGGCCGCGAGGGCCTGCTGAGCGCCATAACGCTCGAGGTCCTGCCGTTCATCATACTCGCCGGCCTCCTGTACCTCCTCCCCCCGTGGGAGAAAGAGGAGAGCGGGACGGCGGCGAACGGGTAGGGACAAGAAAGACTGGAGGGAATATGAGGATATTCGGAATGGGCACCCCGGAGCTGCTGGTGATCGGCATTATCTGCCTGGTGCTCTTCGGCACCAAGAGGCTGCCGGAGCTGGGCAAGACCGTCGGCGTCACGATCAAAGAGCTGAAGAAGGGCCTCAAGGAAGGCCTGGCCGACGATACCGCCCCTGAGACCAAGGAACAGAAGTAGCGCAGACCGCAGCGGGCCGGCGGGAGGCGGAGGCCGCCCGCCGCCCCTCCATGCCGCGATGGACCAGGAACGGCCGCTGACCGCCCATCTTGACGAGCTGAGGAAGAGACTGATCTCTTCCTTCGTCTTTTTCGCCGTCGCCGCGGGCATCTCCTTCAATTACTCTTCCTACTTTTTCCAGCTGCTCAGGCGGCCGCTGGAGGGCAGCGTCCAGAAGCTGGTCTTCTTCTCCCCCACCGAGGCGTTGGCCATCTACCTTAACATCTCCTTCGCTGCCGGGCTCGCGGCCTCCATGCCGTTCCTGCTGTACCAGGCCTGGAAGTTCGTCGAGCCGGCCATGACCGGCCGCCTCAGGAAAGGGCCGGCCCTCTTCGTGGCCGCCGTTACCGCCTCCTTCGCTGCCGGAGTGCTGTTCTCGTTCTTCGTGCTGATACCCCCGGCGCTCAAGTTCCTGCTCGGCTTCGCCGGCCCGGACCTGCTGCCGATGATCTCCGCACAGAGCTACATCTCGTTCGTGGTCTGGACCGCGCTGGGCTGCGGCCTGGTCTTCGAGATGCCGGTGCTCAGCTACGTGCTGACCCGGCTGGGCGTGATAGATCACCGCTTCCTGCGCGGGAAGTACCGCTACGCGATAGTGGCCATCCTGATAACGGCCGCGGTGATCACCCCGACCTCCGACATCTTCAACATGCTGATGTTCGCGGCCCCGATGCTGGCCCTTTACGAGCTGAGCATCTGGGTCTCGCTGGCCGCGGGCAGGGCGACCCAGCCGCACGACGACAAATAAAACTCCCCGCTATAAGGCCGTGGCTTCTGGATGCTACCGCATGTGCGCGGGTCCTGTCGGCGGTTCGGGTCGTCGGGCACGCTATCGGCCACACCGTGGCCGCGCTCCCGCTCGGCCCTCACGCTCCGCAAGCTCGGGCCTGCGCGACGGCCCTCCGCACCCGAATCCGCCGCCACCCGCGCATCAAGGAAAACCAGCCTCTGTTTAGCTCCGAACTGCCATTCATGCACGGCCTTAAAAAGCCCCGTGGTTTCTGACGGAGAGGATAAAAGAGGAAGGCCCGGCATTGCCGGGCCTTCCTTCGCCTTCCTGACGGGCGGCAGCTAGCCGCCGTGACAGCCGGAGCAGACTTCCTTGCCTACGTTCTTCTTCAGCGGCACCTGCTTGTGCGCGCCGAGCTGGTGGCACTGGGCGCAGCCGGTCATTTCCGTGTGCTGCTTATGCGGCATCGTCTTGCCCGCCACGGCCGGCACGCCTATGGACGAAGGCACGCGGACGGTCTCCGGAGGCACTTTCACGCCGAGAGCGCTGTGGCACATCGTGGCGCAGTAGCTGCCGGAGATCAGCGGCAGGGCCGAGACGTCCTTCAGCGACACGCCGGTCTTCCGGCCGACGTCCGACAGGGCCTTGTCCACGCGGCGCAGGGCCTCCGAGGCCAGGTAGATATTGTGCTCGCCGCGGCCGTAGCGCACGAAGCGGAGCTGGTGGTCTGCGGAAGCCATCTCGGCCAAGGCTGCCGACTGGTCCGGGCCCTTGAGCCCGGCCTTGGCCAGGGCGGCCCGGGCGGCCTCCAGCTTGGGCGTCAGCTCGGTTATGGTCCTGGAGAGCTCGTCGCGGGTCTCCTCCCAGATGCCCTTGAACTTCTGGCCATGGCACTTCACGCAGGCCTCGGAAGAGGCCTTCTCGGTGGTGCCGGAGAACTCGGCCGTTCCCGGCGCGGAATCCTTGTAATGGCAGCCCACGCAGGCCACCTTGGCCTGGTACATCGGGCTGGGCATCGCCGGCAGGCCGGTGGCCGGCGCGTTGCCGGTGTACATCTCCAGCTGGCCCGCGTGCTTGCCGCTGTGGCAGTCAGCGCAGTTCAACGAGAGCATGTCCGGGTGGTTCTTCAGTCCGCCGGAGGGCGCGGCGGCCTCGTTCGTCTTGGCCTCCGTGAAACCGTGCTTGATCTCGTCGTGGCAGTGGAAGCAGGCCACGTGATGCTTGGTCACGTGATTCTCGTGGATGAACGGGATGTCGCCGAAGCGCTCCAGCTTCTCGGGCTGGTTGTGGCAGGTGAAGCAGCGGTCCTTCCGCGCGTCTCCGTTGCCCTGCACCACGTTCAGGTGGCAGTTATAGCAGCTCACCTTCTGCTTCGTCACGAAGTCCTTGTGGTTGTAGGTGATATTGCCCATCTTGAAATTCTGCGCGGGCAGGTCGTGGCAGGACAGGCAGCCGGCTATCGGTTTCAGGTCCTTGCCGAAGCCCATCCCCTTGAAGTGGCACAGGAAGCAGGTGTCGAAGGTGACCTCCATATGCTTGCCCACCATGATCTGCGAATGGCAGGAGGTGCAGCGCAGCTGGCGGCCGCGGCGCTTCTCCGTCAGGTGCGGGGTATGGTCGAACTTTACGTTCTTCTCCTTGTCGTACACCTTGCCCTCCAGCAGGCGGGTGGAATGGCAGCCGTTGTTGAGGCAGGCCGCGTCCTCGACCTCGGCGTAGGGCTTGGAGGAATAGGTGCGGGTCACGTACTTGACCACCTGCGACAGGGCCTGGAACTTCTGCCACATGTGGGTCTTCAGCGTGGAAGGCGGGTAATGGCATTTCACGCAGGCTATCTTGTTGTGCTTGGAGCCGTTCCAGGCGTCGTAGTACGGCTTCATGATGTGGCAGGAATTGCAGAAATTGGGGGTCTCGGAGTAGTGCATCATCGAGGCCGTGAGAATTAACATCAGTACCGCCCCGGCCATGACGGAAATCTTGAAGCGTGGTGAGAAATGTATATGCCACCCGTTGTCTTTGGACAAATGGATGCCGAGATGTTCGAGGAAACGGGCGAGTTTTTTCATAGGATAACTAAATTATATTTAAATTTTAAGCCCAAAAAAAGGGAACGCCGGCCTTTACGGCCGGCGTTCCCGGTGGCCGGGCGGCCCTCCCCGGGCTAGTTCTCTTCCTTCTCCGCGCGCGGCGGGGCCACTTTCCCGGTCAGCCAGGCCCAGTTCATCGGGTAGACGGCCGGGTCGAAGACGGACCAGTAGAAGTGCCACACTATTATGGCCAGGCAGGCCAGTATGGCCTCCATGAAGTGTATCAGCAGGGCAAGATCTATGACCCACTTGGGCAGGTAGGCGAGCGTCCACTCGCGGAACCAGACCACGCAGCCGGTCACTATCATCACGAAGCTGCCCCAGACCAGCGCCCAGTACTCCATCTTCTCCATGTAGCTGTAATGCTTGAAGTGCGGAGGTTCCCCGGTCTTGAAGAGGTTGTACCTGATCAGCTGTATCATGTCGCGCAGGTCGTCGAGCGCGGGCAGCAGCGCCATCAGCCGGCCGCGGCCGTGCTTCAGCAGCACCAGCCAGCCGGCGTGGTAGACGGCCAGGCCCATGAACAGGCCGGCGAAGACGCGGTGCAGCAGCGCCCGCAGCTCGGCGCCGGCGGCGCCGCGGAAGAATAAGCTGTTGAACAGCGCGTCGGGGTAGCGGTGACCGAAGCCGGTGTAGGCCAGGCCTATGAACGCCAGGGCCAGCAGCGCGTGCTGCCAGCGCTCGTTCACGGTCATCCTGTCCTCGTCAGGGTGCGCGCGCCAGCCGCTGACGGCCTTGCGGTAGAGGTCTATCAGGTTATGCGGGAGCATGAAGCCGATGGTCAGCACGATCAGGAGGATATAGACCTCCTTGACCATCTTCAGCAGCCACTCGTAGCTGCCCTTGTCCTGCATGACGGACAGGTCGGCGTGGATCCTGCCCTTGGCCACCAGCTCGCCCGCCTTCTTGTGGCAGGCGCCGCAGGTATTCTGCAGGTTGGCCGGGTTGACCGAGGAGTCCGGGTCCGACGGGGCCAGGATGTCGTGGTAGCGGTGGCAGGAGGCGCAGTTGGCCACGGTCAGGTTGCCGGCGCGGAAGGCCACGCCGTGGTAGCTGTCCATATAGCTCTTGACCGGGCTGATAGGCAGGCCGAACTGGGCCGTTATCTTTTCGGAATTGTGGCAGTTGCTGCAGGTCTTGACGATGGAGCCGGAGTAGACGCTCGAGCCGGACTCTCCGTGCGCGACTATGTTGTGCTCGCCGTGGCACGACGTGCAGACCGGCGCCTCCTTGTGACCCCGGGCCAGCTGCCGGCCGTGCACCGACCTGGAGTACAGCTCCACCTGCTTCTTATGGCAGCGGCCGCAGGTCTGCGGCACGTTCACCCTGTTGATGCGGCTCTTGGAGTTGGCGGGGAAGTTGATGTCGTGGTCGCCGTGGCAGTCCGTGCAGATGGCCACCCTGGCGTCCTTGTTCTTCAGGAACGCGCGCCCGTGCACCGTCTTGTCGTAGGTCATCCTGGGTTCGAACAGCAGCTTGCCTGCCGCGAACAGCTCCTTGTGGCAGGTATCGCAGGTGTTCGGGATGTTGGAGCGGTGCAGCGGCGAGGCCGGATCCTCGGGGCGGCGGACGTTGTGCGGCGAGCCGTGGCAGGAGAGGCAGATGGCGAAGCCGGACTTGGTCTTGGCTATCGCCTTGCCGTGGTCGGAACCGGACAGGCGCTCGGCCACGTCGCTGTGGCAGCCGCCGCAGAAGACCGGCTTCGGCTTCGGGTCCGGGTGCGGGTAGGAGTCTATGCCCATGTGGCAGGAGTCGCAGGACACCTGCGCGTGGGTGGAGGCCGCCATCAATTTGGGGTCCACGTATGGCGCACCTGAATCCTTCTGGCCGTGGCACATCAGGCAGGGGCTTTCCTCGGCGCGGGCCGCGGAAGCGGCGCCGCAGATCAGCACGGCAAGGGAGAGATAAAGTAAGTTTTTCTTCATGTTGTTCACCGGGACCGCTGCCCGGCCCGCCGTCACCGGCGGGCCTTTTACAGGTGCTGCGACACCAGGGCTATGATTATCAGGATGACGGTCACCACGCCTATCGTCAGCGCGGTGAAGCCTATCGCCCTCGCGAAATTCCACAGCCACTCGGGGGTGGGCTCGGTCTTAAGCTTCTCCAGCTCCCCGCTGGCCACGAGCCGGTCGTACTCCT
Organism: bacterium; assembly: GCA_021812825.1. The sequence goes on along the minus strand of JAKAMO010000008.1, from coordinate 26,004 downwards.
CGGGCCGCTCTTCCTTCAGCTCCTCCAGCGAGATGCGGCCGGTGAAGATGACGTCGTCCATCGGGAACTTGCCGGGACGCAGGTGCGTGTGGAAGAAGTGTATCGTGAAGATGAAGCCGGTGGCCAGCAGCGCCTCGTCGCTGTGGATGATGGTGGCGACGTTGAACACCCAGCCGGGCAGCACGGCCGCGAAGAACTCGGGGAACCAGAGCACGAGGCCCGAGGAGCCGATGATGCTGACGCCCCAGAAGACCGCCCAGTAGTCGAACTTCTCCCAGTAGGTCCAGCGGTCGAAGCGCGGGCGCGTGCCCTTGCCGAGGAACCACCGGATCTGGCCTATGAAGTCCCGCACGTCCTTCCAGCGGGGTATCATCGAGTCCGGACCGAACACCCGGAAGTCGCGGTGCGAGATGATGTAACGGGCCGCATAGGCCAGGTGCAGGCCGAAGTAGGTGAAGGTCAGCAGCGCAAAGAAGCGGTGCAGCAGGCCCATGATCTCGAAGCCGCCGAACAGATGGGCGAGGAACGAGGCCCACCACATATGTGAGAACTTCATCGGCATGCCGGTCAGCACCAGTCCCAGGAAGCTGGTTATGATGATGCCGTGCAGGATGCGGTGGTACAGCCGGAAGCGGAAGTAGTACTGCCCGGACTTGTGCTTCTCCGCCTCCTCCTCGCGCCGCTTCTTGAAGTCGCCGACCAGGCGGGCCATCCAGAGCAGCGTGTGCGCGCCGAAGAAGGCGAAAGTTCCTATCAGCAGCGCCGACATCAGCAGCACGGTCCAGAACATCACGCGGAACTGCACCTGTTTGCCTTTCGTGGAGTGCGCAATGTACTTCACGAAGTTGTCGTTGGCGTCGGGATGGCACTTCCGGCAGGTCTCCTTCTTGTTCTCCGGGGACAGCGAGGAGAGCGGGTCCGAGACCTTCCGTATGTTGTGCGCGGTGTGGCAGTCGGAGCAGCGGGCCACCTTGGTGTAGCCCAGCCGTGTGATCTTGCCGTGGTAGGTGTCGCGGTAGGTGGCCAGGTAGTCGGCGTGGCAGTCGCCGCATTCCTTGATGATCAGCAGCTTGTAGCCCTGCGCGTCGGTGCGCTCTATCCTGTGCGCGCTGTGGCAGGTGGTGCAGACCGGGGCGAGCGCGCTGCCTTCGGCCAGCTTCTGGCCGTGGATGCTCTTCCTGAAGGTCTCGGCTATGCCGGCGTGGCATTTACCGCAGGTCTCCACCACGTGCCCGCGGCTGATCGTGGACGCCGGGTTGCTGCGCTTCTGTATCGCGTGGGAGCCGTGGCAGGAGGTGCAGACCGCCGTGACCAGCAGGCCGCTGCGCACCAGAGCGCGGCCGTGGATAGTGCCGTAGTATTCCTTCAGCACATCGGGCGGAAAATTGTACTTCTGCGCCAGCGCAGGATCGGCGTGGCAGCGCGAGCAGGTCTCCGGCACCCGGAACGGGTAGACGGAGGATTCCGGGCTGGTCTTGCTCATTATCCGGTGGCCCGGCGTGTGGCAGTCCTGACAGGACGCGGCCTCGGCCTCGCCCTTGGCCCTGGCCTGCGCGTGTATCGTGTTGTCGTACTGCGCGGCCTGCTTCTTGTGGCAGTCGCGGCAGGATATCTTCGCCGGCTTCACCTTGTGCGGGCCTGGAGTGGCGTCGGAATGGCAGGAGACGCAGGTCTCTTTCGCGTGGCGCGAGGCGGCGAGGTCGGCGGTCTTTACCTGCGGCGCGCTCTCGTAGCCCGCTTTCTTATGCGCGTGACAGTCCAGGCAGACCTGGTTCTGGGCGGGCGCGGCCGAGACCGCGAAGGGAAAAGCTGCTGCAATGAGGGCGGCCAGAGCGGCCGCGGACGCGGTTTTTCCGTACATGGTCAGTACAGCATATTAAATAAAGACAATGAACTCTATTACCAAAGACAACCGGCCGGTTGATTTTAGTAATAGCGCTGCGCGGCCGCCGCCTTCCCGGACCTATCTGGCCGGGCCGGACGACAGGGTTACGCTGTAGAGATGGCCTTTGAACCACTCTTTCTCAGCCCTGTCCCTCTTCAGGAACCGCTCGGTCTCCACTTCCATCACCTTCTTCTCCCCTCCGGCGTTGGCCAACTCCTCCGCCACCATGTTCCGGTCCCCGGAGTAGACGGCGTAGTTCCACAGCAGCGCGCGCCCGCCCTGCTTAAGCAGGTCCGGCAGCGCCTTGGCGAAACGCGCCAGGATGGAGCCGCCCACGTCCATATCCCAGAAATCCATCATGGAAGGAAAGTGTCCCTCCGGGTACGTCCTCTCCGTCACGGAAGGCATGTTCCAGAACACCGCGTCGAACTTCCTTCCCGGCAGGCGGAGCCGTCCCTCCCCGTCAGCGACGTTGTCGCCCACTACAGCGTTTACTTTGAATCCGGCCGCCTTGGCCGAGGCCCTGGTATTGGCCACTTCGAGCGGGTTAATGCCTATCACGTCAACCGGCCTGCTGGTCCTGAAGGACGCCACCCAGGCGTCAACGCCAGTCCCCGGCCCCACGACCAGTATCTCGGCGTCCTTCGGCAGCCCGTATCTGGAATAGACCTCCCGCTGGTATGCCAGCTCGTCCGGGGAGAACGTGGTCAGCTCATAGACCGTAGGGAATGCCGGCAGCACCGCCCGGTGCGCGCCGGTAGAGGTATCCGAGAACACGGACAGGAATTCGTCGCGCGGCATATCCGCGTACATCTCGTCCTCTCCGTGTTCCTTGCTGAAGATCAGCGGGTCGAAATCGTGCGCGTCCCAGCCGCCGGTAACCGCGTCCACGGAATGCAGCCTGTAACCCCAGCGGTGGCGCAGGAAGCCCGGATAGAGGTCTATTATACCCGGGTACTTCTCGCGGGCGTACTTCTCAATGGCCCGTCTGTCGCTGAAGAGCGCCGCCGAGAACTCGGACCACCTGGCCGAGGCCCCCGGAGCGTCAGGAGCAGGCACAGCGATATAGAACGGGCTGATGTCTAAATAGGCCGGGACAGCGTCCTCCCAGTCCTTCGCGCTCCTCGCGGAGCCGTCCTGCTTGGGCGGGAAGACCGGGAAAACCGCCAGGAGACGGCCGTCCGCGCCGTAGAGGAGGTCGAAGTCGTGCAGGGACATTGAGTTGATGTTGGCCAGCTCCAGCTGCAGTATCTGCCGGCCCCTGGCGGCGAAAGGGCCCTTCGGGGGCGCTTCCGGCACATGCAGCCTGACCGCGAAGCTGCCGTCCGGGCGGACAGCCGCGGGCGCTTTTCCCTCCGGCAGACCGGCGGAGCCGGGCAGCAGGTCCAGCGCTTCGAGCAGCTCGTAGGCTGGAGTCCTCTCCAGCGGCGCCGCCGGCGAGGCCGGAGGTGCGGCGGCCAGCAGCGCCGCAGCGATACCAAATAACATTCCCGTGGTTCTCATGCTCAACCCTGGAACGGCCGAAGGGCCGCTAAAGAAAAGGCCCGGACCCATAAGGGCCCGGGCCTGTTTTCCCGTTTAAGGGAGCGGGTTAGAACTTCGTGGACAGGGAGAGAGAGGCCGAGTTGACCCAGCCGCTGTTCTCGCTGTTCAGCTTGTCGTTCCACTGGGCCCGGCGCACGCCGAGGTCAGCGGAAAGGTTCTTGCCCTTGGGGCTGTACTTCAGGTTCAGCCCGCTATTCACCATGCGGATGTCCGAAGGCTCCGTGTCGGTCACGTAGCCGTCGGCGAAGTTGATCAGCACCGGCGACTTCGCCAGCGAGCGGGTGTAGGAGCTGTCGCCCATCAGCACGCACTCGCTGCCCAGCTTGGCGCTGGCGTGCAGGCCGATGGTGTCGTTCTTGTACTGGTACAGCTCGCCCAGAACGCGGACCGGCGGGTTGGTGACCACATACGCGGCGCCCCACGGGGAGTAGCCGGCGTAATAAGCGTCGCTGTGGCTGGAGGTCTGGTCGAAGGCGTAGTTAGCCCCGGCGTTGTACTTCTCGTTGTTCCACTCGAGACCGGCCAGGTAGCTGTTCTGGTGGTCGTTGCTGTTGGTGTGGTTGGACTTCTCGTTCTTGCCGTTCATCGCCATAGCGGAGCCGATGAAGCTCAGGCTGCCCTTTATGGGCATATAGAAGTCAGCGTTGTACTCGTCGGAGGTGGTCGGCAGGGACTCGAACATGGCCTTGTTGGCCCTGACGGCTTTGTAGCCCAGGCCCAGCTCGGCGTCCATAGGCAGGCGGATGTTCGCGCCGGCGGTATAGATGTTCTTGGTGCTCTTCCTGGCGAACTCGTTATACTGGGTGTTCGCGGCCACATAGCCGCCGTCGATGTAGGTCTGCGAGGCCGTGAAGATCTCGGTGCCCGCATGGCGGTTGTAGTTGTGGTCCAGCTTGTAGCCCAGGCTGAAGCCCAGCTTGTCGGAGAGGTCGTACTTCGCCATGAACTCGCCGGTGAAGTTGGTCTTGTCGGGCTGGGAGGTCTCGCCCTGCTTGGTGGAGGACGGGATGCTGTTCTTGACCGAGTTCATGAACCAGAAGTTGTCGTTCTCGGTGATGGTCTCGGTGCGGCCGTAGCCCTTCACGGTGACGGCGAGCTTCTCGCCGAAGCGGTGAGCGGCGCCGAGGGTGGCGGTGTAGGAACCCATCTTATAACCGCTGACCAGGGCCTCGCGGGTGCGGGACATCACGCTGCCGGTCACGCTGTAGCCCTTGAGGGGCTGCGAGCGGAAAGCCAGGCCGTGCATATCCATCCTGAAGGCGGGGGCCTTGGCCTTCTGCCAGTAGAAGGAGGCGGTGGTGGAGATCAGAACCCCGGCAGCATCGTCGGAGAAGCTGCCCTGGGTGTAATCATAGGCCACGGCGCCGTGGTCGCCCAGCTTCGCGTCGAAGCCGAGGTCCAGCAGCTTGTGGGAGCGGTCCACGTAGGTCTGCATGACCTTGCCGGAGGACTTGGTGGCGGCGTCGCCGTTCTCCTTCTCCTCCCACTGGCCGACATGCATGGAATAGTCGCCGGTCTTGGGGCAGGTGTAGCTGACCGACATGTCGCTCTCGGTGCGCTTGAACGACTCGTCCATCACGTTGGCGGTGTTGTACTTGCCGTTGTTCCAGCGGTCGTCGGTGATCTTCTCGTTGGTGTTGATGTAGAAGGTGCCGTTGGCGATCATCCCGGTCTTTATGTAAGGCTGCCGGTGGTACATGGTGTTCTCCGAGGCCTTTATGGCCAGGGTGCCCATGTTCAGGGAGAGCTCGCCGCTCTCCTCGCCGCTGCCGAGCCCGGCAGCGGACACGTTCAGGTAGGTCTTAGCGCCGGTGGCGGCGGCGTTGAAGCCGACCGAGCCGACCTTGAAGGTGCCGTCCTGCTTGGTGTACTCCTGGACGAGGCCCTGGTTGCCGTCGGTCTGTTTTACGAGGGCGTTCAGGGTCGCGTCCGCGCTGAGGTCCTGCGCCATCAGCGGGGAGGCCGTCGCGGCCATCATAAGCATCGCTATTAAAATACGCATTATTTATTCTCCTCTATGTTAAGATCCGATTAATGACCGAACCCTGCGCTGGAATCGGAGCCGTGTATGTCCTTGTGGCAGTCGTAGCAGTTGCGCTTCACGAGGTCCAGGACCTTGTTGCTGAAGCCGCTGCGGCTGCTGGGCATCACGGGGACGCTGTGCTCGCTCTTGTGGCAGCGCAGGCAGAGGTACGGCTGGGCCTGCTTGAGCAGGTTCTGGTTGGCGGAGCCGTGCGGCTTGTGGCAGTTGCCGCAGTTCTCGGCCACGGGAGCGTGCTCGTGGGCGTACGGACCGGCCTTGTCGGAATGGCACTTGTAGCAGGTCTCGTTGACGGTCTCGCCGTTCAGGTTGCCCAGGGCGCCGCCGTGCGGGTTATGGCAGCCGGTGCAGGTCATCTTGCCTTCCTGCAGCGGGTGGTGGGAGGGGAGGGACATCTCGGCCTTCTTGCCCTTGTGGCAGTCGTAGCAGAGGGCGTTGACGTCCTTCTTCAGGTTCTTGGAGCCGTTGCCGTTGTGCACGCTGTGGCAGGTGTTGCAGGTCAGGCCCTTGGCGGCGTGAGTGCCGGTGTCCCACAGCATGACCTTCTTCTGGTTATGGCAGGTGAAGCAGACCGCGGAGGCATCGGAGCCCTTCTGCTTCGCCGGGTTCTTGATGGTGGCGAAGCCGGGGTTGGTCTTGTCGCCGGCGGCGGCGGCATGCAGGGAACCCGCGCCGTGGCAGGTCTCGCAGGCCTTGTCGGCGGCGATCTTCTTCACGAGCGGGATCGTCTTGCCGTGCAGCGACTTGTTGTAAGCGGCCGCCTGTTCCGAGTGGCAGGCCACGCAGGTGTCAGACCCGACGTAAGTCGCGGCCTGCTGCGCCGAGGCCGCCCCGGCGCAGACAACGAGCGCCGCCAGGGCCGCCACTATGCAGTCAAAGTTCTTAAGTTTCATTCCCTTAACCTCCGTAGATTCCGGCCTTCAAGCCGGGAACAACATGGCGCTTCTACTGTCCGCCCGCACGGGAGTGCCTTGCCCGAACAGGCTACTTCCATAAGATTATGACAAAAATATGACATATCTATGATTGACATATTTCAAGATAAAAATTGATTTAAAGCAATGAATATGTTTTGAGATATATCAAAAAAGGCCGCCACGGGACACCGTGGCGGCCCTCCTCTCCTTTTAAGTATCGGGGAGGCTCAGCGGCGCGAAACCTGCTCCATCCTGGCGCGGTCCTTTATCGTGATGCTGCGGCCGGAAACCGTTATCCAGGCCTTGCGGCGGAACTCCGCGAGCAGGCGGCACAGGACTTCCGGCGAGGTGCCGAGTATCTTGGCCAGGTCGCCGCGGCTGGAAGGCAGCTCGATAGCGGCGCTGCCGGCATGGGTAGACTCCTCGAGCAGGTGCTTGGCCAGGCGGCCCTTCACCGTCTTGAAGCCGAGGTCCAGCAGGTGCTCCTCGGCCTTGCCCAATTCCGCCGACATCTCGGCCAGCATGGCGCGGCAGACCTTGGGGTCCTCCAGGAAGAGCTTCTCGAAATAAGCGGTGTCCAAGAAACAGATCCGGCAGTCCTCCATGGCCTCGCCGGTGCCGCGGTACGCCTCGTTGGCCAGGAAGGCGCGCTCGCCCAGCAGGCACGGCGCCTCCTTGACCCGGGGTATGCTGGAGTGCAGGCCCGAGTCCGTGCGGACTATCTTGACCCGGCCTTTGCAGAGGAAGTACATGCCGAACGGCCTGTTCCCCTCGTAGAAGATGATGTTGCCCTTGCGGTAGTCGTTGCTGATGCGCTTCTTGAAGAAGTTGTCCCAGGCGGCCTCCGGCACACCCGAGAAGATGGAAAGCTTCATTATCGGACAGCGGGACTTGCCCGCCTTGTAACAATCGCAGCTGCATTTAGGTCCGATCAGTTTCATATCTCTCACCCCGGCCGCGCACGGCCAATCTCTGTAGCATTTCCTCGTAGTCCGGGCGCCCCTTCGTCCGGTGCCGCCCCGGCCGGGACGAAAAGGGGGGCGCGCCGTCCGCGGCGCCGTCCCCCCCTGTTTTCATCCCGCCGCCGGGCGGGTAAACCCCGAAGGACTCAGGCCTTGGCTTCGGCCTTCTTCCTGTCCACGTCGATGTGGGGGCTGTGGCAGTCGCGGCAGTCGCGGCCCTTGCCGTTGATGGTCTTCTTCTTGTCGGCCATCGGGGCTTTCATATGGTTGCTGCCGGGACCGTGGCAGGCCTCGCACTGCACGTTGGCGAGGTCGGGGGTCTTCTCCATGGACTCGAAGCCGCCGGGTTCGCCGTAGCCGGTGACGTGGCACTTCACGCACTCGGGCTTCTTCTGCTCCTCGGCGGACAGGGAGCTGATCGCGCCGGAATGCTTCATCTTCATCCAGGTAGCGTGCTGCTTGGAATGGCACATCTTGCACTTGGCCGCGCCGAGGTACGTGGCCGCGGCGGGCTTGTCGGCGGGGGCATCCTGGGAGACGGCCAGACCGGCCAGACCCAGCATAGCCACGCTCAACAACAATGACAGTTTTTTCATTTTTCCTCCTGAAGGATACGGCCCCGGAAACCCCACGACTTGCCGGGCTTACTGGGCACGATAATGATTATACACTTTTTTCGGGAATAGTCACGCTGGCGCGCGAAGCCACGGCGCGCTTCCGGATCTCCAGCGCGAGGCCGCGGAACATCCACACGTGCGCCGGGTAGAGCGAGTACCAGTAGACGTTGCCCAGCAGGCCGCGCGGCTCGAAATAGGCGGTCAGCCGGAACTCCGAACCTCCGCCCGACGGCACCGCCTCGAACTGCAGCCAGCCCTTGCCCGGCAGGCGCATCTCCGCCCGCAGCAGCAGCATGCTGTCCGGTATCACGCGCTCTATCCGCCAGCAGTCGAGGGCCTCGCCCTGCCTGATCCGGTCCGGATCGCGCCGCCCGCGGCGCATGCCTATGCCGCCGACGAGCCGGTCCTGCATGGCCTTAAGGTCCCAGAGCCAGTCGCCGTAGAACCAGCCGCGCGCGCCGCCGATGCCGGAGAATACCCGGTACACGGCCTCAGGCGGCGCCTCGACGTGGATCACGTGCGCGTGGCGTATCAGCCCCTCGCTGTCCTTGAAGGTGTACGGCTTAGCGTAGGAAGGCGTGAAAGCTGAGGTCCAGGAGGTCTCCACGGCGTTCTCGCTGAGGCGCACCAACGCGTACTTGACGGCCGTGGAATAGTCTAGCGGTTTTATCTCCGGGAACAGCTCCGCCGCGTCCCCCTCCACGCAGGTTACATCGCAGGCCAGGCTCTCTATCAGCGGCTTGGCCAGCACCCTGGGCACCGGGGTTATCAGCCCGACCATCGCGCTGCAGAGCCCCGTGCTCCAGCCCTTCAGGTCTATGAACCGGCGCTTCAGGCCGCGTATCTCGGCGTAGATGCGCAGCAGCTCCTCGTAGGTATGCTCGGTGGCGCCGCCGATCTCTATGACGCGCCCGGCGGTCTCCGGCTTAGACAGACAGCTCACCAGGTAGTTCAGCGCGTCGCGCACGGCTATGGGCTGGCAGCGCGCGCCGAGGAAGCACGTGCTCGGGATGACGGGGAGCCGCTCGACGAGGTAGCGTATCATCTCGAACGAGACGCTGCCGGAGCCGACTATGATGGCGGCGCGGAACTCGGTGACAGGGACGCCGCAGGAACGCAGCACCTCCCCGACGCGGTGCCGGGAGCTCAGGTGCCTGGAGAGGCGCGGCCCCTCGCCGCCGAGGCCGCCCAGATAGACGATCCTTTTACAGCCGGCCTCAGCCGCGGCTTTCGCGAAGTTAAGGGCCGAGACCTCTTCCATCCTCTCGTAGCCGGGGACGTCGGCCATCGAATGGACAAGGTAGTACGCGGCGTCGGCGCCGGCCAGGGCCTCCGCAAGCCCCTCGTTCTTATAGACGTCGCCGCGGAAGATCCGAACGCGTGAGGCCCATGCCCTGCCGTCCAGCCTCTCGGGATGCCTGGCCAGGCAACGCACGTCATAGCCCCTGTCCAGCAGGCGCAGTATCAGCCTGCCGCCGATATAGCCGGTGGGGCCGGTCACCAGTATAGTCTTCATACGCGGCGCCCGGCGCTGGCCTGCGGCGCTAGCCTATGGTACAAAAAATCCCGCAGCGTAAGGTCTGTCCTTAGCCTCCCGCCTTCCTCCTGGCCGCCAGCTCCGCCATGATGGCCGGCAGCGCGGCGCGCAGGAACTGCAGCAGCACTGCGCCGGCTGCGCTCCCGACGGCAAAGGTGTCGTCCACCGGCCCGGGCAGGTTCAGCGGCAGCATCTCGTAAAGGAAGACGAGGGCCGGCAGCAGCAGCCACTTGAGCCCGGTGGCGTAGCGCTTGGCCAGCGCCATGCAGGCTCCGAGCATCAACCCGGCCGCGATGAAAGCGGGGGCTGAGAACAGGCTGACGCCTATGCTGAACGGGGCAAGGACCAGCGACCAGATGACCGCGAAGGCCGGCGGAAGAGCCGCGTCAGCGTAGGTGAACTTCCTCACCAGGAGCAGGCTGACCGCGGCGGCGGCGAAGAAAATGGTGAACACTACGGCCCCGGCCAGCAGGCCGGCGCGTAGGTCCCTGGCCGCCCAGCCTATGACGAAGGCCAGCAGCGAGAAAGGGAAAGAAAGCGTGGCTATCGCGATGCTGCGCCACATGCCGAAGACCTCCGGAGGCGGTCTCCTGAAAAGCGAGAGCCCCCGCAAAACGGGGGCTCTTCACCTGGCCAGAAGGCCAGCACCGCGTAAGGGGCGACCGGGGGACCGCCGGGGCACGAAACGCCGCCGAAGGGCCGGAGCACCCGCCCGGGCCGGGGCGACCGCGCCGCGGACCGGGGACCCCGGGGGAGCCGCGTCGCCAAGCGAGCCAGCGGACCGGGGACACGCGCCGGGACCGGGAGACCCCCGACCCAACCGACCGCACCGGGCCCCCCGACGCAGCGACCAGACCGAACCGCGGGACCCGAACCACAACCGGCGCAAGGAAAAGAGCGGTACTGCAAATCTAATATAACAGATGCCGCTTGACTTGTCAAGGGGTATACTTAAAATTCCAGACCACTCCTGATATGCGTGGGTTCTGTCTTCGGATTGTCGCGTCAGGCACGCTATCGGCCACACCGTGGCCGCGCTCCCGCTCGGGCTCGTCGCTTACGCAAGCCTCGCCCTGCGCGAGGGCCTTTCTCGCCAATCCGAAGACAGGACCTGCGCACACAAAAAAGAGCCCCCGCCGTTTAGCGGGGGCTGGCTTGCGAGCGCTGGCGCACCCGGCTTGCCGAAACGGGCCGTCACGGACCGAGCCGCTTGCATAGCGCGGCGAAGGGGATGGAGCAAAGCGACAGGTCTGCGTGGCGAGCTCTGCACGGTGGCCGCCTGATGAGCATAGCTCCTGATGCGGCACGGCCATTGGCCAGTGCGCGACCGCGTGCCCGGAGCGGTAAGCCGGGTGTGCCTGCGTGGCTGCGGCGCGGCCGTCAGGCCCTGGCTTCCTGCGCCAGGAGCCTGCCCGACATAAGGCTTTCATGGCGAAATTGTCGATTTTGTTGACGAACCGAAGCGACGCGAGGCGAGCATCCTCTACAGGAGGCTGTGAGCCGAGCGGCGCAAGGTGCAGGCCAAAAGCGGCAATTGCAGCGAAATTGCTTATGTCGGACAGGCTCCCAACAGCGCGTCTATCACGCCGTTGAACAGCGGGCTCGGCCTCATGGCCGCCGAGGTCTTCGCCTCGTCGGGATGGTAGTAGCCGCCCATGTCGACGGGCTTGCCCTGCGCGGCTATCAGCTCTGCGTTTATTTTCTGCTCGTCCGCGCCCAGCTGCTCAGCCACCTTCGCAAAGCGTCCCTTAAGCTCAGCGTCCTTGCCCTGCGCTGCCAGAGCGCGGGCCCAATATAGCGCCAGGTAGAAATGGCTGCCGCGGTTGTCTATCTGGCCCACCTTCCTGGCCGGGGACTTGTTGTTGTCCAGGAACTGGGCTATAGCCTGGTCCAGGGCCTCGGCCAGCACCAGCGCCTTCGGGTTGGTGAACATGTTCCCCAGGTGCTCCAGGGAAGCCCCGAGCGCCGAGAACTCGCCCAGCGAATCCCAGCGCAGGTAGCCCTCGGCCTGGAACTGCTGTACGTGCTTGGGCGCGGAACCGCCGGCGCCGGTCTCGAACAGGCCGCCGCCGGCCAGCAGCGGCACTATCGACAGCATCTTCGCGCTGGTGCCGAGCTCCAGTATCGGGAAGAGGTCGGTCAGGTAGTCGCGCAGCACGTTGCCTGTCACCGAGATCGTGTCCTGGCCTTTGCGTATGCGCCCGAGCGAATACTGCATGGCCTCCACCGGGGCGAGTATCTTTATCTCCAGGCCCTTGGTGTCGTTATCCTTCAGGTACTTCTCCACCTTGGCTATGACCTGCGCGTCGTGGGCGCGGGCCTTGTCCAGCCAGAACACGGCGGGCGCGCCGGTGGCGCGGGCGCGGCGCACCGCGAGCTTCACCCAGTCCTGTATCGGGATGTCCTTCACGCGCGACATGCGCCAGATGTCGCCGGCCTCCACCTTGTGCGCCATCAGCACCTTGCCGCCGGCGCCGGTCACGCGCACCGTGCCGCCGGCAGGCAGCTCGAAGGTGGTCGGGTGGGAGCCGTACTCCTCGGCCTTCTGCGCCATCAGGCCGACGTTAGGCACGGAGCCCATCGTGGCGGGGTTGAAAGCGCCGTTTTTGCGGCAGTCGTCCATTATCTCCCTGTACATCGTGGCATAGCAGCGGTCCGGTATCATCGCCTTGGTGTCCTGCAGCTTGCCGTCGGCGTTCCACATCTTGCCGCCGTCGCGCACGACCACCGGCATCGAGGCGTCCACTATGACGTCGCTCGGCACATGCAGGTTCGTGATGCCCTTGGAGGAATCCACCATGGCCAGCGCCGGGCGCGCGGCATAGACGGCCTTGATGTCCGCCTCTATCGCGGCGCGCTCGGCCTCCGGCAGGGCCTGTATCTTCTTGTACAGGTCGCCGAGGCCCATATTTGGATTGACGCCCAGCGCCTTGAATTTCTCCGCGTGCTTTTCGAAGACGTCCTTGAAGAAGACGGCGACGCCGTGGCCGAACAGCACCGGGTCGGAGACCTTCATCATAGTGGCCTTCAGGTGCAGCGACAGCAACAACCCTTCCTTTTTCGCGGCCCGCATCTGCTCCTCGTAGAAGGCGCGCAGGGCCTTGCGGCTCATAAAGGTGCCGTCCAGTATCTCGCCCTTGGCGGCCTTCAGCCCGCCCTTGAGCACGGTGGTCTTGCCGTCGTCGCCCGCGAGCTCTATCGAGAACTCTCCGCCGTCCGGAAGACAGACGGATCTCTCGTTGCCGTAGAAGTCGCCGGCGGTCATATGCGTCACGTGGCCGCGCGATTCCGGGGTCCAAGGCGCCAGCTTGTGCGGGTTCTTCCTGGCGAAATTCTTCACCGAGGCCGGCGCGCGGCGGTCGGAGTTGCCCTCGCGCAGCACGGGATTCACGGCGGAACCGAGCACCTTGGCGTAGCGGTCCTTGATGTCCTTTTCGGCCTGGGTCGCTGGAGCCTCCGGATAATCGGGGATATCGTATCCCTGCCCCTGCAGCTCCTTTATCGCGGCCTTCAGCTGCGGCACGGAGGCGCTGATGTTCGGCAGTTTTATGATATTTGCCTCGGGTTTGAGGGCGAGCTCGCCCAGCAGCGCCAGGTTATCGGGAACGCGCTGCTCCTCGGTGAGCTTCTCCGGGAAGTTGGCTATTATCCTGCCGGCCAGCGAGATGTCGCGGGTCTCCAGCTCTATGCCGGTGCCGGCGGTGAACGCCTTCACTATCGGCAGCAGCGAGCGCGTCGCCAGCGCGGGCGCCTCGTCTATCTTCGTCCAGATTATCTTCTGTGTCGCCATTTTTAGTCTCCTTAGGATTACCACTTTAAATGCTCTTAAGTATCTCGCGCGCCACTATGAAGCGCTGCACCTCGTTGGTCCCCTCGTAGATGGATGTGACGCGCGCGTCGCGGGCGTAGCGCTCCACCGGGAACTGGTCGGTGTAGCCGTAGCCGCCGAGCAGCTGCACCGCGTTGTAGCAGGCGCGGTTGGCGGCCTCGGTGGCGTACATCTTGCACATCGCGGCCTCCTTCGTGTGCGGCTTGCCGGCCTCGCGCCTGGCGGCCGCGTTCATCAGCAGCATGCGCCCGGCCTCCAGCTCGGTGTATGATTCCGCTATCATCCACTGCACCGCCTGGAACTCGGAGATGCTCCTGCCGAACTGCTTCCTGTTGGCAGCGTACGCCGTGGCGTAGTCTATGGCCGCCAGCCCTATGCCCAGGCCCAGCGAGCCGATATTGATGCGCCCGCCGGCCAACCCTTCCGCCGCGGACGAGAAACCCTTGTTCAGGGTCCCCAGCAGGGCGTCGCCCGGCACGCGGCAGTTCTCGAAGGAGACCTCGTTGGTGGCCGAGGCGCGCTGCCCCATCTTGTGCTCCTCGCGGCCTATCACCAGCCCCTTGGTCCCGACTTCCACCAGGAAGCAGCTTATACCCCTGCCCTTCGGCGCGGCCTTGTCGGTCACGGCGAACACGGCGAACACTCCGGCGTAGGGCGCGCTGGTTATGAAGATCTTGGAGCCGTTGAGCACCCAGCCGTCCCCGTCGCGCTCGGCCAGCGTGGAAACGGCGGCGGAATCGGAGCCGGCGCCGGGCTCGGTAAGGGCCAGGCTGGCCGCCGGGTAGGCGCCGGAGCAGATGTTGCGCAGGTGCTTCTTCTTCTGCTCTTCGGTGCCGGTACTCTGTATTATCTCCGCCACCAGGTTGTTGACCGCGAGCGTCACCGCCGTGGAGGCGCAGGCGCGGGCGATCTCGGTTATCGCGAGGCTGAGCGCCACGGAACCGGCTTCGGCGCCGCCGTACTCGCTCTTGATGTTGAGCCCCATGAAACCGAGCTCCGCCAGCTTGGCGATGTTGGCCAGGAACTTCTCCCTGCCCTCCTCGCCGCGGTCCAGCGCGGCCGCCACCGGCGCGAGCTCTTTTTCGGCGAAGGCTTTCGCCGTGTCGCGGATTATCTTCTGCTCCTCGGTGAGTTCCAGGTTCATTTCTTCAGCTTCTCCGTGAGCGCGGCCACGAACGGCATCACATCGGCGATGACCATCACGTCCGCGACCTCGGAGATCGGGGCGTCCTTGTCGGTATTTATGGCGACGATGAACTCGGAGTTCCTCATACCGGTGAGGTGCTGTATGGCGCCCGAGATCGCGCAGGCCACGTAAAGCTTCGGGGAGACTATCTGCCCCGTGGCGCCCACCTGCCTGTTGTGGTCCACCCAGCCGGCGTCCACCACCGGGCGGCTGGCCCCCATCTCGCCGTTGAGGCTCTTGGCCAGCGCGGCGATGACCGGCACGTTGTCCTTCTTGCCTATGCCGCGGCCGGCGCTGACGATGACCTCGGCCTTGCCCAGGTCCACTTCCTTCTTCTCCGCCTCCTCGTAACCGGCGAACTCCAGGCCCGCCGCGGAGCCGGACGGCGCCAGCTTCTCCACCGCCGGAGTGCCGGACGGCGTCCCGCTGACTGGGAAAGAGCCTTCCTGCAACGTCAGCACCGCGACCTTCGTGGCGGGTTCGACCAGGCGGCGCATCTTGCCGTTGCAGCAGGCGGCCTCGAACTTGCCGTCCACGACGCCGGTGACGTCCGATATCTGCGCGGCCTTGAGCTTCCCGGCCACCCGCGGCGCCAGGTCCCAGCCGTAGGAGGACTGCAGGAAAACTATCAGGTCCGGCGATTCCTTCTGCGCGGCCTGCAGGACGATCTCCGCGTGCCGGCCGGGATCGTACTCTCCCAGCGCGGCGATGTCGCCGAGGTAGAGCTTGCCGCCGAAGGCCGGCAGGCCCGCCTCTGAGCCAACGAGCACGCCGGCGCTCTCGCCGCCGGCGGCGGCCGCGAAACCCAGCAGCTCCTGGTTGGCCTCGGACAGCTTGCCGCGGCGGTATTCGAATACGAGAAGGGTTTTCATGACATTTCTCCTGTTTCCTTGTTCCGGGCCGGGTCAGCCCCTGAGCACAGTGGTCTTCTCTTTGAGCACGTCTATCAGTTTGCCCGCCAGCGACGCGGCGTCCCCGCCCTCTAGCACCAGGCCGGTGCCTTTCTTTACCGGCGCGTAGAACTTTTCCGCGGCCGACAGCGCCGCTTCCGCGGACAGCTCCTCGGCCTTGAACGCCGCGATCTCCTTCTTCTTGGCCTTCATGATGTTCGGCAGCGTGGGGTAGCGCGGCGTGTTCAGGCCCAGCTGACATGTGATGACCGCCGGCAGGGCGGCCTTCACGATGCCTTTCGCGCCGCCCTCGAGCTCGCGCCTGACCGTCGCCGTCCTTCCCTCCAGGGAGAAGCCGATGACCGTGGTAACGCAGGAAAAACCCAGCATGCCGGCAAGAAGCGGACCTATCTGGGCCGAGCCGCGGTCCTGCGACTGCATGCCGGTGAAGACTATGTCGAAATTCTCTTTCTTCGCGTAGGCCGCTATCAGGGAGGCTATCTGCCAGGGGTCCTTACGGAAGACGTTATCGTCCTGCACGTGCACCGCGCGGTCGCAGCCCATGGCCAGCGCCTTCTTCAGCGCCTCCACCACGCGGGCCGGGCCGACGGAGAGCACCACCAGCTCCGAAGCCGGGTCCTTCTCCCGCAGCTTGACGGCCTCCTCCACCGCGTACTCGTCGTACTCGTTCATCCTGAAGGCCAGGTCCGCCTCGTTGAACCAGGTGCCGTCGGCGTTCGGCTTGAACTTCGACGCCATGTCGGGTATCTGTTTAACGCACACGAGTATTTTCATAAGCTCTCCAGTTCTACTCCCAAGTTTACCGCGGGGCCGGCGCTAAGCCAGCCTTTCCGCCACCACTTCCGCGAGGTCGCGCGCCTTCAGGGCGGTCTCGCAGTCGGCGGTCTTTATGCCGTCCTCGAGCATCGTGAGGCAGAACGGGCAATTGGACACCACCACCGGCCTGCCGGTGGCGCGGGCCATCTTCACGCGCTCGACGCTGATCTTCGTGCCTTCCTTCTCCTCCAGCAGGGCCCGCCCGCCCCCGCCGCCGCAGCAGAAGTTCCTGTCGCCGTGCCTCTCCATCTCGGCCAGGCTGCCGCCAGCGGCCGCGAGCACGGCGCGGGGCTCCTCCGTTATGCCGGAGTAGCGGGACATGTAGCAGGAATCGTGGTAAGTGAACTCGAACGGCTCGGCCTTGAGCTTAAGCTTGCCGGAGTCTATCAGCTCCTTGATGAAAACCGTGTAATGGACGACATTGCCCTCGAAGCCGAGGTCGCGGTAGTGCACGCCGAGAGTGTGGCGGCAGTGCGGACAGGCGGTCACGATCTTTTTCACGCCGTACTTGGCGAAGGCCTTGATGTTCTCCCCCGCCAGCTCCTGGTAAAGGTACTCGTTGCCCAGCTTGCGCGCCGGCTCTCCGCAGCACTGCTCTTCCTTGCCGAGCAGGCCCGCCTTGACGCCGGCCTTCGCGCAGATCTCCATGAACTTCGCGGCCACGGCCTTGTTGCGCCTGTCGAAGGAGGCGTAGCAGCCGGCGAAATAAAGGATGTCGGCCGACGGGTCCTCCGAGAGAGGTTTCACGCCCAGCCCTGCGGCCCAGTCCGCGCGCGAGGCGTTGGGCAGGCCGAACGGGTTCTTGTTCACCTCGAGGCTGCTGACCGCGGCGCGTCCTTCCTCTCCGGCGAACTCGCCCTTCATCAGCGTCAGGTTCCGGCGCATCTCTATGATCTTGGGCACGTGCTCGACCGCGGCGGGGCAGGTGGTCTGGCAGGACCTGCAGGTCGTGCAGGCCCAGAGGGCCTTGTCAGTGACGGCCGCTATGATATCGGTCTCGGGACCGGCGAAAGCGCTGCCGCGCAGGTCCTGTATGACCTTCATCGGCGAGAGAGTCTTGCCGGTGGCATAGGCGGGGCATTCGTCCTGGCAGCGCTTGCAGGAGACGCAGGCATCGGAGTCATAGATGTCCTTCCAGGACAGCTCGTTCACCTTCTCCGCGCCGAAGGTCTGCGCGCTCTCGTCGGCCAGGTCTATGGTCTTCAGCCCGCCGAGCGGGCCGGTATCGGAGAAGAAGTAGTTCACCGGTATCAGGAACAGGTGGCGCAGCTTGCTGAAGGGTATCATCGCGATGAAGCCGAAAGCCGCGAACATGTGCGTCCACCACAGCGTCTTATGCAGCCCTTCGAGGGCCGACGGGTCCCCCGGCAGCAGGCCGGCCACGAGCAGGCCCACCGGTGAGAACCGGGCCAGCTCCGGGTTGGCGTGCAGCTCGGTGACGGCCATGCGGGCGCCCTCTATCACGAAGCCTGTGACCAGTATGAAGAAAAGCAGCGCGTGGGCGAGGCAGTCATCGGCGGCGGTATCCAGGCCCTTGGGCCTGTAGAGGAAGCGCCGCACGAAGAAGACGAGCAGCGCGACGATAGCGGCGAGGCCGGCGATGTCCAGGACGAAGGAGAAGCCGCGGTAGAAATCCCCCTGCAGGAAGCGGAGGCCGAAGAGCCGGGCGGTGAAATCCTCCTGCGCCATGATAAGCGTAGTGCCGGCCGTCAGCAACAGGAAGCCCCAGAAGAAGCCCGCGTGGAACAGCCCGGGGAACGGGTTGCGCAGAACCTTCAGCTGCGCCAGCGCCCAGGAAACGGCCCGGGCCAGCCGGTCCGCCGGCCCGGAAACCCTGTCCAGCGCCTTGCCGGACCTGTAGACGGCGAGCTTTTTATAGAACCCGTAGGCCATGGCGCCCGCCGCCGCGGCGAAAAAGCCGTACATCGGCAGTATCACGCCGTGACCGACGTTCCAGTATATCTCCCGGGTGGCTTCCATTCTTCCTCCGTGCGGGAACGCGCTAGGAGACCAGCGCCTTCGAGATCACTATGCGCTGCATCTCGTTGGTACCCTCGTAGATCTCCGTTATCTTGGCGTCGCGGAACATCCTCTCCACCTCGTAATCCGCGATGTAGCCGTAGCCGCCGTGTATCTGCACGGCCTCTTTGGTGACGTAGGTAGCCGCCTCAGAGGCGCACATCTTGCACATGGCCGACTCGGTGGAATAATTCACGTGGGCGTCCTTCATCCAGGCCGCCTTGTAGACGAGCAGCTTGGCCTGCTCTATGCGCGCGTACATCTCGGCCAGCTTGAACTGGACCGACTGGAAGGCGCAGAGCGGCTTGCCGAACTGCTTGCGCTGCTTGGAATATTCCAGCGCGCGGGCGAAGGCCCCGCCGGCAATCCCCAGCGCCTGCGCGGCGATGCCGATGCGGCCGCCGTTCAGCGTCTCCATGGCGATCTTGAAACCTTTCCCTTCCTCGCCGAGCAGGTTCTCCGCCGGCACCTTGAGGTTGTCGAAGGCGAACGCGGCGGTGGAGGTGCCGCGTATGCCCATCTTGTTCTCTTCCTTCATGACGGTGACACCGGGGGAGGACAGGTCCACGATGAAGGCCGACAGGCCCTTGTGGCCGAGTGATCTGTCCTTCGTGGCGAACAGGACGCCGGTGCCGCGGCAGCCGCCGTTGGTGATGAACATCTTGGTGCCGTTGACGACGAAGTGGTCGCCGTCGCGCTTATAGTTGGTGGCTATCGAGGCCACGTCGCTGCCGGCGTCGGACTCGGTCAGCAGTATGCAGCCTATCTTCTTGCCGGAGGTCAGGTCGGGCAGCCACTTCATTTTCTGCTCCTCGGTGCCGAAGTTCAGCAGCGGGTCGCAGCAGAGCGAGGTATGGGCCGAGATGTAGACGCCGTTGGAGGCGCAGGCCTTGGAGACCTCCTCCACCAGCAGCGCGTAGGACATCGCGTCGAGCCCTGCGCCGCCGTACTTCTCCGGGATATAGCTGCCGAAGAAGCCCATCTCCGCCATCTTCGCGGTCAGCTCCTGCGGTATCCTGTGCTCCTCGTCTATCTTGGCCGCTATCGGCTTTATCTCCTTCTCTACGAAGTCGCGCACGCTGTCCCTGAGTATCTTCTGGTCCTGCGTCAGTTCGAAATTCATTCTTCCGTCCTCCCTGCTTACTTGCCTTTGAACTCCGCCTTCCTCTTTTCCGTGAAGGCCTTCATGCCCTCGCGCTGGTCCGCCGTCGCGAAGAGCAGCGAGAACAGCGCCGGCTCGTACTCCGGGTTCCCGGCGCCGTTGTCCACCGCGTCCTTGGCGGCGGCCACGGCCAGCGGGCCGTTGGCGGCTATCTTCCCGGCGGCGGCGGAAGCGGCTTTCAGCAGCTCCGCCTGCGGGAACACCTCGTTGACGAGGCCGCAGGCCGCGGCTTTCGCCGCGTCCAGCGGGCGGCCGGTGAAGATCATCTCGCGCGCGCGGGCCGCGCCGCAGCGGGCGGCCAGCCGGCGGGTGCCGCCGAAACCGGGGATCACGCCCAGCGTGGTCTCGGGCAGGCCGAGCCTAGCGTTGTCGGAGGCGTAGATAAAGTCGCAAGCGAGCGCCAGCTCAAGCCCGCCGCCCAGCGCGTAGCCGTTCACGGCGGCTATCACCGGCTTCCTCAGCTCCTCAATAGAGCGGAAAACCCCGCTGCCCAGCCGCGAGAACTCGCGGGCGGCGGCGGGGGACATTTCGGCCATCTCAGAGATATCGGCGCCGGCCACGAAGGCCTTCTCGCCGGAACCTGTCAGCACCACGGCCCTCACGGCCGCGTCGGCGGCCAGCTCGCTGAGCGCCTGGTCCAGCTCTTTCAGCACGGCCGTGTTCAGCGCGTTGAGGCTCTTCGGGCGGTTCACGGTCAGCACCGCTACGCCGGCTTCCGTCTTTTCCAGCAGCAGGTTCTCGTAGGCCATGTTATTTCGCCGCCGTGTAGTCGTAGAAACCGCGGCCGGACTTGCGGCCCAGGTAGCCGGCGTTGACCATCTTTACCAGCAGCGGGCACGGGCGGTACTTCGGGTCCTTGAAGCCCTCGTACAGCACGTTCGCGATGGCGAGCACGGTGTCGAGGCCGATGAAGTCGGCCAGCGTCAGCGGGCCCATCGGCTGGTTGGTGCCCAGCTTCATGCCCTTGTCTATGTCCTCGGCGGAGGCTATGCCCTCGTACAGCGCGAAGACGGCCTCGTTGAGCATCGGGATCAGTATGCGGTTGATGATGAAGCCGGGGTAGTCCTGCGACACCGCGGTCTCCTTGCCGAGCGCCTTGGCCAGCTCGGCTACCTCCCTGAACGTCTCGTCGCTGGTAGCGTGGCCCTTGATCAGCTCTACGAGCGTCATCACCGGCACCGGGTTCATGAAGTGCATCCCCATCACGCGCTCGGGGCGGGAGGTGGCGGAGGCTATCTTCGTTATCGGTATGGAGGAGGTGTTGGAGGCGAGTATCGCGCCCTTCTTCACGGCGGCGTCGAGCTGCCTGAACAGGTCCAGCTTCAGCGACTCCTTCTCCGTCACGGCCTCTATCACTATGTCGCAGTCGGCCAGCGCGGGGATCTCCTTGGCCGTCTTTATGCGGGCGGCTATCTCCTTGATATCCCCGGTGATCAGCCCCTTCTTGGCCTGGCGCTCCAGGTTCTTATCGATTGTCGCCACGGCCTTCTGCAGCTGCGCCTCGGAATTGTCGCACAGCACCACGTCGTATTTGGCCAGCGCCAGCACGTGGGCAATACCGTTGCCCATCTGCCCGGCACCAAGAACTCCGGCTTTCTTTATCATATCGTCTCCCGTCCCGTTAGTTTAAACCCGCTCGAAAATGACGGCTACCGCTTCTCCGCCGCCGATGCACAGCGTGGCCAGGCCGTACTTGGCGCCCCGCTTGTGCAGCTCCCTTATCACCGTGCCGGCCAGCCTGGCGCCGCTGGCGCCTATCGGGTGGCCGATGGCGGCGGCGCCGCCGTTCACGTTGACCTTCTCCTCCGGCAGGCCGAGCTCCTTGATGGCTATCATCGTCACCGTGCAGAAGGCCTCGTTTATCTCGAAGAGGTCTATGTCTGAGGTCTTCAGGCCCGCTTTGGCGCAGGCCTTCTTTATGGCTTCCACCGGCGCGTCCGGGAAATTCTCCGGCGCGAGGCTCGCGGTGGCGCAGGCCTTTATCTTCGCCTTAGGCTTGAGGCCGTACTTCTTCACCGCCTCAGCGCCGGCCAGCAGCAGCAGCGCGGCGCCGTCGTTGATCGTGGAGGCGTTCGCGGCGGTTATCGTGCCGTCCTTCCTGAACACCGGCTTCAGCTTGCCGATCTTCTCGAAGTCCACCTTGAACGGCTCCTCGTCGTCGGCTACCGTGACGGGGCCCTTGCGGGATTCCTTCACCACCGGCACTATCTCGTCCTTGAAGATGCCGGACTTCACGGCTTCCTGCGCGAGCTTGTAGGAGCGGGTGGCGAACTTGTCCTGCGCCTCGCGGGTGAGGGCGTGCTTGGACGCGCTCTCCTCGCCTATCTCTCCCATGTGGCGGCCGGTGTACGGGTCGCTCAGGCCGTCGTGTATCATCAGGTCCACCAGCTTGCCATTGCCCATCCGGTAGCCGTAGCGGGCCTTATCGAGGATATACGGCGCGAGCGACATGTTCTCCATGCCGCCCGCTATCGCGGTCTCGGAGTCGCCGAGGGCTATGGAGCCGGCCGCGAGCATCACGGCCTTCAGGCCGCTGCCGCAGACCTTGTTTATCGTCATCGCCGGGACCGACGGAGGGAGGCCGGCGTAGATCATCGCCTGGCGCGCAGGGGCCTGGCCCACTCCGCCAGCCAGCACCTCGCCGATAATGACCTCGCCGACGGCCTCGGCCGGCAGCTTGGTCTTCTCGAGCAGGCCCTTTATCACTCCCGCGGCCAGCTTCGGCGCCGGCACCTCGGACAGCGCCCCGCCCAGCGAGCAGAACGGCGTGCGCAGGGCCTCCACCACGAAAATATCCTTTTCCATGTCCTATTCCTCCCTGTTTGTCGTACCCCGTATGCGCGGGGCTTACAGATGAACTATCCCGGTATCCTTGCCGGTTATATTCTCCGGCCCGGAAGGTCCGACGACGAAGGTGTTCTCCACCCCCACCGCGCCCAGCCCGGGGAAAATGAACTTCGGCTCCAGCGCCACCACGCTGCCGGCCTCCAGCGGCGCCTTCGCGCCCATGCAGAGCACCGGCATCTCGTCGAGCTCCAGGCCCACGCCGTGGCCCACGAACTTCGCCTGCTCCCCCGGCACGCCCATGAAATTCTCCGCGAGGCCGGCCTTTTCCGCCATGGAAAGGGTCTTCAGATAAAGCTCCTCTCCTACGGCTCCTGCTTTCAGCCCGGCCGAGATCTCGTCGTGTATCTCCACCGACACCTCATAGGCCTTCGCCAGCTTCTCCGGCAGCCTGCCGAAGACGAACAGCCGGGTCATGTCGGTGATGTAGCCGGCGTGCATGAAGGTGTAGTCCAGGAACAGCGGCGCGTCGCGCCCCACGCGCGCCAGCGACGCGCCCACGGGGGAGGCGCTGGACAGGCCGGGGCCGGTCACGGCTCCGTCGAAATAGCCTGGGATGGCGCCGCTGGCGCCCGCGACGGCGACGCCGATGAAGTTCTCGCCTATCGGCGCTCGCATGCGGCAGCCCTCGTTGCCGGCCAGACGCGAATGATATTCGAAGGCCGCGGCGGCCTCCAGCTCGCTCATCTCCGGCTTCAGGAAGGACGGGGCGGCGGCGAAAACTCCGCCCAGCCGCCTCCCGCTCTCGCGGACCAGCTCCAGTTCGGCCGGGGATTTCACTGCGCGCAGGTCGCGCACCGCTGCGGAGATATCCGCGAACTCCGCGCCCTTCATAAGACCGGAATAGAACCTGAACAGCTGGGCGCTCAGGCCGTTGAAGACCAGCCCCGCTTTCAGGTGGCCTGCTGGAACGGCCTCCAGGAACGACGCCTTGCCGGCGAACGGCCGCACCTCCACACCCTCGGACTCCGCCTTCGCCTTCGCAAGGCTTTTCCTGACGAGCAGCACCGCCCGGCCGGAGACGGGCACCCAGAGCACGCTGTTCTGCCTGGTGCCGGAGAAATAGAAGATGTCGGTGAAATGGGTGATAAGGGCGCCGCCCAGGCCCTGCCCGGCCAGCTTTCCCTGGAGTTTCACAAGCCTGTTGGCGTGCTCGCTCATTTTTTCTCCGCGCCTCCCCACTCTTCGAAATGGACCAGCTCGGAAAGCTCCTTGCGCGGGCGCGGGGAGCTCTCCTTCTCCGGGTAGCCGAGCGGCGTCAGCGCGACGATGCGCGTGCGGTCCGGGATGCCGAAGGCCTTCTTCAGGTCGGCTTCGCCGAAGACCCCTACCCAGCAGGTGCCGAGGCCCAGCGCCGCGGCCGCCAGGAAAAGGTGCTCGAAAGCTATGCCGGCGTCCACCAGGAAGTAATCCAGCCCGCCGCGGGAACCGGAATCCGCGGGGTCAGCGCAGAGCAGTATGACCGCCGGCGCCGCGCGCAGCGCCTTCTTCGCCGGGTTCCCCTCCGGCACGGCGTCGAACACGGCTTTCCTCTTTTCTGGTGCCGTGACCACGAGGAAACGGGCGCACTGCAGGTTCTCCCACGACGGCGCCCTGCGGGCGGCCTTCAGCACGCGCAGGAGGTCCTCCCGGCTCACCGGGTCCGGCCTGTATCTGCGCACGCTGACGCGCTTCTCCACGGCCTCGAAGAATTCCATCACATATTGCGGCGGTAGCGCCCGCCTATCTCGTAAAGGGCTCCGGTTATCTCGCCCAGAGAAGCGTACCTCACGGTCTCCATCAGCTCGGCGAAGATGTTGCCGCCTGTCTGGGCCGCGCGCTGCAGCTTCTTCAGCGCGGCGGGGGCCTTGGCCTTGTTGCGGCGCCTGAAAGCCTCGAGGTTCTTTATCTGGCCTTCCTTCTCGGCCTTCGACGCGCGGGTGATGACCTCGGGCGCCTTGTACTCCCCTGCATGGGGGTTAAGGAACGTGTTCACGCCGATGATCGGCAGCGTGCCGTCGTGCTTGCCTTCCTCGTAGAGCATCGACTCGTCCTGGATCTTGCCGCGCTGGTACTGCGTCTCCATCGCCCCCAGCACGCCGCCGCGGGCGTCCAGGTTCTCGAGCTCGGAGAGCACCGCCTCTTCCACCAGGTCGGTCAGCTCCTCCATGATGAAGGAACCCTGCAGCGTGTTCTCGTTCTTGGCGAGGCCCAGCTCCTTGGTGATGATCAGCTGTATCGCCACCGCGCGGCGCACCGACTCCTCGGTGGGCGTGGTGACGGCCTCGTCGTAGGCGTTCGTGTGCAGCGAGTTGCAGTTGTCGTAGATGGCCATCAGCGCCTGCAGCGTGGAGCGGATGTCGTTGAAGTCCATCTCCTGCGCGTGCAGCGAGCGGCCCGAGGTCTGGATGTGGTACTTCAGCTTCTGGCTGCGCTCGGAGGCGCCGTAGCGCTCGCGCATCACCACGGACCAGATGCGGCGCGCGACGCGGCCTATCACCGAGTACTCGGCGTCCAGGCCGTTGCTGAAGAAGAAGGACAGGTTGTGCGCGAAGTCGTCTATCCGCATGCCGCGGGCCAGGTAGTACTCCACGTACGTGAAGCCGTTGGCCAGCGTGAAGGCCAGCTGGCTGATCGGGTTGGCGCCGGCCTCGGCTATGTGGTAGCCGCTGATGCTGACGGAATAATAGTTGCGTATCCTGTGCTCGATGAAGTACTGCTGCATGTCGCCCATCATCTTCAGCGCGAAGGCGGTGGAGAAGATGCAGGTGTTCTGGCCCTGGTCCTCCTTGAGGATGTCGGCCTGCACGGTGCCGCGCACGGTCTGCAGCGTGCACTCCTTCAGCGCCTCGTATTCCTTCGCGCCGGGGAGGCGCTTCTTCTCTTTTTTGAACTTCTCGACCTCGCCCTCTATGGCAGCGTTGAAGAACATGGCCAGCATGACCGGCGCCGGGCCGTTGATGGTCATCGAGACGCTGGTGTTCGGGGCGCAGAGGTCGAAGCCGGCGTAGAGTTTCTTGATGTCGTCGAGCGTGCAGATGCTGACGCCGCTCTCGCCCACCTTGCCGAAGATGTCCGGCGAGCGGCCCGGGTCGGAGCCGTAGAGCGTGACGCTGTCGAAGGCGGTGCTGAGGCGCTTGGCCTGC
Organism: bacterium; assembly: GCA_021812825.1. The sequence continues at coordinate 608 of JAKAMO010000008.1, read as the reverse complement.
TCTCCGTCGCAGAGCAGGTGGAAGCGCTTGTTGGTGCGCACGGGAGAGCCCTCGCCGGCGAACTGCCGTTTCGGGTCCTCTTCCACGCGCTTGAACGGGAACACGCCGGCGGTGTAAGGGAAATGCCCCGGGAAGTTCTCCTGACGGCACCAGCGCACTATCTCGCCCCAGTCCTCGAAGTCCGGCACGCTGACCTTGGGGACCTTGGTGCCGGAGAGCGTAGAGGTATAAAGTTTCGTGCGTATCTCGCGGTCGCGGACCTTCGTGACCAGCTCGTCGCCGCTGTAGAGCTCGCGCAGGCGGCGGAAATCCTTCAGCAGGGCCTCGGTCTCGGGTTTCAGGCGGGCCTTCAGGTCCTCCTTCAGCGAATCAACGGCGGCCAGCGCCTCTTTCGCCGCGCCGGCCTTCTTCAGCAGCTCCGCGGTCCCCTCGGCCTTGTAGAGGTCGCGCGCGGCGGAAGCCTGGTCCATGGTGCCCTTGCGGTAAGCGCGGGCGGTCCTGGCTATCTCGCCCAGGTAATGCACCTGCGACTGCGGCAGCACCTCCCCGGCCGAGCTGTCCGACGGGGCGTTGTCCTTCCTTATCTTCCAGCCGAGCTTCTTCTTCTT
>JAKAMO010000311.1 GCA_021812825.1 bacterium | reverse complement strand
CGTCGCGCGGGCCGGAGCGGGCCGGGGCCGGCGCCGCGGGGGCTTCCGCCGCCGCGAGGGCGGCCGGGTTCACCGCCGGAGCCCAATCCCCAGCGCCGGCGGGGGCTGCGGCCAGGGCCGCCGAAAATATCGCTGCTATGATCATTTTTTCTCTTTCCTCCCAAGACTTTCCTAACCGTATATAGTGTATCACAGGCGGCCTGAAACCTGTTTTGACCATAGTCATACGGCATTTTTAGCAGTCAGCGCATCCTATTGACAATTATGGGGGCAACGTGTATAATATTTTTGGCAGACAAAAGACATGAGTGCTAATTAAAAGCGGCGGGTCAATTATGAGGGTTCTGAAACCGGAAGTGGCGCAGGACAGGAAGGAGAAGATCCTTAACTGGGTGGTCTACAACTATGTCAGCACCGGCAGGCCGGTGAGCTCCGAGCTGATAGCCGAGGAAGGCCGGTTCAACGTCTCCAGCGCCACTATAAGGAATATACTTAAAGAGCTGGAGACCGAGGGCTACCTCTTCCAGCCGCACACCTCGGGCGGCCGCATCCCGTCCGACAAGGGCTACCGCGCCTACGTGGACAACGTGATGCGCCTGCAGCATATGGCCGCGGCGGAGAAGGAGCGCCTCGAGCGCGAGTACGACCGCCGCATCGAGCAGCTCGACGGCTTCCTGAAGCACACCTCCAAGATGCTCTCCGACATGTCGCAGTGGGCCGGCTTCGTGATGAGCGCCGACCTCGACCTCGACAGCGTCAAGCGCCTGGACCTCCTCAGCATGGGCCCCAAGAGCGTGCTCAGCGTGATGTTCACGCACTCGGGCATTATCAAGCACGCGGCCTTTTCGCTGGAGAACGCGGCCGAGAAGGGCGCGGTGAAGGCGCTCTCGCTGCGCCTGAACAAGCGCCTGAAGGACCTGCCGCTCACCGACCTGCCGCAGGTCATCTTCAAGGAGTTCCTGGCGAAGGAGAAGGACAAGGGGAGCGCCGAGCTGCTCAAGAAGCTGGTGGAATATTTCAAGGGCCTGGCCCAGCGCGAGGACGCGCTGTACCTGGAGGGCCTCAGCCGCATCTTCTCCAACCTCGAGGAGGGCAGCGTGGAGGACATGCGCAGCATAGCCCGCCTGCTCGAGGAGAAGGAACGGTTCTCGGGCCTGCTGCGCGAGCGCCTGCGCGACTGCGCCGTGAAGACCAAGGCGCTGGCCGAGCCCGGCAAGCGCCATATCGTGGACGTGACGATAGGCTCCGAGAACAGCATGAAGGAATTCAAGAACTTCAGCCTGGTGTCGAGCTCCTACTGCATGAACGACAAGGCCGTGGGGCTGGTGGGCATACTGGGCTACAAGCGGATGGAATACCCCCGCATGATCTCGCTGGTGGATACCGTAAGCTCCATGATGGAGGACATGCTGGGGGAATGGGAGAAGCTCGATCTCGAAGAGTAAGCGACTATGAAGAACCACAAGCCCGAGGAGAAGAAGGCGAAGAAAGCGGAGGAATGCGTCTGCGGCGAAGAGGCCAAGGAGCTGGAGACGGCCGGCGACGAGCTGGAGAAGCAGAAGAAGCAGGCGGCCGGGTATTACGACCAGCTGCTGCGCCTGCAGGCCGATTTCGAGAACTACCGCAAGCGCGTGGAGAAGGAGAAGCCGGAGCTGATAAAGTACGGCAAGGCGGAGATCCTGATGCGGCTGCTGCCGCTCTACGACCTGCTGCTGGCGGCGCACAACCACATCAACAGCGCGAAGGACGCGGGCAACTCGGACGACGTGCTGAAGGGGCTGGAGATGATCTTCAAGGAGTTCTCGAAGGTGTTCGACGCCGAGGGGCTCAGGCCGATGGAGCCGGTGGGCAAGCCCTACGACCCGATGGCCTCCGAGATACTCGGGATAGTGGACGGCACGGAGGAGAACGACGGCCTGGTGGTGGAGGAGCTGCAGAAGGGCTTCTACTACGGGGACAAGGTGCTCCGCCCGGCCAGGGTGAGGATAGCGCGGAAAGCGGAAGCCCCCGCGCCGCGGCCGGAGGCCCCGGCGGAGACCGAAGAGGGCGGACAGATCTGACGGCATCATAATTTGGAGGACAAATATATGGCAAAGATAATCGGAATCGACCTGGGCACTTCCAACACCGCCGCGGCGGTCATGGAAGGCGGCAAGGTTACCATCATCCCCTCGGCCGAGGGCACCAGCGTGGGAGGCAAGGCCTTCCCGTCGTACGTGGCCTTCGCCAAGGACGGGCAGATGCTCGTGGGCGAGCCCGCCCGCAGGCAGGCCGTCGCCAACCCCGGCGGAACAGCCGCCGCGTTCAAGCGCAAGATGGGCACCGACCACAAGTACAATATCGGCGGCAAGGAGTTCACGCCGCAGCAGCTCAGCGCGTTCCTGCTGCAGAAGGTCAAGCGCGACGCCGAGGCTTTCCTCGGCGACAAGGTGGAGAAGGCCGTCATCACCGTGCCGGCCTACTTCAACGACAACCAGCGCCAGGCCACCAAGGACGCCGGCACGATAGCCGGCCTCGAGGTGGTGCGCCTCGTCAACGAGCCCACCGCGGCCGCGCTCGCCTACGGCATAGACAAGGAAGGCAAGGACCAGAAGATCATGGTCTTCGACCTCGGCGGCGGCACGCTGGA
>JAKAMO010000310.1 GCA_021812825.1 bacterium | reverse complement strand
CGAAGACGAGGTCCACCTTGTCCGGGTCCGGGGTCGGGTTGATGACCGGGGCCACGTCGTCTATGAAGCCGAGGTTGAAGATCTTCTCCTGGCTGCGGCGGATCTTGGAGGAGCTGAACACCTCCCCCTCCTTCTGCGTGATCTCGCGGCGCAGCACGTAGGTCTTGGTGGCCTTGTTGCCCTCCACGTCGATGTGGTCCACGTAGATCTGCGAGTTCTCTGTGATCAGGAAGGTGATGTCCGTCTCGCCGGTAGCCTCGATGAAGCTGCGCTGCGGGACGATCACGGCCTTCAGGTAGCCCTTGTCGGCGTACTTGTCCTGCAGCGCGCGCACGGTGTCGTCCAGCTTCTCCTGGCTGAAGTACTTGCCCCGGCGGTACTCCACCAGCGGCAGCAGGTCGCTCGGCAGGTAGACGGAATTGCCGGAGAAGTAGGTGCCGCCGAACTTTATCTTCTTTCCCTCGGTGATGGTTATGTCTATGGTGGCGCTGGAGCGGTTCTCGTTGAACGTGGTCGAGGTCCTGTCCACGGAGAAATCGGCGTAGCCGTTGTTCTTGTAGAACTCCTTGAGCTTTTCTATGTCGGAGGACAGCTCCTGCGGCGCGTAAATCTTCTTCGGGCGGTTCTTGAACTTCTTGACCAGTTTCTTCACGGGGAAGCCCTCCGCGCCGTTTATCCGGACGTCCGCCACCCGGGCCTTGTTGCCCTCCTTCAGCTTGATGGTCAGGTCGCAGGCGGAGGCCGCGGAGTCGAACTTCACCTCGTAGTCGGTCTGTATGTCGATGTAGCCCTTCTCGCGGTACATGTCGGCTATCTTTATCAGGTCCTCGCGCACCTTCAGCTCGTCGAAATAGTCCTTCTTCTTAAGCGTCATCTCGTCCTTGACGCGGCCCTTCGAGAGGCCCTTGTTGCCGCTGACCTCCAGGCTGCGGATGACCGGCTTCTCCGCGATGATGTAGGTGACGCGGACGGACTCCGTCACCCCGGCGGCCCTGGCCAGCTTCTCCGGCACCTCGGCCCCCGGCAGCTTGGCTATGTCCACGGAGACCTTGTCCACGCTGCCCAGCGCCAGGATGGCCTCGATGTCGTCCTGCACGAAGTCCTTCATGTAGACCCGGCCCTTCCTGGCCTTGCCTGCCTTGATGACGGTCTTGGGCCGGAGATTGACGTCGCCGCTAACCGCCACTTCGGCGACGGCCCACGGCCCCGCGTCCGGCTCGTCGGAATCGGACTTTGGCACCTCTATGACCAGGTGCTCGGCCGGCAGCACCACGCGCGGCGCGGCCGGCGCCTGCTGCTGCATGCCCGGGAGGTCGCCGGGAGCGGTGGCCGTGGACTGGGCGCCGGCCATGGCCGCCGGCAGGGAGGAAAGCAGGAGAAGAACCGTGGAAATTCGCATCTTTGTCCTTGTTGTCAGATAAACGGCGCCGCCGCCCCGTGGGGCGGTGGCGGTGGATATCGATATCTTACTATTTTTGGAGCCCGCTCATAAAACCGCTTTCGCGGGATTTATGCTAGAATTAGCGGGGCCTGATATCCCACTATCACAATTACGGACCGGGGGGCGGAAAGGTTGCGGTCCGGCGGGGGCTGCGGCCCCGGTTACCGCCCGGCGGGCCGGAAACGGAGGAACTCAATGAAAAAAGTATTCATCCTCGACACCAACGTGCTGATACACGACCCGCTTTCTTTCACCAAATTCGAGGATAATACGGTGGTCATCCCGATCTCAGTGATCGAGGAGCTGGACACCTTCAAGCACGCGGCCGACGAGCGCGGCAAGAGCGCGCGCATCGTCTCGCGCAAGCTCGACGAGTACCGCCTGAAGGGCAAGCTGAACGCCGGCGTGAAGATGGAGAACGGCGGCACCCTGGTGGTGGACCTGGACCACGTGCAGGTCCTGCCGAAGGAGTTCAAGCTGACGGAGATGGACAACCGCATCCTGAACACGGCCTACTGGTACGGGCAGAAGAAGCACACGGCGATACTGGTCACGAAGGACATAAACCTGCGCCTGAAGGCGGAGGCCGTGGGGCTGGTGTCCCAGGACTACGAGTCCGGCAAGGTGAAGGTGGACGAGCTCTACCCCGGCCTGGTCACGCTGCAGGTGTCCGCTCCGGCCGTGGACAAGTTCTACAAGGACCACGTGCTGGACAGCCCGAAGGACAGCGAGCTTTCGCCCAACGAGTTCGTGGTGCTGCACGCCAAGGACGACCAGAAGAAGTCCGCGCTCGGCCGCGTGGACCCGGCCGACCCGTCGAAGATCCGTTCGCTGAACCCGGAGCCGTCGCCGTGGGGCATCCGTCCCCTGAACAAGGAGCAGCGCTGCGCTATGGAGCTGCTGCTCGACGATTCGGTCAAGCTCGTCACGCTGCTGGGCGCGGCCGGCACCGGCAAGACGCTCTGCACGCTGGTCTGCGGGCTGCAGAAGTCCGTCGAGGAGAACGTCTACCGCAAGCTGATCATCTGCCGCCCGATAGTCCCGGTGGGCAAGGACATAGGCTTCATTCCCGGCACCAAGGAGGAGAAGCTCTCGACGTGGATGGGCGCCATCTACGACAACCTGGAGTTCGTGATGGACAAGCGCCACCAGGAGAGCGCGCTGGAGAAGTTCGAATACCTGCTGCAGAACGAGAA
>JAKAMO010000309.1 GCA_021812825.1 bacterium | reverse complement strand
TCGAAAGGATCGTGGTGGATATCCGCGAGGAATCCAAGCTGGAGGAAAAGACCAAGGCCATGACCGCGCAGCAGAAGATCCAGTCCCTAGTCGTGGGCATAATGCCCTGGGTGATGGTCGGCGTGATGTTCATGTTCCAGCCGGAAACCATGATAAAGTTCTACAGCACCCCCCTGGGCATGGCCACCGCTTGTTTCTGCGTCATCTGGGTGGGTATCGGCATGAAGGTCGTATCCAGCCTGGGAAAAATACGGGTTTAAGGAAGCCGAAGGGCGAAGCGGGCAGGCTGGTTAAAATATATGGGTCCCGATAAAATAGTTAACGCGCTGCTTATCATAGTTTCGGTGGTGGGCTCTTTCGCCGCCTTCACCGCGGCGCAGCGCTTTTTCTCGCCGCGCGAGGAGGAGCGTTCCGCTATAAACGATATAAGCGATATGGCCGGCAAGGAGATCTCCGCCTTCTCCAAGCTGGAGAACAGCAAGAATTTCTGGGACAAGCTGGACCTTTTCTTCGCCAGGCAGATGGGCCTGGAGAAGAAGCTGGACGAAACCTACATGCTGCTGGGCAGCCCGGCGACCACGAACCCCCTTAAAATGCTGCACCTCAAGCTTATAGCCGGCGCCGCGCTGCCGATAATATTCTACGTTCTCAGCACGTCCCCGTTCGTGCTCATCTTCGCGCCGCTCGGCTTCCTGCTGCCCGACGCCGCCATCTACTCCGGCCGCATCCGCCGCCGCCAGGAAGATATAATCCGGAATTTCCCTACTTTCGTCGACCTCGGCGCCCTCATGATAGAGTCGGGGCTCGACTATATGACGGCTTTCGACAGGATAGTCAAGATAGCGCCGGTAAAGACGGGGCTGGAGCTGGAGATAGAGAAGACCATAAACGAGGTCCAGCTGGGCTATTCCCGCCGCGACGCGCTGCGGCGCCTTTCCCTGCGCACCGGCCTGCAGGAGGTCCGCTCTTTCGTGGGCCTTATCGTGCAGTCGGACGAACTGGGTACGAGCCTCGTGGAACTGCTCCGGAACTATTCCGCGGACATGCGGTTCCGCCGCCTGAATAAGGCGGAAAAGCTGGCCGCGCAGGCCTCCACCAAGATGCTTATCCCGCTGTTCATCTTCATTTTCCCCACGGTGTTCATACTGATGCTCGCTCCGATGATAAGCGACCTTATAACCGGGGGTATGCCGTTTTAAACCGCCCGGAGCTCCGCGGCCCGGAGACGCCCGGACCGGTTCCAAAGAGGTTTTTATGACGAACATATTTCTTTCCTTACTGTTTTCCGCGGCGCTCTGCGCCCCGGCCTCCGCGCAGTCCAGGGGCGTGAAAAGCGAGGAATCCCTGTTCCTGGACCTGCAGAAGACCGGCCTCGGCTCCCTTAACGAACTTGACGAGAAGCGCAAGTTCCTGGAGACGGTGCGTCTTGAGAAGCAGAAGATACAGGGGACGATGCTGGATAATATCTACGAGAACGCCTACGAATATTACCGCAACGGCAATTACGAGGACGCCAAGGACCTGGCGCTGAAGATAATCTCCATAGACCCCAACTACAAGGACGCGCAGATGCTGCTGGAGGCCTCCAACCAGCTGCGGGGCAGCGCGCGGCCCGCCATGAGCGAAAAGCTGATGATAGAGGACCGCTTTAAGACCGCGCTCTCCTATTATACCGAGGGCCGCATCGTAGAGGCTCACGACAAAATGACCGAGGTCGTGAAGCTTTCCCCCAACAACATCAAGGCCAGGTACTGGCTGGGCAAGATAAAGGAAGACCTGCAGGATTATTATTTCCAGAAGGGTCTCAGCGATTACGAGGCCAGGGACCTCAAAAGTTCGCTGGATAATCTGTACAACGCCCTTATGATCAAGCCGCGGGACGCCCGCACGATAGAATGGATCACCAGGATAGAAGACGAATTGCGCCGGCAGAAGGCGAACGATATCCTCAAATCAGCGCTTGAATTCTACGCGCAGGGCCGTCTGAAAGACGCCTACGACGGCCTGAAGCGCGCGCTCGAGGTGCAGCCCGGGGACTCCAAGTCCACCAAGCTGCTGACCGAGGTAAAGAACGAGATAGAGAACGGCTACCTGGCTTCCGGCAAGAAGCTGTACGGCTCCCGGCGCTACCCCGAGGCCATAGGCGAGTGGGACAAGGCCAAGCCCTACACCTCGAACATGGCTTACATCAACAAACTTATCTCCCGCGCCCGCGAGCAGATGAAGCTGGAGAGCGACGAGAAGAAGCGCCGCGCCGAGGAAGCGGCACGCCGCGCCAGGGCCGAGGAAGAGGCCCGCGTTAAAGAGGAAGAGGCGCGCAAAAAAGCGGAGGAAGAGGCCAAGAGCAAGGGCGTCACGGTGGAGGAGATGGTCAAAAAGCCGCAGGGCGTAAGCGAGGAGAACCGCCTGGCCGCCCAGCAGCATTACCTGGAAGGGCTGAAGTACTTCCAGAACTCCAATTACGACAAGGCCCGCGACGAGTGGACCATCTCCAAGCAGCTTGACCCGGGCAACGCCGATACCTCGGCCGGGCTCAAACGCATAGAGCAGATACTTTCCGGCGGGCAGTAAGGGCAGCGGGGCAGGTGGGGATCCGGGGCCGCCTTGGGTAAAGGGCGGCCCCCGCTTTTGGGAACGGCTTTT
>JAKAMO010000308.1 GCA_021812825.1 bacterium | reverse complement strand
GGACTGAACGGGCCGCTCTTCGCGTTCCTGGTCGCGGCGTACATCTATGTCCTTAACTGGAATCAGAATTACATTCCGGCCCTCAATACTCTCGGTTACCGCAGGGATTTCGTGCTGCTCACGCTGGTCACTGTAGGTCTTGCGCTGGCTTTCTCCGCCCTCTTCTCTGTCGTGCTTTCCCGTGGGGGAACGGAGTGGATGGCCGGGTTAATAGTGGCCAACGGCGCGGCGACGCTTGCTGCGGCCCGGATATTGTATGGGAAGTTGCGGGAGGATGCTCCGGGGCACTTTGACTTCCGCGGGTTGGCCTCCCGTCCGGCGTTAGACGCTATCGGCGCGTTCGCGCTGCCGCTTGCCGGCGCTTCCTTCTTCATGTGGGCGCAATCACAGTCGTACCGCGTGATAGTCGAGCGTCTCGACGGGGCCGAACTGCTCGGCTATATGGCGGTTGGATTCAGCATCGCCACCAGCGTGGCCGGCATCATGGAATCGCTGGTGCAACAGCTGTACCTGCCGGCCTTTTACCGTCGGATAACCTCCGGCGGCAAGGACGAGCGCCGTGCGGCCCTGGCGGAGCTTGCCGCCAAGAGCGTGCCGGTCTACCTGGTGTACCTCTTCTTTATCGCCGGCAGCGCCGAGCTGCTTGTCAGGACCCTGGTCTCGCCAAAGTATCGCGATGTGTTCGTTTACGCGCGTTACGGCGCTTTCGTTGAGTTCTTCAGGATGGCCACGAACGTGCTGGCCGCAGCCGCCCATTCCGAGATGCGGACCCGCAGCCTGGTGAGGCCGTATCTGATCGGCGGCATAACGGCGGCCGTCCTGGTATATTTTTCGACCGTATCCGGCCGGCCAGAAACGTACGTGCCGCTGGCGCTGCTGCTTAGCGGCGGCGTGACTTTTTTCTCCATGCAACGCGCTATTCTGCCGATAATAGAGTTCAGGCTTGACCTCCGCGCATTGGCCGCGCCAGCTGTCGGTTCCCTTGGACTCCTGGCTTTCTCCTTCATTCATCCCGCGGGTACGCTGGGCACTCTTGGCTTGCTGGGGCTTTCCGGCTGCTACTTTGCCGGCATGCTCTACTGGACTTCGCGTAAGTGGCTGCGGAACGTGCCTAGCAACCCCCTCAGCGGGCCGAAAGCGGAGACCGAGAATATGTCGCCTGCGGAACCGGAGGCTTTATGACAGGGACGCGCGAGCCGCTGGTCAGCATCTGCGTCCCGGCCTATAACGCCGAGAAGACGTTGCGCGATACTCTGGATTCAATCGTCGGGCAGAGCTATCGGAATATCCGCGTGGTAGTCTCCGATAACGCTTCGTCGGATTCTACCCCGGAGATGGTCGCCGAGTACGCGAAGGCCGATCCCCGAGTGACCATCTCGCGCCTTGCCTTCAACATAGGCGGGGAAGGGAACTTTTCCGAGTGCATAAGGCTGGGCGAGGGGGAATATACCGCTATCTATCATTCCGACGACGTCTATGATCCGGAGATGGTCCGCCGGTCGGTCGAGGCTCTGGAAAATGCGCCGGAGGCCGCGGCGGTATTCGTGATGGCCAGCGGCATAGACGAGCGCGGGCGCGAGGTGAGGCGCTACCGCTTTCCGGATGATATCCGCCCTGACCCGGACGGCCTATACCGCTTCCCCGCGCTCTTGAAAGCGGTGCTGAAGTACGGCAACTTTTTTTTCTGCCCCGGCGTAATGGTGCGAACGCGCGTTTACAAAGAGACGGTAGGCACCTGGGACGTAGGGCGCTACAAGACATCTTCGGACCTGCATGTGTGGTTCCGCATATTCGAGAAGTTCCCTGTGGCCGTGATAGACGAGCCGCTGCTTCATTACCGGCTGGCCACCGCCAGCTACAGCTACAATCTGGCCAGGAGCCGTACATGGAGGCCCGACATCTTCCTTCTGCTTGATGATTATGTCAGCAATCCCCGCGGCGTGGCGCTTTCCGGCTCCGACTTGATGAATTACCGGCTGCAGGAACTGCTAGATAACATACGCAGAGCTTTCAATTTTCTGCTGCAGGGAGAGCGGGGCCAGGGCCTGCGGATGCTGTCCGGGCTTTTCAATCCGGCGGTGGCCGCTTTCGCCATGAAGAGCGCTTATCATTTGAAGGTCATGCTTTTCGGCTGGACGGTGCTTTTTTTGCACTTTATCCCGCTCCCCGGCCTTGTCAAGGAGAAGCTGTTCAAACTGAGATACGGCGGGTAGCTGCGGGAATGTTTTACGGAGAGGCGATACTCTCAGGAGCTGGAACATTGGGGATATGAAATTAGCCGTTCTTAATCTGACCGGAGGCGGGGCCAGCGTCGGCTACCGGCGCTACGTTTCCGCCGTGCTGCCGAGGCTGGCGGCCTTCGATGAGGTCGAGAAGGTCCTCTGCGCCTCGCCTGCAGCTCTCGGAGTCGAGGGATGGCTGGAGCCTTCCCCGAAGATAAACTTTGCCCGCTGCGAGCCGTTCCGTTTCCTGCGGCATTCCCCGGACCCCGGGCTTAAAGCCGCCCTGGACGCGTTCGGCCCCGACCTGATCTTCGTTCCTCTTGAGCGCTATATCGACTACAAAGGCCTCCCGGTAGTGACCGTTCTCCACAACATGGCGCCGCTGGCCGGCGTCCCCACTGGCGGCGGCCTGAAGGAGCTTCTCAAGGCG
>JAKAMO010000307.1 GCA_021812825.1 bacterium | reverse complement strand
GACAACATCGTCGCCGGCGTGGTGACGCAGGTGGTGGTGGACAAGGACGACCCGGACTTCAAGAACCCGTCCAAGTACATCGGCCAGTCCTATACCGCCGAGGAGGCCAGGCAGCGCATGTCCGAGGGCTGGCAGATGAAGATGTACAAGAAGGACGCCGCCGGCAACGAGATCTGGCGCCGCGTCGTGCCCTCTCCCGCCCCCATCGACATAGTGGAGATAGACGCTATAGAGGCCCTGCTCGACAAGGGCATAGTGCCGATCACCGTGGGCGGCGGCGGCATCCCGGTACGCGAGGTGCCGGCCGAGGTAAAGGACGGCAAGGAGACCTACACCACCAATTTCGGCGTGAAGTTCTCCAAGCCGCACAAGGGCGGCAGGCCGCTAAAGATGTACACCGGCGTCGAGGCCGTCATAGACAAGGACCTGGCCAGCGCGCTGCTGGGCTGCATGCTGATGAAGCGCGCCAAGGCCCGCGGCGAAAAGGTGGAGGTCAGCCTCACCATCTTCACCGGGGAGGACGGCGCCAAGCTGAACTACCAGAAGCCCGACGAGAAGGCGCTGCGCGTCATCAAGGTCAGCGAGCTCGAGGCCATCTACAACCAGAAGCCGGCCCCGTTCCCCGCCGGCTCGATGGGGCCCAAGATCAAGGCCGTGATAGAGTTCATCAAGAACGGCGGCTCGGTGGCTTACATAGCCAAGACAGAGCTGTTCGAGGCTACGCTCGAGGGCAAGGCCGGCACCACGGTGCTGCCGGGCTGAGGAAATGAGGGATAAAGAGGGGGGGGCCGGCCAGGACCGGTACGTCGACATGAGGCAGCTGCGGAAGTTCGTGCTGTACCCGCTCGCCGCGTTGTCCGGGGCCTATGTTCTCTATATCTGGCTCGGCCCCGCGCTGACCGGCGCCCGCATCTCCCTGGACCGGTATTCGGACCTCTCCCCCCTGGTCAGGCAGGCGAGGGAGGACTCTTTCACTTACGGGCAGGCTGCAGCTTACGGGGACTCGCTGGCCGGGAAATACGCTATCTGGTGCGTGCAGAACAGGGAGGAGTGGAACGTGACCGTGGACGGCGATCCAGGGAAGCGCCTGAACGTGTCCAATTATCCCGCCATGCCCGTGTACACGGGCAATAAGCACCAGGCCTGCGTGCCGATGCTGCTGCTGCTGGAAAAGTCCGGGACGGACGCCAGGGTGCGGGTTTTCTTTAAAGAGGCGCTATAAACAATGAAAAAGATAAAGACACTGCAGTGCATCAGGTGCGGAAAGGACCACAAGCTCGACGAGACCAAGTACAACTGTACAGCCTGCGGCGGCAACCTGCAGGTGCTCTACGACTATAACCTGATAAAGAAGCGGATGAATTTCGAGGAGCTCAGCGAGAACCAGGACCGCAGCATCTGGCGCTACCTGGACATACTGCCCGTCAGCAGCCTGAAGGACACGCCGCCGGTGCAGGTCGGCTGGACGCCGCTGTACCGGGCCGAGAAGATGGGCGACGAGATAGGCGTGCCCAACCTCTACGTCAAGGACGACGGCCGCAACCCCAGCGCCTCGTTCAAGGACAGGGCCAGCGCCGTAGTGACCGCCCGGGCTATAGAACTGGAGGAAAAGGTCGTGACCTGCGCCTCCACCGGCAACGCGGCCTCGTCGCTGGCCTGCATGACCGGCAGCCTGGACATGAAGACGGTCATCTTCGTCCCGGAGACGGCGCCAGCCCCCAAGGTGGCCCAGCTGCTGGTCTACGGCGCGGCGGTCATCATGGTGAAGGGCACCTACGACGACGCTTTCGAACTGTGCCTGAAGGCCTCGCAGGAGTACGGCTGGTACAACCGCAGCACCGGCATCAACCCGTTCACGCGCGAGGGCAAGAAGACCTGCGCTTTCGAGATCTGCGAGCAGCTGGACTGGGAGACCCCGGACAAGGTGTTCGTGCCGGTGGGCGACGGCAACATCATCAGCGGCATCTGGAAGGGCTTCGTGGAGTTCCACCGCCTCGGCTTCATAGACCGCCTGCCGCAGCTGGTCGCCGTGCAGGCCGAGAAGTCGGACGCGGTAAAGCGCGCCTTCGAGACCGGCGGGGATATCCAGCCCGTGAGCGGCCAGACCGTGGCCGACAGCATCTCCGTCAGCCTCCCGCGCGACGGCCTGGCCGCCGTGATGGCCGTGCGCGATTCGAAGGGCTTCGCCCTGAGCGTCACCGACAACGAGATCCTGTCGGCCATCCCCGCGATAGCGCGCGGCTCCAACGTCTTCGCCGAGCCCGCGGCCGCGGCCACCTACGCCGGCCTGCTCAAGGCCGTGAGGGAGGAGAAGGTTAAGGAGAACGAGTCCGTGGTGCTGCTGGTGACCGGCAACGGCCTGAAGGACGTGCAGAGCGCGATGAAGTCCGTAGGCAAGCCCATAGTCATTAAGCCGGAGCTGGCTGAGCTCAAGAAGGTGGTGGCGGACAACAAGCTGGTCTGAAGTCCGCAGCAGTAATAAGGAAAGGGCCGCCGCCGGCGGCCCTTTGCTTTTCCCGCGGGCGGGGACAAGAGCAGGGCTGTCCCAATAAAATCTGTAAAACAAAGAGAATCCTCCGTTAATGGTAAGATGTTTTTGCTTAAGAAACAGTCTTTACCGACGGAGGATTCCTTGTGTCCCATTATAGCACTT
>JAKAMO010000306.1 GCA_021812825.1 bacterium | reverse complement strand
GGCCCACGGCGAGCCGGCCACGGCCGCCAGCCAGGTCTCGGAACCCCAGGTGGAGCCGGTCCAGTACTGGCCGTCCTGGCGCTGTATCCTTATCTGGCTGCCCAGGGCGCCGGACGGGTTGGAGTTCACGTCCTGGGCCGTGCCGGTGATGGCCGTCAGCACGTTGAGGAAGCTGCCGTCGGCAGGGGAGACCGGCCTGGAAAGCGGCGGCGTTATGTCATAACGAACTGTTATCGGCGACGGCGGCACCTGCGCGTTGCCGGCGCGGTCGCCGGAGATGACCTGCAGGTTGTAGTTCTTGTTGTCGGTGAGAGGCGGGGCCGGCGCGGTCCAGGTGTAGCCGGGGCCGGAGCCGGAGATGACCGCGGTCATCCATTTCTGCGCGGGCGACGTGAACGAGGAGGTCTGCGTGTCGTAGTAGAACAGCGTGTCGTCCTCCTGCACCGAGACGGAAGCCGACTTTATAGTGAACTGTTCGAAGGCGGTGCCGGAGATGGCGGTCAGCGCCTTCAGATTGCCGCGCGAGTCCGGCAGGGGTATCGGGTAGCTTATCTGCGCGTCGGGCGGCGTGGTATCGAAGGTGAACGTGACCGAGGAGATGGCGGTCTCCGTGTTGGGCGGAGAAACGTCGTCCGAGGCGCGCACCTTGATGCGATACTTGTAGCCGTCGCGCAGCAGCGGGGCGGTGAAGTTCCAGGCTGTCCCAACGTACGCGGCGCCCAGCGAGACGCCGCTGAGCGGCTGGAAGGTCTCGGCGGTCAGCGTGAACGTGCCGGGGGCCACTCCGTTCCAGACGCCGGCCGCGGGAGACACCTCGGCTATGGCCACCTCGAGCTGGCCCAGCGTGGAGATGCCGGCCAGGTTGTCGGCCGCCGTGCCCGTTATGGACGCCAGCGTGCGCAGCTCCGCGCCGTCCTGCGGCCAGGTCACGCGCGAGACCGGCTTGGTCACGTCGTAGATAACGTTGTCGTTGCTGACCGCGTTGGCGCCGAGCACGGCCGGGTTAGGCACGGGGAACGCGTCGTCCTGCGCGCGCACGCGGAAGCGGTACACCCGGTCGCCGACCATATTGGCGGAGAGGCCGGCGGGAGCGTAGGCCCAGGTGCCGGAAGAGGGACCCTGCGGGTTCCAGTTGGTGGCCGGCCACCAGGAATTGGTGTCCGTCAGCGCCGAAGAAGAGAAGATCGTGGTGTTGTCGTAGTAGTAGGTATCGCCGGCGTACAGGTAGGAGACCTGTATCTGGACGTTGGACGCGCCGGAGATGCCCGCGTTGGTGGTCCAGTTGGGATCGTTGGCCGTGCCGGTGACCGAGAACAGCGAGGAGATCTTGCTGTTGGCCGACGGGTTGGTGATGCCGAGCAGCGGGGCCGACATGTCCACCGTGAAGGTGACGGACGAGCCGTTGCCGCCGAAGAGGGTCTGGATGTTGCCGGCCTTGTCGCGGGCTTCCGCCCAGAGCGTATAGGTACCGGCGTCCGTGAAGGCCGGCATCGCGGTGGAGGACCAGGAGGACTGGTGCACCGCGGCGCTGAAATAGGAGGCCTGCGACGCGAACCAGCCTGAACCGTTCCAGTACTGGTCGAAGTCGTTGTAGTGCAGGTGCAGGCGGATCTCCTGTATCTGCGTGCCTGCGGGCTGGCCCACGTTGGCGAGGACCAGGTCCTCCTGTATCGTGCCGCTGGCCACGCTGACCCCGGAGCGGCGCTGCGCCGGGGACACCGAGGTCACAACGGCGGTGGGCACCGTGACGTCGTAGCTGAACAGGTTAGGCGCGGAGAAGTTGGACTCGGTACCCTCGAAGGCGCTGTTATTGTAGGTGTTGTCCAGCGACTTGGAACGCACGCGGTACTGGACCCCGTTGACGAAGGCCGCGGTCGGGTAGGAGACCACGTACTCCCACGAGGAGGCCGCCACGTAATAGGAGCCCTGGTCGCCGGCCTGGTCCCAGGTAATGGTATATCCGGCGGCGGCGTTGCTCCAGAACTTTCCGGCATTGGCGCCGTTCACCGCGTAGATCTCGCCCCAGACCTTGCTTATGCCGGAAGCGGGCGGCGTGGTACCGGGCGGGTCCTGCGCGCCGCCGCCCAGCCTGGGCATCGCGTTGTAATAGCCCTGGGAGGCGGCGGGCAGCTGCACGTCCGCCTGCGGCAGATCGGTGTCGAAATAGATCTGGTTGACCACCGGGCCGGCCTCGTAGACGTCGGAGTAGCTCACGCCTACGGCGCGGAAGGTGTAGGAGGAACCGCTGACCAGTGTTGGCAGGGAGGTGGACAGGCTCCAGGTCCTGTTGGGAGCGGCGCCGGCCGGCGTCAGCGGAACGCTGGAATAGGCCACCTGCCAGGAGGCGGCGCCGAAGTCCCAGTACTTGTTGTCGCTGAGGCGCTTGACGTCCAGCTGCACCCTCTTGGCGTCGTCGTTGGCCGTGCCGCTGATCTGCGTTATGGCCTTGAAGTACTTGGAATTCTCCGGCACCAGCACGCGCGTGGCGGCCGGCGGCGGGGTGAACTTGAAGCGGCGCGTGCCGAAAGTGGACTCGCCGTTGCCCACGTTATCCGAGCCGCTGGAGCTGGCTATGTAGTAGCAGGAAGCCCTGAAGACGACTCCGGCCGCGTTATAGGTCCAGGAGTTGTCGCCGGAATTATAGGTGTTGACGCCC
>JAKAMO010000083.1 GCA_021812825.1 bacterium | reverse complement strand
CGGAGATAGAGAAGATCGCCAAGGGCAACCGCAAGATAGGCCTTGGCGTAATGGGCTGGGCGGAAACGGCCGTAAAACTGGGCGTGGCCTACGACAGCCCCGAAGGCCTCAAGAAGGCCGAAGAGGTGATGAAGTTCATCAACGACAAGGCGCTGGAGGCCTCGGAGGAGCTGGGCAAGGAGCGCGGCGTATTCCAGAACTGGAAGGGCTCCATCTACGACACCGAGAGCCGCCATTTCCGCGGCATCTCCGCCAGGCCCCGCAACGCCTCCCGCACCACGATAGCCCCCACCGGGACCATCGCCATAGCGGCCGGCCTGCAGGGCTCCGGCATAGAGCCTTTCTTCGCTATAGCCTACACCCGCTACAACGCCAAGGCGCTGGACGCGATCAAGAACGGCAAGGAAGCAGACTCCAAGGACACCTTCTACGAGGTCAATACGCTGTTCAAGCAGCTGGCCAAGGAGAGCAACTACTTCGGCCTGGACGAGAAGACCCTTTGGAAGAAGATAGAGGCCAACCACAAGGCCGTGCGCGGCATCCCGGAGATACCGAAACACGTGCAGGACCTGTTCCCCACCGCACACGACGTGACGGTGGAGAACCACATCCGCATCCAGGCGGCCTTCCAGAAGCACATAGACAACGCGGTCTCCAAGACCATCAACATGCCCAACTCCGCCAAGGAGGAGGACGTGAAGAACTGCTACCTGCTGGCCCATAAGCTGGGCTGCAAGGGCCTGACCGTCTACCGCGACGGCTGCAAGGCGCAGCAGGTCCTGAACATAGGCCCCGCCGAGGCTCAGCAGCAGCCGCAGGCCAAGACCAAGAAGAAGAAGGGCGCCTATCACTCCTTCGGAGTGTCGTCGGAATACTTCCAGCTGAAGACCGGCTACGGCCCGCTGCACGTGCACATCAACTACAACGAGCACGGCCCCTACCAGGTGTTCACCAACATGCCGCCGCTCGGCACCGAGATCAGCGGCCTGACCTCTCTGATGGGCATACTGCTCTCCAAGTACCTCGAGGAGGGCGGCGACCCGATAAAGGTCATCAAGCATCTGAACTCGGTGAAGGGCGACAGGCCGGTAGGCCTGGGAGAGAACAGGATCAACTCCATAGCGCACGGCCTGGCCGTCGCGCTCAGAAGCCACCTGAAGCGCACCGGCATGATAGCCTCGGACCAGGAGATCAACGGGCAGGAGAAGCTGGAGCTGTGGGACGCCTCCCACACCCAGTACTGCCCCAAGTGCTACTCCTCCAACGTCAGCTTCGAGTCCGGCTGCTCGGGCCCGACCTGCCACGACTGCGGCTACTCGGAGTGCTCCTGAGAGATCGGCAGGACCGGCGAAACGGCCCCGGGGAACCGGGGCCGTTTTTTTGGCCGCCCCGCTGACGCCCCATATTTGATAAAATTGCATATAAGAGACGCAGCAAAGGCGGGAAAATGTCCAGATACCTCATCACCAGCGCATTGCCCTACGCGAACGGGCCCATCCATTTCGGCCACATCGCCGGCGCCTACCTGCCGGGGGACATCTTCAACAGGTTCCTGCGCCAGAAGAGGGAGGACGCCATCTACATCTGCGGCACCGACGAGCACGGCGTCGCCATAACGATAGGCGCGGAGAAGGCCGGCATGCCGTACAAGGAGTACGTGGACGGCCACCACCGCACCATCAAGTCCTTCTTCGACCGGCTGAACATCCGCTTCGACCACTTCTCCCGCACCACGATAGCCGAGCATTACCCGTTGTCGCAGGAGTTCTTCACCGAGCTCTACAAGAAGGGCTACATCAAGCCCGCGGCGGAGCAGCAGTTCTTCTGCCCCAAGTGCGACAGGTTCCTCGCGGACCGTTATGTCACGGGTTCCTGCCCCAAATGCGGCGCGCCGGACGTGCGCGGCGACGAGTGCACCAAGTGCGGCGAGTGGCTGGAGCCTTCCAAGGTGGTAGGCCCGTCCTGCAAGGTCTGCGGCACCAAGCCGGAGATACGCGAGGTGACGCAGTACTTCCTGGACCTGACGGCCTTCGCGCCGCGCCTCAAGGAGTGGCTGGAGAGCAAGACCGACTGGAAGCCCAACGTGCGCAACAAGGCGCTTTCCCTCATCGAGGAAGGACTCGTGAAGCGCTCCATCACGCGCGAGCTGACCTGGGGCGTGCCGGTGCCGCTGCCGGAGGCCAAGGGCAAGGTGCTATACGTCTGGTTCGACGCGCCGATCGGCTATATTTCCGCTACGATGGAGTGGGCCAAGCTCAACGGCAAGCCGGAGGCGTGGAAGGACTGGTGGTTCGGCAAGGACGTGAAGCTGGTGCATTTCATCGGCAAGGACAACATCATCTTCCACACCATAATTTGGCCGGCCATGCTGATGGGTCAGGAAAAGCCGTATATCCTGCCGGACAACGTGCCCGGCAACGAGTTCTACAACCTCGAGAACCGCAAGTTCTCCAAGTCCGAGGGCTGGTACATAGACACGGACGACTTCTTCTCCAAGTATTCGGTGGACGCGCTGCGCTACGCGATAGCCTCCAACGGGCCGGAGACCTCCGACTCCCAGTTCCTGTGGGAGGACTTCGCCGCCCGCAACAACGAGCTGGCGGACACTCTGGGCAACCTGGTGAACCGCTGCTTCTCGTTCATGAAGAAGAACTTCGACGGGAAGATCCCCGCGCAGGGCGCGCTAGCCCCCGAGGACAAGGCGCTGATCGACTCCTTCCAGCCCGCCTTCGACGAGGTGGGACGCTGCTATTATTCCTACAAGGTGCGCCAGGCGCTCTCCGGAGCGATGGCGCAGGCCATAGCGGCCAACAAGTACGTCAACGACACCGCGCCGTGGAAGCTGCGCAAGACGGACCCGGCCCGCTGCGCCACCGTGCTGAATGTCGCGGCCCGCGCCATCGTCAACTGCGCGATACTGCTGTACCCGGTGATACCGGACACGGCGCTGAAGATACTGGCCAAGGCCGGAGTGGCCTGCGAAGGCGCCCCGGAGTTCAAGCCCTACGCGCCCTCGCTGGATAACGTGGCTCTTGGCGCGGACGATTCCCTGCTCTTCAGCAAGATCCCCGACGACCAGGTCAAAGCCGAGATAGAGAAGCTCAAAGCCTCCGCCAATCCGGCCTAGCTCCGGTGTGGTCTGGGCGGGTATCGCTCATGAGCGGGCGCGGCTTTGCGCCGAATGCAAGTTCGGGGTCCTGCCGCCCGGGCCGGTTTTCCGGTCCAGCCGCTCCACCCATCCCCTGCTAGGCTGGCGAGATGCGTGCCTGCCGTTCACCTTACGCGGCCGTCCCGTAAAACCGGCCCGGGCGTCACCCCTCCACCTATTCCGGCGAACTGTACTTTGCCCCCTAAAATCGCTCCCCCCGCACAGCCCGCACCTACGCGGTTTCAACATCTTTTTATTCCGATGGACAGCCATCTTAGGATATTTATATGCGGTCGGACGGAGGATTGACGAACGCACCCTTTGCGGAAAGGGGGGCCCCGTCATAAATTCCGAAAGACGGGGGGAAACCGACGCAAGGGTTTCCGTCTTCCAGGGTGCGGAGGCAATCCCCCCGGACGACCGCCGGGCCAATTCCCGCTTATAGCCCCCGCGCCCCGGGCTTTGCTATCATATGGTAAATCCCATGAAAAAAGGCGTTTTCATAGTACTCGAGGGCCCGGACCGCTCCGGCAAGTCCACCCAGGCCGGGCTGCTTAAAGCCTGGCTGGAGAAAGAGCACGGACGCGAAGTGCTGCTTACCCGCGAGCCGGGCGGCACGCGCCTTTCCGAGCAGATACGCAAGATACTGCTGGACCCGAAAAGCCATATAGAGCCGATGACCGAGCTCTTCCTCTACGAGACGTCGAGGATCAAGCACACGCTGGAGAAGATACTGCCGGCGCTGAAAGCCGGCAAGGTCATCATCTCGGACCGCTACACCCTTTCTACCACCGCCTACCAGGGCTACGGCCGCGGCCTGGACCTGAAGACGGTCGATACGCTCAACCGGATAGCCACGCTGGACCTGAAGCCTGATCTCACGATAGTCTTCGACATCCCCGACAGGGTGTTCGCCCAACGCGAGAAGACCAGGCCCGGCCGCGACAGGATAGAGAGCGCTTCCGACGCCTTCCGCCGCCGGGTCAACCGCGCCTACAAGCTGCTGGCGAAGAGGCCCGGCATCACGCGCGTCGACGCCGGCAGGTCCATCGACGAGATACAGGCCGACATCCGCGCCCGCGTCGCCAGGACGCTCAGGAAAAAATAAGATGTCATTCTCCGGAATACTCGGCCAGGACAGGACGATAACGCGCCTCCGCGCGCTGATCGAGTCCGGCCGCGTCCCGCCGGCCATGATCTTCCACGGCCCCCCCGGCGTAGGCAAGTTCCTGGCCGCGCTCGAGTTCGCCAAGGCGCTGAACTGCTCTCACGTGGCGCACAGGGAAAAGCCCCCAGCCCCGCCGCAGCCGGACCCGGACGACCTGTTCGCAGCGGCAGCGCCGGCGGCGCCCAAGCCGGAGCCCGGGCCGGAGCCGGAACCGGAAACTCACGCGGACCGGTCCGACTCCTGCGGGAAATGCCTCTCCTGCCTGCAGGCGGCCAGCGGCGCGCACCCGGATATCCGCGTGATAGACACCAGCTTCCAGGCGGCGCTGCTCGAGGAAAAAGAGACCTCCAACCTCAAGATAGACACCATGCGCGAAATGACGCGCTGGGCGCAGCAGAAGGCCATGCTTTCGCCGTGGAAGGTCTTCATCGTCAGGGACGCCGAGGCAATGGGCGGCCAGGCCCAGAACGCCCTGCTGAAGACGCTGGAGGAGCCGCCCCCGGGCACCGTGGTCATCATGACGGTCCACCGCAAGACCTCGCTGATCTCCACCATCCTCTCCCGCTCGAGCCTGCTAGACTTCTCCCCGCTTCCCGCGGCCGTCCTGAGGGACCTGCTGCGAGCGCAGGGGGCCGAGCCCTCCCAGGCCGATTCACTGGCGGCCCTGGGCGCGGGCTCGCTGGAGAAGGCCGGCGAAGCGGCCTCCTTCCTCAAGCGCGTCTCGACCCTGCACCCCGGCGATCCCGCCCGGGCGTTCAAGTTCGCGGCCGGCCTGCCGAGGGACAGCCACAAGGCCAGGGAAGAGGTCAAGACGCTGCTGGACCTGCTGCTCTCCCGCGCCCGCCAGGCCTGGAGGGATTCCGAAGGACCCGCGAAGGCCAGGCTGACCGCGCTGCTGCGGCGCACGCTGGAGCTGCGCCGCATGTCCGAACGGAACGTCTCATATTCCCTGCTTCTGGAAACCGCCCTCTTGGAGAGCGAGCGGGCAGGCATCCCCCTGGAAGACCTGATAAGGTTGCGAGGCCTAAAGCGCGGGTGAGCCGTTTTGAAGACTAAAAAGTTTTACATAACCACCCCCCTCTACTGCGCCAGCGCCAAGCCTCATCTGGGCCACGCCTACACCACGTTGGCCGCCGACGTGCTGGCCCGCCACCTGCGCTCCCGGGACATCCCGGTGCATTTTCAGACCGGCACCGACGAGCACGGCGCCAACATGGAGCGGACGGCCCTGGAGCGGGGCATGGAGCCGAAGGCCTGGTGCGACTCCGTCTCCAAGGAATTCCGCTCGCTCTGGAAAAAACTTAACGTCAGGTACGACCATTTCATCCGCACCACCGACCTGTCGCACGAAACGGCCGTGCAGGCCGTGTTCGAGAAGCTGCTCAAGACCGGCGACATCTACCCGGGCTCCTACGAGGGGATGTACTGCGCCTCCTGCGAGAACTTCTACGACGTGAGCGAGCTGAAGGCCGGCCGCTGTCCCGTGCACGGCCGGCCCGCCGAGAAGGTCAGCGAGGAAACCTACTTTTTCCGGCTCTCCAAGTACGAGGGGGCCTTGCTCGCGCATTACGAGAGACATCCCGACTTCCTCTCGCCGCGCCACCGCGCGCAGGAGATGGTCAACTTCGTGAAGTCCGGCCTGCGCGACATCTCCGTCTCCAGGACGAAGGTGCGCTGGGGCGTCCCGCTGCGCTCCGCGCCCGGGCACACGGTCTATGTCTGGTTCGACGCGCTGCTGAACTACGTCAGCGGCCCCGGCTACAACCCGGAACACGTCGCTCCGGATTTCGGCCAGGTCTGGCCCGCCGACGTGCACCTGGTGGGCAAGGAGATCTTCCGCTTCCACGCGGTGACCTGGCCGGCCATACTGATGGCGCTGGGCCTGGAGCTGCCGCGCAAGGTCTACGCGCACGGCTGGTGGACTATAAACGGAGAGAAGATGTCGAAGTCCAGGGGCAACTTCATTAAGGCCGAGGACGTGGTACGGGACTACGGCGTGGACGCGCTGCGCTATTTCCTGCTGCGGGAAGTCCCGTTCGGCCAGGACGGGGATTTCTCGCTGGAGGCCCTGAAGCGCCGCTACAACGCGGACCTGGCCAACGACCTGGGGAACCTCTTCTCCCGCATCATGAGCATGGCGGCCAAGTACCTGGACCACCGCCTGCCGGAGAAGCCGGGAGACTCAGAGGCGTTCCGCGCCCTCTCCGGGGCCACCGGGGAGATAGACCGGGCACTGGAAGCCCTGCGTTTCGACGAGGCCCTGGAGCTGATCTGGCGCGGCATAGGCGACCTCAACAGGCTTGTCGACGAGAAGAAGCCGTGGGAGATGGCCAGGAACGACCTGCCCGGTCTCACCGCTTTCCTCCACGAGATGATCTGGTGCCTCAGGCTGGTGGCAGGCTGGCTGGACCCGTTCATGCCCGACACGGCCAGCAAGATGCAGCTGCAGCTTGGGGTAGGCCGCAGCTCCGACGGCACTGCGCCGCACAGGCTCCCGCCGTTGTTCCCGAGGAAGCAGGACGGGCGCACCGGGGACGTCAGCACGAACTGAGTCAGGCCGCGCAGAAACGGAAAAAGCCCGGGAAGCCCCGGGCTTTTTCGCGCCTTCACGACGGCGGAGCTCAGGTCTCTTTCGGGTGAAGGATGTTCCTGAAAGCCTTGTATATGCCGGCGATCACTCCGGAGAGCGCGTAGAGCGAGAAGAACAGGAACAGCGCGTCCTGCGGATAGGCCAGTATCATCGACAGGATGGCCGTTATCAGCAGTATGCCCTTCACCGACGTGGGCTTTATCATGTTGCCCTTGAAGGCCGCGTAGGGCGCGGTGGAGACCATCAGCAGCGCGAGCGCTATCATGATGAACGGGATGGCGGCGTAGACGTACGGCATCTGGTCCATGACCACCCTGATGCTGCGCGTGCCGCCTTCTCCCTCGAGCATGCTGTAGGCCAGCACGAAAGTGACCAGGATGCCGGCCGCGCCGGGTATCGGCAGGCCCTGGAAATAGTCCTTGGAGCTTCCGCCGAAATGCGACTTCACGTTGTAGCGGGCCAGTCGCAGCGCGCCGCACAGCACGTACAGGAAAGCCACCGGGTAGCCCCAGACGCCGTAGTCCTTGAGGACCAGCTTGTAGATCATGTAGGCGGGAGCTATACCGAAGGAGATCCAGTCGGACAGCGAGTCTATCTCGACTCCGAAGGAGCTCTCGCCGTGCACCAGGCGCGCGACGCGGCCGTCGAGCATGTCCATCACGTAGGAGAGCATGATGAACCAGGAGGACTGTACGAACCGGCCGTCGGAGGCCAGCAGTATCGCAAAGAAACCGAAGGCCATGTTGGCTATCGTGAAGATGGAAGGCAGCACTATCGCGCCGGTCTTCTTCAGCTTCACCATGTCTATCCGCTTCTTCTCGTGGTTCTCTTCCATTTTACCCTTCTTATTTGCGCCAGAATCTTTACGACTTACCAGAGGCCCAGCACGGTCTCCGCGCCTGCCACCTTGTCCCCGGGCCTGACCAGCACGCGCGCCGTATCCGGCAGGTAAACGGCCACCTGCGAGCCGAAATAGATCATGCCGACGCGCTCGCCCTGCTTGACCTCCTGCCCTTCCTTGACGTAGCAGGCGATGCGGCGCGCTATGGAACCGGTTATCTGCTCCACCTCCACGAACCTGCCATGGTCGCCGGTTATGCGTATCAGGTTGCGCTCGTTGGTCGCGGCCTCCGGCTTATAGGCGATGGCGAAGGTGCCTTTAGTGTACTGCGTTTTCTCGACCTTGCCCTCCAGCGGCGAGCGCTGCACGTGCACGTTCAGCACCGACAGGAAGATGCGGACCACCGTGATGCCCTTTGTCCCCTCGTTGGCGACGCTCATCACCGTGCCGTCCGCGGGGCAGGCTATCTCTCCGGGGGCGAAGACCTTGTCGCGCTCCGGGTCGCGGAAAAAGTAGGCCGAGAAGGCCGAGAAGACGAAGCCGAGCACCAGCAGGGGCAGGCCGAGCCAGCGGACCCAGATGGTAAGAAGACCGCCGGCCGCCGCCGCGGCTATTCCGGCGGCTATAAGCTTTATTCCCTCAGGCGCAAATCCCATGTTTCCTCCAGAAGATCTTCCAAAAATCAGTCGGTCCAGGCCGTCTTGAGCGGGCATGGCGGGACGAAGAGGCCTCCGAAAACGCGCAGCACGGAAGCGAAGCCGGCCCGAACCCGCCCTCGAACTCCGCTTACCGCAAGCAGTGGGCATGGTGGGACTCGAACCCACACGGCCTTGCGGCCAACGGATTTTAAGTCCGTCGCGTCTACCAGTTCCGCCACAAGCCCTCGGCAAACTGCGCGTCAGACTATTCTACAAATTTTACCGGGCCTCCTTGCGCAGCTCGGAATCCGCCAGCCGGCGGAAGGTCTCGCAGTTCATCGTCTGTATCCCTTCCGCGGCGGCGCGGTCGCGCAGGCCGTTGTCCGAGGTCACTATCACCGCGCGGATCCCCTCGTTGCGCATGAAATACCCGCGCTCCACCAGCATTTCGTCGGCCGGTTCGGATTCGGTGTAATAGACGGTGATGGCCGGTCCCGTGGCGAACGGCTTGCGCCAGGGTCCGTCGAAGACCACCCTGAAGCAGGAGGGGCGCAGCACTTCGGCGCGTGAGACCTCTCCGAGCCAGACCAGGAAGGCGCGCTCCAGCTCGTCGGACTTCTCGCCGGCCGCGCGCTCCCAGAAGCGCAGCGAGAAATTGGAGCCGTCTATCAGATAGACGGTCGGCTTGGAGGAGAACCTCTTCATTGCTTCCCCTCCGCAGAGACCTCGACCACGAAGATCTTCCTTTCCGCCCTGGAGAGCCGGAGTCCGAGCCCGGCCCTGAGCTGCCTGTCCAGCTCGGCGGGATCCGACGCGGCCAGCGCGAAGCTGTAGGCGTAGCTGCCTGATACGCCGGTCTCGTCCAGTACCGGCCGCTTCAGCACCTCGCGGAGCTTCGCCGCCAGCGGGGAGAAGCCGGCGCCGTCTACGTTCATCACCGCGCCGCTGAAGCTGACGCCGCCGTAGCCGGAGCGTTCCTTCAGGTTGAGCGGCCCGCCCGGGGCCTTTTTCAGGACGAACACCTCGGCCTGCCGTTCGCTCAGTACCGCCCGGAGCCCCAGCGAAGCCTCGAGACCGTCCAGGAAGAACTTCCTCTTCAGGGACGCCCTCTCCTGCGGCAGGCGCATATGGATGTCGTAAGAGGCCGACATGAGGGCTGCGGCCGAAGGGCCGATATCGAAGCTGTCCACGCGGCCGTAGACCCATTCCAGAGCGTATTCGAGGGACATGGCCGAGGCGTCCAAAGACGCCGGGCCGTAACTGGCCGAGCCGTAAGCGCCCGAGGAGCGCGAGATGAAGAATTCGGCCAGCGCCGGCCCGGCGGGGGCCGCCGGCTCCCCTTCCCTGTGGCCGGCCAGCAGGGACATTATCAACTCCGCGTCCAGGTCCTTGCCGGGGAAACCGGCCACGGTCCCGTCACGGCCGATCACTACCGTATAAGGCCGGCCGTAGACCCTGAAAGCCTTGAACACGGAAGCGTCCGCCTCCGTCGCTATCCAACCGTCGATGCGGTGAGTTTCGAGGAAAGCCCTGACATCGGCCTCGCTTTCGTCGGTGATATGGATGAAGACCACCGGCCTGCCGCGGAAGCGCTCGGCGAGCGCGTTAAGTTCCGGAATGCGCTCCTCGCAGGGGCCGCACCAGGTGGCCCAGAACTCCAGTACCACTACGGCGTTAGCGAGGTCGGACCAGCCGGCGAGCTGGCGGATCGGGGCGTTCATCAGCTTCGGGAGGGATATAGCGGGAGCGGGCAGGCCTTTCTTGGCGAAGCGCGGCCTTTCCCCCGGGTGGGCCGAACAGGCCGCCAGGGCGGCCAGGGCGGCCGCCAGCAACAGCTTTCTCATCAGCCCTTTATCCCCAGCGCGAAGCCTTCTCCGTTCGGGATCACGGAAGCGGTGACGAACCTGTCGCTGTCGTAAAGCACGTGGAAGAACTCGCGCATCGCGCGGGCGCCGGCGTTCAGAGCGGGGTCGTCCCCCTCGTAACAGACCTTCCCCTTGAACAGAACGCCGCCGGCCGCCGCCAGGCCGCCGGGCCGCAGATTGGAGGCCGCCCAGCGCAGATAGGCCGGGTACTCGAGGATGTCCCCGTCGATGAAACAGAGATCGAACGGGCCCAGCTTGGCCAGCGTCCTGAGGCTGTCCAGCGCCGGGCCTTCTATCACGGTGACCTTGCGGGAAAGGGCCGAGACCTCCATCCCCTCCTTGGCAGCGTTCACGCAAGCCGGGTCCTTTTCCAGGGTATAGAGCCTGGCGCCGTCCTGCAGGCCGCGCGCCAGCCAGTGGGCCGAATAACCGTAGAGCGAGCCTATCTCCACGGCCTTGCGCGCCTGGGAAAGCCTGGCGAGCGCTTCGAGCAGTTTGCCCTCCGCCGCGGACACGGCGGAGCCGCGCACTCCGGCCTTATCCATGGCCTCGACGACATGGGACGCGTAGCCCTCGTCGGCGGACGAAAGAGAGGCCAGGTAGGAGGTAAGCTCCGAAGTGAGGTGCTGCGCCGAGAAAATTCCGGTCCTTACTTTGGTCATGGTCTAGATCTTCAGCCGGTGCAGCGTGACGCCGTAGCGTTTGCCTTCCTGGGAGGAACCGGCGCACATGGTAACCGGGAAAGGCAGGAAATCCTGGGCGTTCAGCGACGAAGCGCAGAAAGCCCCGGCTCGCCCTCCAAGCGTTACCTGGGCCTGGAAATATCTGCCGGCGCAGCCGTCCTTGCCGCCGTACGGACAGACGGCGTACAGGGCGATATCCGCCGGCAAACGGCTGCCGTCAGGCAGCACCAGCTCCAGCGAGGCCCGGGCCGTGGCGGCCTCTCCGGCAGAGGAGGGAGGCTTTATGCTCAGCGTAACAGGATGGTTGATCTCACCCGGGGCGGGAAGTCCGCAGCTGCCTCCGGAGCAGTCCTGCGTCCAGGCTGAAACGAAGCCCGCGAGTTCGAGGGGGCCTTCGCCATCGGCGGCCAGCGTGGGGCCTACCAGCAGCAGGACGGAAATGGCCAGCAATATTCTCATTAATTATATATTTTACTAAAAAAAGGTACGGAACGGTCCTAGGAGCCCCTGGAACGGCGTTTTTGCTTTTTTTCGCGCCTTATGCTATATTGCAAGTATTATGGCGACCCCAAATATCAAGTTCGGCACCTCAGGCTGGAGGGCCATTATCGGCGAAGATTTCAACATTCCCGCTCTCAGACGCGTCAGTCACGCCGCGGCCGAGCACGTGAAGGAGAACAAGGAGTACGGCTTCAAAGGCGAAGAGTTCTGGATGAGC
>JAKAMO010000305.1 GCA_021812825.1 bacterium | reverse complement strand
CGCCGGCGGCGCCAGGCTGGCCGGCCGGGAGAAGATGATAGACGCCCTGGAAGGCCTGCGCCGGAACATAGAGTACGCGGACCTCACCCGCAGGCAGTCCCTGGCCACGCTGAAGATCTCCGGCGGGCGTCGTTTCTCGCTTTTCGCCACGCACCCGCCTCTGGAGGACCGCATAGAGCGCCTCAAGGCCGGGATCTAGCCCCGGCTTTATACGCGGCGGATTTTTTGCGATAATTAGCGGTAGCCGCGCCGGCGGGGCAGGGGAATGGCGGCGGCAGGGGGCAGCCAGGTGGAGAAGAAAGGAGCGGAGGGACGCAGGACCCCCGGGCTTGAAGAGCCCGGGAAGGCGTACCGCCGCCTGGTAGAGGGCCTCAGGTCGGAGTATTTCTTCTACCAGCACGGGCCCGACGGGGTCTTTACCTACGTCAGCCCCTCCATCCGCAGCGTCCTGGGCTATACCCAGGAGAATTTCCTCAAGCATTATACCAGCTACCTTACCGACAACCCGGTCAACAACGAGGTGGTGCGCCACACCAGGCAGAGCCTCAGGGGCCGCCGCCAGCCGCCGTACCGCGTGGAGATCTTCCACAAGGACGGCCGGCCGCGCTGGCTGGAGGTGCTGGAGGTGCCGGTCTGGGACAAGGAGCGGCGCCGCTACATGGTGGAAGGCATCGCCCACGACGTCACCGGGAAGATGGAGGCGATGAACGAGCTGCGGGAATACCGCGCCAGGGTGGAGGAGCTGGCGGAGGAGCGCACCGCCGAGCTGAAAGCCATCTTCGAGAACACCCCGGTCAGCCTTACGCTGCTGGACGAGGGGCTGAATATCCTCAGGACGAATTCCGGCCCGCCCGGCTCCAGGTTCATCGGCGAGGCCCTCAAGTGCTTCAATTCCGAATGCGGGCGCTGCGGCCGAGGGAAGCGCTGCCCGGACTGCGACCTGCGGCGCATGGCGGCCGCCACCCTGCGCACCGGCCGCGGGATCTCGCGCGTGCAGACGGAGCTCACCAACCGGGAAGGGCGGCGCATGGTCTACCTGGTCTCCACCGCCGTCATACGCAGGGGCGGCAAGAAGCGCCTGCTGATGTGCCTCGACGACATCACCGGCCAGAAGGAAGCCGAGGATTCGCTGCGGCGCTCGGAAGACTTCAGGCGCATCGTGCTCAGCTCGGTGGGGGACGGCATAGTGGTGGTGGACGCGGGCGGGCGCGTGCAGTACATGAACGAGGCCGCGCAGGGGATGCTGGGCTGGACGCTGCAGGAACTGCGCGGCAAGCCGCTGCACAGGGCCATACATTCCAGGCACGGCGACGGCTCCCCCTACCCCGAGGCGGAATGTCCGCTCTACGAGGCCTACGCCCTCAACAAGGCCAGCGTGGTCCAGGACGAGATCCTGTGGCGCGCGGACGGCGCCGGCATGTACGCCAGGTATTCAGCCAGGCCGATGGTGATAGACGGCCGGGTCTTCGGCGCGGTGATGACCTTCAGCGACATCAGCGAGAGGCGCCGCATCGAGCGGGAGCTGCTGCTGAACAAGGAAAGGCTGCAGCTGCAGAACTCGGCGCTGGTAGAATTGGGGCGCAAGAGGAAGAAGCTTACGGCTGACAGCGGGCCCGCCTTCCGGGAGGCCGCCGAGACCGCCGCTTCCGCGCTCGCGGCCGACCGCGTCAGTATCTGGACCTTCAGCGAGGACCGCTCCGCGCTAGACTGCAGCACCGCTTTCGACAGGATAACCGGCCGGCATGCCGTCATCGGCCGGATAAGGCGCTCCGACTGCCCCGCGTTCTTCCGGCACCTGGACTCCGGCCGCCTGCTCACTTCCGACGACGAGGCGCAGGGCGGCGCCATACCCGAATTCGCCAGGTGCCTGCCCGCCGCCTGCCGTCCCGGCGCCGTCATGCTGATGCCGGTGACGGCCGGCAAGAAGCCCTACGGGGTGATCTGCGCCGAGAAGAAAGCCGCTCCGCCGGCCTGGCGGCTGGACGACCGCAACATGCTGGGCGCGGTGGCCGATTTCGCGGCGATAGCGCTGCTCGGAGAGGAGAAGGCCAAGCTCTCCGCGATGAAGGATTTCCTGACGCACACCATCGTGCACGACCTGAAGAGCCCGCTGGTGTCCATCATCCTGGCCGGCCAGATGCTGTCCGACGACGGCGGCAAGACGCTTACCGAGTCGCAGAAGGAGATGCTCTCCATCCTGAACTCGCAGGCCGAGACGATGAAGCGCATGATCTCAGACATACTGGACATCAACAGGCTGGAGGAAGGCAAGCTTTGCCTGAAGCGCGAGAGGCTGGTCCCGGGCGAGCTGCTGCGGGGCGCCGCCGCGTCGATGAGGATGCTGGCCGAGTCCGACGGCAAGCGGATGGTCCTGAAGGAGGCCCAGCGGGCGGAGGAGGTCTACGGCGAGAGGGACCTGCTGCGCCGCGTGCTGGAGAACCTGCTCGCGAACGCGCTGAAGTTCTCGCCTTCCGGCTCGGAGATAGAGGCCGGCCTGCGGCCCTCGGGCGCGCGGGGCTTCTCGGAGTTCTACGTGCGCGACAGGGGGCCCGGCATCCCGGCGGAGTTCCGGGAGAAGGTCTTCGAGAAGTTCGTGCAGCTGGACGGGCCCGCTTCCGCGAAGTGGGGCGGCAAGGGCCTGGGGCTGGCTTTCTGCAAGCTGGCGGTGGAGGCCCATGGCGGGCGCATCT
>JAKAMO010000304.1 GCA_021812825.1 bacterium | reverse complement strand
TTCCGAGCTGGCCGCGGCGGACTCCGCCTCGCCGGACTCCCGGAAGATCTATTCCAGAGACCTGGCGCGGCAGTACACCGCCCGCGACACCGCCGGCACCCCGATAACCGCGTTCTCTTCGCCCGTCACGCTGCGGATGACCTACCCGGACGCGGACAGCGACGGCAGGATAGACACCGACCTGATAAAGGAATCCACCGCCTGGATCTACTACCTGGACCCGTCCGCCGGCAAGTGGACGCCGCTCCCTGGCGTGACGCGCGACACCGCGGCTAACCTGCTGACCGCCGAGGTCTCCCATTTCTCCGTCTACTCGGTGCGGGCGGCCGGCGGCACGTACCCGGATATCAGCGCGCTGAAGGCCTATCCCAACCCCTGCTATTTCCATACGACGCCGCTGCTGACCATAGAGGGCATCCCGGCCGACGCCGCCGGGGTCTTCGTCTACATCTACAACGAGGCCGGCGAGCTGGTGCGCACCCTCTCGCGCGGCGGCGGGATCGACGGGCTGAACGTGGCCTCCTGGGACGGCAGGGACTCTTCCGGCGCCAAGGCGGCCAGCGGGCTCTATATCTACCTGGTGCGGACTTCCAACTACGGCAAAGCAACGGGAAAGGTGTTCATAGTCTGGTGATATGAGGACTGAAGCTCTGGCGGCCATGCTCCTGCTGGCCCCCGCCGCGGCCGCCGCGGGCGGGGCGGGGGACGCCATGCCTTTCCTTAAAATGGACGCGGGGGCGCGCGCCGCCGCCCTGTCCGGCGCCTACTCCGCCGCAGGCGACGACGCCCTCTGCGTCTTCTACAACCCCGCCGGCACCGCCCTGGCCGGCAAGAAGGAGGCGCTGCTCGGGCACAACGAGTGGCTGCAGGACATGCGCAACGAGACCCTCGCCTACGTCCACCCTCTGGACCCGCGCTTCACGGTCTTCGCCGGAGCCAACCTGCTGCTCGGGGGGAAGATGGACCGCTACGACGCCGCCGGCGCCGCGGACGGCTCCTTCTCGCCGCTGGAAGGCGCGGTTTCCGCCGGAGGCTCGGCATGGCTGGGCAGAGGCTGGTATTTCGGCGCCGCGCTCAAGAACCTTTCCCAGCAGGCGGCCGGTGAGAAAGCTTCCGCCTGGGCCGGAGACGCGGGGCTGCTCAAGAAGGCCGGGGACTGGCGCATAGGCCTGGCCGCCGCCAATTTCGGCTCCTCCATAAAGCTGGGCAGGGACAGGTTCGACCTGCCGCTGATGCTGCGGGGCGGCGTCTCTTATACCTTCCTGGGCGATTATACAGCCGCTGCGGAGTGGATACGGGCCGGCGGCTCCGACGACGCGCTGGCGGCGGGCGCCGAAGCGCGGCTGAAGACGGGGCCTAAGGAATATTTCTTTGTCCGGGCCGGGTACAGGAGCGGCCGCAGCCGTTACGCCGGGCCCGGGCTTACCGCCGGCGCGGGGCTCGCCAACCGGGACCTGCGCATAGATTACGCTTTCGTCCCGTACGGCGACCTCGGCGATTCCCACCGCGTGACGGTGGCTTTCCGGTTCGGCGCTGACAGGCCGGCGCCTTTCGACCGCGCCGCCTATTACGGCCTGCCGAAACCGCGCAAGCCGGCGCCCGCGGCGGAAAAGAAGGCGGGGAAGAAGGCCGGCGGGCAGGAAGGGAAGAAGGAGAACGTCTATTTCATGTGGTAGCGGCCAGCAGTTTCCGCCACTGTTCCGCCACCCGGGCCAGCTCGAAATCGGCCGCGCGCCTCAGGCCGTCCTCTGAGTAGACGCGCAGGGCCGCCGGCGCCTGCAGCATCTCAGACAATTTCCCGGACCAGACGAGTTCCTCCGGCTCCAGGGGGGCCCCCGGCGCCAGCCGTCGGCCGGAGAGGCGGGGCATCAATACGCCGAACTCGGCGTTCTCCGGGGCGGCGGTCCTGGAGTCCTGAGGAGAGGCGGGGGCCAGGATCTCGCGCGGACCGGAGTCGCAGTCGGCGGAGATTACCGGCGCCCCGGCCGCCATGGCCTCGAGAAGGGCGTTCGGGAAACCTTCCCACAGCGAAGTGAAAGCGAAAAGCCTGGCCCGCGCGATGAAGCTGTGAGGGTTGGGCCGGAAGCCGGCGAAATAGACGGCCGCTCCCGCCGGCGGGACCCCGTGGCCGGCGAAGCAGTCGAGCCGCAGTCCCGCGGCCAGCCCGACGAGGTACTTTTCCAGCTCCCCTTCCCCCAGGAAGACCAGCGCCGCGCCCGGAACGGACTTGCGGACCTCGCGGAAAATCCTGAGCAGGTGCCAGTGGCCCTTGGCCGCCGTGAGCCGCCCGCCGGTGACTATCACCGGGCGGCCGAACACGGCGTTCCAGCCCTCCGGCAGCGGCGCGGCGGCCTGGGCGGCGATGCCGGCCGTGTCGCAGCCGTTGTTGATTACCCTGATCTTCCCTTCCGGCACCCCGAAATTCTCCGCGAGGTCCCGGCTGACGCCGCGGGAGTTGGCGACCACGAGGGCGGCCTTCGGATAGTGGCGGCGTATCAGGGGCTTCATCATAGCGCCCCGCAGGCCCGAGAACTCGCCGGAAGGGCTCGTCCGCTCGCAGATGACCGCCCTGTGGCCGGAGCGGGCCGCCGCCATCACGTTGACGATGTTCGCGCGTTCCATGAAGGAGAGCACCGTGTCCCCCGGGCCGGTCATGGAGGCCAGCTTACGGGCGTAAGACGGGATGGCCGC
>JAKAMO010000303.1 GCA_021812825.1 bacterium | reverse complement strand
TCCTGAACTCCACCCGGCGATTCCTGGAGGAAAGAGGCTTCAGGGTGGCGCCGGCCGTGAACGGCTCGGAGGCGGTGGAGCTGGCCCGGGAATCCAAACCGGACCTGGTCATCACCGACGCCGAGATGAAGGGCCTGGACGGCTTCACGCTTTGCAAGGCGCTCAAGGAAACGGAGGGTTTTTCCGGGGTGCCGGTGATCATCGTTTCGGGAAGGAAGATAAGCGAGGAGGACGTTCTGGCCGGGTACAATAAAGGGGCCGACGACTATATCCTGAAGCCCTTCTCCTTCCCCGTGCTGCTGGCTAAGATCAAGGCCGTGATGCGGCGCTACGAGGGCGTGGCCGAGAAGACGGACAAGATCAACAGGCTGGGCATGGTCATAGACCCGTCCGGCCGCACGGTCACGGTGGGCGGTTCGCTGGTAACGCTGACCCGCAAGGAGTTCGACCTGCTGATGGCCCTGATAACGGAGGAAGGGCGGCTGCTGGCCGTGCCTTACCTGCTGGAAACCGTCTGGGGTTACGATCCTGCCAGCTACAACGATCCTCATACCGTAGGGGTCCACGTCTCGTCCCTTCGCAAGAAGCTGGGGGCAGGGATAGGTTCCCACATAGTCAGCGTGACCGGCCACGGCTACAAGTTCGAGTAGCTCAGGGTGATAGGTCTAAAAAACAGCGTCGCGCACACCGTGCGCGCGCTTCCGGCTCTCAGCCTCGGCGCTATGCAAGCCTCGGCTTCCGAGGCGGTTTTTATACCTATCACCCTTCGCTTGCATTGCAGAGATTAGGTGTGCAGAGCTAATCGGATATTTCCAAGACGGGATGCTGACCGTCCGCCAGCCGCGCGATTTGACGCGGATTTGACCATTCCTTGCTCATTGCCGTAACCTCGTCCGCTAGGATATATTCGCGGGGAAAGGAGGGGTTATGGAAATTCCGGGTAAAACCATAAAGCTCACCTTGGCGACGGCCGGCGCCGCGTTGCTCCTGTCCCATCCCTCATCCGCCGCCGAGGACGTCTACAAGAAGATGGCGAACGACTTCGCCAAATATTCGGCCACCAGGAACGTCAGGAACCTGGCCGTCATAGGCTTCGCCAGGAAGGCCAGGACCTCGCGCGAGGAGAGCGAATACGTTTCCGAGAAGCTGCTGTCCTCGTTGGTGGCGTCGGGCAAGGTGAATCTGCTGGAGCGCGCGCAACTTAGCAAGGTCCTGGAGGAGCGCCGCCTGGCCGCCTCCGGCATTACCGACGAGACCGAGAACGAGAGCAAGCGCATCAACCCCAGCGACGCTATAATCGTCGGCACCATCTTCGGGACCAGGGACAAGCTCAAGATCATAGCCAAGATGATAGACCCGCTCACCGGCGAGGTGCTGCACACGGTGGAGGCGCAGGCCGACAGGCAGTGGGAGCTGATGCCCGACGACCCTGATTTCCAGTTCGAAGTGCCCGACCTGCGCTCGCTGGCCGAGATGTTCCGCGACGAGGACATACAGCCCCAGCCGGTGGATTTCCGCGACGCTCCCGCGAGCCTCGGTACCGAGACCTGCAACGCCAGGCGCGCGAGGCTTGCGGCCATGCAGAAGGCCGCGCTGCCCGCGAAGGCCAAGTACTGGGCCATAAAGATGCGCGACCCCTCCTTCTCCAGCGCCGGGCTCAGGCGCAATCCCGGCGGGGAGATAATGGACAAGGAGGACAGGAAGAAGTTCTACGCGATGCTCAACGACCTGCACCGCTCCCCGGCCCCGGTGGAAGTGTCCGTGCCGGAGATGAACGCGGTGCTAAAGCTGATGGAGGAGGAGGGGAGGGTCTCGGACGACTGCGGGCTGCACTGAAGTGCTCTGGACGGGCGGCGCCCGGGTCTTGCGGCCGGTCGGCGGCGGCTAGGGTACTATCTTTTCCATCAGGTCCCGGATCTCGTCTATCCCGAAAGGCTTTATCAGGAAGCCTTCCACTTCTACGCCAGGCAGCAGCGGGCTCTTGAGGTTGGAGACGGAGCCGGTGATGGCGACTATCTTCAGGCCTGGATGCCTCTCGCGCATCCTCCGTATGACCTCTTCCCCGCGCAGGTCCGGCATCTTCAGGTCGCAGATCACGGCGTCGAAATCCGCGGACTCCAGCGCCGCCAGCGCTTCCGAGCCGTTGGAGGCGTCCGTGATCTCCCAGCCGCGGCTGGCCAGGGCCCGGCGCACGTACTTGCGCACCAGCTCCTCGTCGTCTACTATAAGGACTTTCCTGGCCATTGTCAGGGCACCGGCATCTCTATCGTGAAGGTGGATCCCTTTCCCGGGTTCCCCTCCGCGGCGATCTTTCCTTTATGGGAGTTGATTATGCCCAGACAGACGGAAAGCCCGAGCCCGGTACCCTGGCCTACGGGCTTGGTGGTGAAGAAGGGGTCGAACAACTTGCCGGCTATCTCCGGCGGGATGCCGGACCCGCTGTCGGAAACGGAGCTTACTATGGTCTGCGGGCCGGCCTGGTCCCCGCGCAGCTCCGTGGTCACGGTGAGCTCCCCGCCGTCGGGCATAGCGTCGCGGGCGTTGGTGAAGAGGTTCAGGTAGACCTGCATCAGCTGCTGGAAATCGGCGTTGACCAGCGGCAGGCCGGGAGCCAGCCTGCGCTCTATCTTTATGTGCTGCAGTTCCATCTGGCGGGCGCAGAGGGTCAGGGTCTCCTCGATGATCTCGTTG
>JAKAMO010000007.1:26483-50891 GCA_021812825.1 bacterium | reverse complement strand
CTTCCGCCTGCCCGCCGCCGGCCGCCGCCGGGGCCCCGGCGCAGACCTCCGCGGAGGTCAAGGCCCTGCTCGAAAAGGTGGACCGCCTCTACCGCAGCTCCCGCTCCTACGCCGAGATCGAGATGGAGGTGCTGACCCCGGACTGGAAGCGCACGCTCTCGATGGACTTCTGGACCGAAGGCCTGGACAAGACCTTCATCCGCATCAACGCCCCGGCGCGCGACGCCGGCGCGGCCACGCTGCGCAAGGGCAACGAGATGTGGAACTACTTCCCGAAGATAAACAAGGTGATGAAGGTCCCGCCGTCGATGATGCTGGGCTCCTGGATGGGCTCCGACTTCACCAACGACGACCTGGTGAAGGAAAGCACGCTGATGGACGACTACACCGGCGACTTCTTCATCCCCGCCAAACCCGACCCGGCCTACTACTATATCCGCCTCACCCCGAAGAAGGAGACCGTTTCGCTCTGGGCGGCGATAGAGCTGACCGTGGCGAAGGACACGCTGCTGCCCAGCCTTGAGCAGTATTTCGACGAAAAAGGCCGACTCCAGCGCACGATGGAGTTCTCTGATATTGCCGATATGGGCGGCCGGAAGCTGCCGAAGGTCATGAAGATGCTGCCGGTCTCCAACCCCGGCCATAGCACCACGATACGCTACATCAAGGCGGAATTCGACGGGAAGCTGCCGGCCGACACCTTCTCGCTGCGCAACCTGCAGCGCGTCAGGGTTAAATAATGCTGATCTTCCGGATGGCCCTGCGCAACCTGCTGCGCAACCGGCGCCGGACGCTGCTGACCGGGCTGATGATGGCCGGCGGCTTCACGCTGTTCTCGGCCACGCTGGCCCTCTCCGACGGCACCTACGGCTCCATCATAGACATGTTCACCCGCAGCCGCACCGGCCACGCGCAGGTACACGCCAAAGGTTACCTGGAAAAGCCCTCCTTGTACCGCTCCATCTCCGGCCTGGACCGCGTAGGCCGGGTGCTGGACGGACAGAAGGTGGTCCGGGCCTGGACCCCGCGCGTCTACACCCCGGCGCTGGCCTTCGCCGGCTCAAAGACCGTAGGCGCGCAGGTAATGGGCATAGACCCGGCGCGCGAGCGCAAGGCCATGCGCCTGGAATCCCAGCTGGCGGAAGGCGCTTTCATCCCTGACAAGCTCTCCGACGGCGCGGTCATAAGCGCCCGCCTCGCCTCGGCGCTCAACCTGAAGCCCGGCGACGAGTTCTCGCTGATAGGCCAGGGCGCCGACGGCTCCATAGCCAACGACAACTTCCGGGTGGCCGGCGTCCTGTCGGCCACCGAATCCTCCTTCGAAGGGCCGTGGTGCCTGCTGCACATAGGCAAGGCCCGCGAGTTCCTGGCGCTGGGCGACAAGGCCCACGAGATAGCGCTGGTATTCACCGACTACCGCAAGGCCCGCGAGGACGCGGCCATCGTCGGCGCGGCCCTCGCGGACCCGGCGCTGGACGTAGAGCCGTGGCAGGTGACTGAGAAGGAGTTCTACCAGGCTATGCTGCTCGACAAGAAGGGCGGCGACATCACCAACTTCATCATAATGTGCATCGTGGCGGTCGGCGTGCTGAACACCATATTGATGGCGGTGCTGGAGCGCACGCGCGAGTACGGCGTGCTGAAGGCGCTGGGCACACGCCCCGCTTTCATCTTCTGGCTTATCATGGCCGAGGTAACGCTGCTGGCCATAGCCGCCGCGGCGGCGGGGGCGCTTTTCTCGCTGGGGCTGAACCACTACCTCTCCGTCCACGGCATACCGATACCCGAGCCCATCAGCTACGGCGGCGTGAAGTTCACCAAGATGATCTCGTCGATCACCGCCTTCTCCTTCATCCGGCCCGCCTACACCGTGCTGGCGGCGGCTCTGATAGTAGGCGTATTCCCGGCGCTGAAGGCAGCGCGCGTGACGCCCATAAAGGCGCTGGGGAGCCGCTGATGTTCTACCTGAAGCTCGCCTGGCGCAACAACCTGCGCAACAAGCGCAGGACCTTCCTGGCGGCGCTCGCCGTGGGACTTGGCCTGGCCGCGCTGATCTTCACCGACGCCATCTCGGTAGGCATGCTGAAGGGACTGATAGACACGGCCACCGGCACTTTCATGGGGCAGGCCCAGATACACCGCAAGGGCTTCATGGACACGATGGACTCGGACCTGCAGGTGGCCGGCGGGCCGCGCCTGCTGGCGGAGCTGACGGCCGACCCGCTGGTGGCGCGCGCCGCGCCGCGGGCCGTCGCGTTCGCGATGATAGCCTCTCCGTCCAACTCCGGCTCGGTACTGCTCTACGGCCTGGACCCGGAGGCCGAGCGCGGCGTCTCCCGCCTGGACCGGACCGTAAGGACCGGCGACTTCCTGAAAGAGGACGGCGACACGGTGGTGATAGGCGCGAAGCTGGCCGACACGCTGGGCGTGGAGCTGGGCGACAAGGTGGTCCTGACGGCCGCCGCGGCCGGAGGCGGGGACCTGGCTCAGGCCCTGTTCCGCGTGGGCGGGATAATGAACTCGGGCTCGCGCGCGATGGATTCCAATTTCGCTTTCATCAGGCTGGACCGGGCGCAGAAGCTGCTGAACCTGCGCGGCGGCTTCCACGAAATAGCGGTGGCATTCAAGGACCTCCGGACGGCCGAGGACAAGAGTCTCAAATTCTGGAGCAGTTACGGCGGCGGCGGCAACGAGGCCAAGGGCTGGCCGGAACTGGTGCCGGAGCTCGCGGCCGCGAAGAGCATGTCGGCCTTCGGCATCTTCATCACGGCGGTGATACTGTCCGGCATAGTCGCGCTTGGCATCATGAACACTCTGTTCATGTCGCTCTACGAGCGCATGTTCGAGTTCGGGGTGCTGCGCGCGCTGGGCACGCGGCCCTGGCGGATGGGGCTGATGATAGTGAGCGAGGCCGGCGCGCTGTCCCTGATAAGCTCCGTGGTCGGCATGGCCATCGGCCTGCTCGCCTGCCGGCTGGTGGGCATACACGGGCTGGACTATACCGGCGTGGACTACGCCGGCATAACGATGCTCGAGCCCATCCGCCCGATGTTCCGGGCGCTGCAGTACTGGCTGTACCCGGCGGCGCTCTTCGTCTTCACGCTGCTCGTCAGCCTTTACCCGGCCGTCTACGCCGCCCGCATGAACCCCATCAACGCCATGCGGAGGAGCCTGTGAGGCCGCCGCGGGGACGGAACGCAAAACACGGCGTCGGCCACACCGTGGCCGCGCCTCGACACTCGGCCTCGTCGCTTACGCAAGCCTCGGCCTCCGCGACGGTTTTGCTTATCCGCTCCCCGCGTCGACCTCTCCACCAATGCACAAATCACAATTGAAATCCGCAGTAATACTTATCGCAGAGGCGATTGCTAGGGATATAATCGGTTTGTGGTATTCTTAATGTTTTATCACATCTCGTATGATAAGCTCATACCAAAATTTGGCTGAGGACACTTTTATGCGATTTTTATTAATTGGACTCTTGCTTTCATTATCGGGATGCAGTCGAATTGAATTTTATCGTACCTGGAACGGCACACAGCCTATACCAACTGAACGGGAACGAAACGAATACATTAGACAGAATACGACGTTACCTCAAGACATTAAAGAAAAGATTCTATCCGGCAAAGCTGCACAAGGCATGACTGAGGCAGATGTCGTGGCCATTTTTGGCAAACCGTGCGGGCGCTATGAAACAGGAACCGGGTATACCCGGTGGGACTACAATTACAACGAAAATGGATTTATGTCCTCCGGGACGTGTTATAACGAAAGCAATCAAAGTGTTTATTTCAAAGAAACCAAAGTTGCCTTTGCTAATAAAAAAGACTTCCAGGATTTTCTGAAGGATGAAGAGGATAGGGAAAAAAACGAAAATTAAGAAGAAAAAAGAATACATAAAGCGAAAAGGGTTAGATAAAACCTCTGCGGACAACATCCTGAACGGGAAAGTATCTCTAGGAATGTCGAGCGAAGACGTTGAGATATCGTGGGGAAAACCCAGAGACATCAATCGCACTGTTGGCGCTTGGGGCGTGCATGAACAATGGATTTACGGTGACACCTATCTCTACTTTGAGAATGGAAAATTAACTAGTTGGCAAGATTAATTTAAACAACAATTCAATTGTTGTAAGTTAGCGTTTTATTATTGCGTGGTTATGCATAAGAGTCGCTGTGAAGTCACAAGCACTCAGGAGGGGCGGGCGGCGGTATGGGTCCGGCGGGCCGTCGCGGACCGAAGCCGCTTGCGCAGCGCGGCGAGGGAGTGACGAGGGGCGAGCACGGTGTGCGAGACCCCGTGCCCGACGGACCCATACTCCGACAAGCCCCGACTTCGCATCTCGCGGCACTTGAGGACTGTTTTTTATGGAAAAAGACAATGTGATAGAGACCAAAGGGGTCACGAAGACCTACCAGAGCGGGGAGGTGAAGGTGCACGCGCTGCACCCGGTGGACCTCGTCATCGCCCGCGGCGAGTTCACCGCCATAGCCGGCCCCAGCGGCTCCGGCAAGACCACGCTCCTCAACATCATCAGCGGCCTCGACAACCCCAGCTCCGGCAGGATCCGCCTCGCCGGCCGCGAAATAAGCTCGATGAGCCAGTCCGAGCTCTCGGATTTCCGCCGCGACCACATAGGCTTCATCTTCCAGGCCTACAACCTCATACCCGTCCTCACCGTCGGCGAGAACATAGAGTACGTGATGCTGCTGCGCGGCGTGCCCGCCGGCGAGCGCGCCGACAGAGTAAGACGCATCCTCGACGAGGTAGGCCTCTCCGGCAAGCAGGGCCGCTTCCCGTCACAGCTTTCCGGCGGCCAGCAGCAGCGCGTCGCCATAGCCCGCGCGATGGTCTCCGGCCCGGACATCATCCTCGCCGACGAGCCCACCGCGAACCTCGACTCCGCCACCGGCGGCGCGCTGATGGACATGATGCGCGAGCTCAACGAGAAGCGCGGCATGACCTTCCTGTTCTCCACCCACGACAGAATGATAATGGACAAGTCCACGCGCCTGGTAACCCTTAAGGACGGCCGCGTGGAATCGGACACCGTTAAGAAATGAGGAACCTTCTTGCGGCTCTGGCCCTGCTGCTGCCCGCCATCCCGGCTGGCGCGGCCGACCTGTCGCTCAAGGGTTTCCTCAAGACCTACCTGTATTCCACCGAGCCGGCCGCGGTGCGCGGCCTGCCCGGCCAGCCGGATGGCGCGTACGCCGCCAGCGAGACAAAGCTGCGGCTGAAGACCTACTGGGACAGTGGCGGTCCCCTTAAGGCCGAGGCCGCCTACGAGCTGATCTACGACTCCCGGGAAAAGGCACTGGCCGCCGCCAGGCCGTTAACGGCCGGCTACGGCTACCGCGTCTCCGACCCCTCCCCCGTACTCGCTCCGGCCGCCGGAGGCGAGAGTTCCTCCGCCGCGCTGCTCCAGAACCTGGACCGGGCCTTCGTCACCTGGTCGCCGGCCGCTTTCGACCTGTACGCCGGCCGCCAGCCGCTGGCCTTCGGCTCCGGCCGCACCGTCAACCCCACGGACGTGCTGGCCCCTTACCCTTACGGCACCATAGACACCGAGGAGCGCCGCGGGGTGGACGCCCTCAGGCTCAAGCGGCCCCTTGGCGAGATGGGCGAGCTGGACGCCGGCTGGCTGCCGGGAAAGGACTGGTCCCGGAGCGATAGCGCGGCCTTCCTGCGGGCGCGGGACACCATCGGCCGGAACGACCTCACGGTCATAACCGCGGCCTTCCGCGGCAACCTGATGGCCGGCGGGGACCTGGAGCGCGACATAGGCGGCGCCACTTTCCGCGCCGAGGCGGCCCAGGTCTGGGCCGGCAGCTTACAGAACCGCCTGCCCGGCGACGACTTCTTCCGGCTGACCGCGGGAGCGGAGTACAACTTCCCCCTGCTGGGCGGCCTGGATTCCTGGCTGGAGTACCATTACAACGGCGCCGGCAAGGACAAGCCGGCCGATTACCCCTCGCTGGCGGCCAGAACCGCCTACCGGGAGGCCAACGTCTACCTGCTGGGCAGGAACTACCTGTCCTGCGGGGCGGGGGCCCAGCTTTCCCCGCTGTTCTCGGCCTCAGCCGGCCTTATGGTCAACCTTGGGGACGGGTCCCTCTATGCCCTGCCCTCCGCGGAGTGGAACGCCGCCGAG
This sequence comes from bacterium, assembly GCA_021812825.1. The sequence goes on along the minus strand of JAKAMO010000007.1, from coordinate 44,733 downwards.
AACCTATATCTCTCGGCGGGAGCGCTGCTGCCGTCCGGGCCGGGAGCCCGCCTCAGCGGCCTGGCCGCCCGCCCCGCCTCAGAGTTCGGGCTGTATGACAGGTCCCTCTACCTCTCCCTGAGGAAGTACTTCTAGGGCCGCAGGCCGTTTTTCCGCGCTTTAGGGCCTTTATTTATTATAAAATACAGGAATAGTGGCGGGACGCCCCCCAAAAAGGGCCTCCGGTCACAGGTTTTCATATTCAAATGTAAGGCAGGAAAGCTAATGGCGAATAAAGTTCTGGCGGAAATAGGCGTGATCGGCGGTACCGGCCTGTACGCCATGCAGGAACTTAAGATCCTCCGGGAGATAAAGGTCAAAACCCCCTTCGGCGACCCCTCGGACAAGATAATCCTGGGCTCCATCTCCGGCATCAAGGTAGCCTTCCTCCCGCGCCACGGCCGCAAGCACCACCTGCTCCCGGGAGAGATAAACCAGCGCGCCAACATGTGGGCGCTCAAGTCCATAGGCGTGAAGACCATCATCTCCGCCAGCGCGGTAGGCTCGCTCAAGGAAAAGCTGGCCCCCACCCATTTCGTCTTCCCCGACCAGTTCGTCGACAGGACCAAGGGCCGCCCCTCCACCTTCTTCGGCGGCGGCATAGTCGGCCACGTGCCCATGGCCGAGCCGTTCTGCATGGGCGTCTCCGACATGATATACAAGGAAGCCGTGAAACTGGGCATCAAGGCCCACAAGGGCGGTACCTATATCTGCATGGAGGGCCCCGGCTTCTCCACCAAGGCCGAGTCCGAATTCCATCGCAAGATGGGCTACGACATCATCGGCATGACGATGGCCACCGAGGCGAAGCTCGCCCGCGAGGCCGGCTTCCACTACGCTCCCGTCTCGCTGGTCACCGATTACGACTGCTGGAAGGAAGGCGAGGAAGTGGACCAGCACCAGGTCTCCGAGACCATGCACAAGAACATAGGCAATATCCGCCGCCTGCTGGTGAAGATACTGCCGCTGGTGGCCGAGGCCGGCTGCCGCAACGGCTGCCCGTCCTTCTCGAAGAACTCTTTGCTGACGCACCGGGAGAACTTCCCTCCGAAGACCTACAAGAAACTGAAGCTGATACTGGGATAAGACAATGGCCAAGAAGACAGCAGGGAAAAAAGAGCGCGGGAACTGGAAGCTGCGCCTGATAGAGGCGGCCAAGTCGGCGCAGAAGAAGGCCTACTGCCCCTATTCCCGCTACCCCGTCGGCGCGGCGGTGCTGACCGATTCCGGCAGGCTCTACACCGGCTGCAACGTGGAGAACGCCTCGTTCGGGCTGGCGATGTGCGCGGAGCGGGTGGCCATCTTCAAGGCCGTCAGCCACGGCGACAAGAAGATCAAGGCCGTCTGCGTGGCGGCCAAGTCCGCCAAGCCCTGCGGCGCCTGCCGGCAGGTGATAATAGAGTTCGCCCCCAAGGACGCGGACATAATCTACGTGGACTGGTTCCCGATGGCCAAGAAGCAGAAAGTTACCTACACCAAGGCCGGCAAACTGCTGCCGCAGGCCTTCGACCCGTCGGAAGCGGGATTGTAAAATTTACTGGAGGTGCATTTATGGACGTCAAGACCCTTACTAAGATCACCAAGTGGATGGAATCCACCGACCTAGAGGAGATAACCTGGAGGAGCGGGGACGACAAGATCTCGCTGAAGCTCAACAACAACCCGGAGCACAACGCCTCGATCTCCTCGTCGATGGAGCCCGTGCTCTCCCCTTCCATAGGCATATTCCGCTTCGCCCGCCCTGGCAAGACCAACCATCTGAAGGAGGGCTCCTCCATGAAGTCCGGCCAGGAGCTCGGCGTGGTGGAGGTGGGCAAGGAATTCAAGAGCGTGCAGGCGCCCGCGAACGGCCTGCTGAAGATCATCTCGATCTCCGACGGCAAGCCGGTGGAATACGGCCAGCCGTTGTTCTTCTTCGAGCCCAAGTAAGCTACGCCCACCGCCCCGGCCCCCCCGCGGCCGGGCGCCGGGCGCCCATACATGACCTCCAAGCCATCGACAATCAAGTGTCCGAAGTGCGGCAGCCAGCCGAACATCATCACCGACACCTGCATGAACTGCGGCTCGAAGCTGGAGAAGATCTGCGGCGAGTGCGGCGCAGCCGTGGCGGTGGAGAAGAACTACTGCGACAAATGCGGCTCGCTGCTGGCCCTGCAGCCGCCGCCAAGGCCCGATGCCCCGGGAACCCCTCCGCCGCCGCCCGCTCCGGAAAAAAGGGGATTCAGCCTGGAGATGGAATCCATCCAGGACACCGTATCCGAGAGGGCGACCTCCTTCCGCCGCAAGGTGGACACCGGGCCCGCTCCGGCAGGTCCGGCCGCCCCGCCGCCGCCCGCTTCCAAACCGGCCGCCTCGGGACGCTCGTCCAAGGGAGGAGGCAGCGTGCTCAGCCCGGATTCCGCCCGCCTGATGAAACAGGCGCCTCTGCCGCGGCCGGTCAGGCCCCCCATGCTCAAGAAAGTGACCGGCGCGCTGGTCACGGTCCTGCTGCTGGGCGTGCTGAGCGCCATACTCTACATGATAGCCGCGCCGTCGCTGCCAAAGCTGCGCCTGATAATGACGGCCAAGGCCTACCTCTCCGACATCTCAGAGGGCAAGTTCGAGAAGGCCTACTCGCTGCTCTCGACCAATTCCAAGGCGGCCTGCTCGCTAGAGGAATACCTCAAGAACAGCTCCGACTACTACGCTAAGGCCCCCGCCTGGCAGTTCAAGGACGTAGAGGTCTTCGCAATGACCAGCGATTCGGCGATGATCCGCTACATGCTCAAGGAGGGGAACGGGGAGTGGAAGTACGACTTCATCTCCTTCGTGCGCGAGAACAACCGCTGGACCCGCCCCTACATCTGGGTGCTGTTCCAGCCCATAGACGACGCGCTTAAGCGCCACGACTTTCCGCAGGCCCTGTTCCTGGCGCAGAAACTTTACCTTACCGATCCGGTGGATCCCCGCACCTCCGGCTATCTCTGCGACGCCGAGTTCTTCATGGGCCTGCACGAGAAGGCCGTGGATTCCTGTAAGCGCATGATAGACAACGCGGCCATCTACCCGGTTGGCTATACCAGCGCGGAACTGTTCCAGTACAACTCCCATTACGCCGACAGCCTGCGCTTCCTGCAGCGCGACCGGGTGGCCCTCCAGGAGTACGACAAGCTGCTCAAATGGCCCGGCGCCACCTCCGACCAGCTCTGCCCGGTGCACCTGAACCGCGCCGATTCATTCGTCTACCTGAAGGAGTACGACCGCGCCCTCAGGGAACTGATGGACGCCTCCAGCCTCTGCACGCAGAGCCCGGCCAAGGAGTCCACGCGGACCAGGCTTTACTATATGAGCGGTTCCGCCGGCCCGGCAGCCGTGGCCTTCGCCCAAAAATCCCGCTTCCAGCCCGGCCAGCCGCCGATAGGAGAGGCGCGCAGCAAGGAGCTGGCGGATCTGAAGGCAAAGCTGGGCCCGAGGAACGCCAGGCTCCTGCCCAAGGACCAGTGGATGGCCGTGCACGTGGCGGGCCCCGAATACCGCGTCTTCCTGCGCCAGGAGGGCATCAACCTCAGGACGAAGAAGTCCGAGACGCAGACCCTTTACACTTTCCTGGTAAACCTCTGGACCGGCAGGGCGACCGTGGAGAAGGCCCCCGGCCAGGATAAGCCCGGAGAAGTATCTCCGGACGGCAAATAGTTGATCTTGGAGGCAATATGTTCAAGAAAGTACTGATCGCCAACCGCGGCGAGATAGCGGTACGGGTGATACGCACCCTGCGCGAGATGGGCGTAAGCTCGGTGGCGGTGTACTCCGAGGCCGACCGCTCCTCCCTGCACGTCCGGCTGGCGGACGAGGCGGTCTGCATAGGCCCGGCCATAGCCAAGGAGAGCTACCTCAGCATACCGGCCATCATCTCCGCCGCCACGGTCACCGGCGCCGACGCCATACACCCCGGCTACGGCTTCCTGTCCGAGAACGCGGACTTCTCCGCCGCCTGCCGCGACAACGGTCTCGCGTTCATCGGGCCGTCCCCCAAGTCCATACAGCAGCTGGGCCACAAGGCCGAGGCCCGCAAGGTGGCCATGAAGGCCGGCGTGCCCGTGACCCCGGGCACCAAAGAATGCGTGGGCAGGAACTTCAAGAGCGAGGCCGAGAAGATCGGCTTCCCGCTGATGATCAAGGCAGCCGCCGGCGGCGGCGGCAAGGGCATCCGCATCGTGCGCGAGGAGTCCCAGCTGGAGAAGGAAATGACGATGGCCTCCAGCGAGGCCAAGGCCGCCTTCGGCAACGGCGAGGTCTATTTCGAGAAGTACATCGAGCTGCCGCGCCACATAGAAGTGCAGTTCGCGCGCGACACGCACGGCCACACGCTGGCCTTCCCGGAGCGCGACTGCTCCATACAGCGCCGTCATCAGAAGCTGGTGGAGGAATCCCCCTCGCCTGCGGTGGACAAGAAACTGCGCGAGAAGCTGGAGGAGGCCGCCGTTAAGCTGGCCAACGCCGCCAACTACGTGGGCGTGGGCACCGTGGAATTCCTGCTGACGCAGACCGGCGAGTTCTATTTCATGGAGGTCAACACGCGCCTGCAGGTCGAGCACCCGGTCACCGAGTTCATCACCGGCTTCGACCTGGTGCGCGAGCAGCTGCTGGCCGCCTCCGGGGAGAGCCTCTCCTACACGGCCTCCCACAGCGTGCCGTACCGCGGCCACGCGATAGAGCACCGCGTCAACGCCGAGGATTTCTCCAGGAACTTCCTGCCGTCCGTGGGCCGGGTAGAGGAGTGGCTCGTCCCCGGCGGCCCCGGCATACGGGTGGACACGCACGTCTATTCCGGCTACAACCTCCCTATCTATTACGACAGCATGCTGGCCAAACTGATAGTCTGGGACCAGACCCGCGAGCTGGCGGTCGCCAGGTCGGCCAGGGCCCTGAGGGACTTCAAGGTCTCCGGCATAAAGACCACGATAGACGCCCACCGCCTGATAGTGCAGAGCGAGGGCTTCAAGACCGGCAAGACCGACACCGGCTTCATGGAACGCCTGCTCGCTCCCGCGGAGGCCGCCGGCAAGTAGATGCGCACCACCGGCAAAATAGTCCCTCTCAAGAAGGCGCTGGCACTGCGGGCCGCGCTCAGGAAGGCGGGCAGGATGGCGGTCTTCACCAACGGCTGCTTCGACCTGCTGCACGCCGGACATATCTATTCTATCGAAAAGGCCCGCTCTTTCGGGGATTTCCTCTTCCTCGGCCTCAATTCCGACGCTTCGGTGCGCCGCCTCAAGGGCCCCGCCCGTCCGATCAATAAGGCGCGGGACAGGGCTCTGGTGCTGGCCGCCCTGCAGGCCGTGGACGCCGTGGTCGTATTCGGAGAAGATACCCCCCTGAAGCTGATAAAAGCCCTCAGGCCTGACGTGCTGGTAAAAGGCGCGGATTATACCAACGGTACCGTCGTGGGAGCCGAGTATGCCGGCATGGTAAGGCTGGTACCCCTGCTGAAGGGACGCTCGACCACCGCGCTGGCCAGGAAACTCTGCCGCTCCTGACCCCCATTTTTTCCCCTAAAGCTCCCCCCAATTTAATAAAATATGACGATATTACCTATGACCGACATTTTCGACAAGTGCCGCAGCTTCACCATCGCCCGCCAGCTCATCGAGTCGGGCATCTACCCCTATTTCAAGGAACTCGAGTCCGAACAGGCCCCGGAAGTGACCATACAGGGCAAGAAGTTCATCATGTTCGGCTCCAACAACTACCTGGGTCTCGCGAACGACCCCCGCATGAAGCAGGCCGCCATAGACGCGGTCAAGAAGTACGGGACCGGCGTGGCCGGCTCGCGCTTCCTGAACGGCAACACCGTGCTGCACACGGACCTGGAAAAGAAGCTGGCCGCCTTCAAAGGCCGCGAGGCCGCCCTGATCTACGCCACCGGCTACCAGATGAACCTGGGCGTGGTCAGCGCCCTGGTCGGCAAGGGAGATTTCGCGGTGGTCGACAAGCTTGACCACGCCAGCATCCTGGACGGCTGCCGCCTGTCGCACGGCGAGGTGCGCCGCTTCAAGCACAACAATCCCGCCGACCTGGACCGCGTCCTGAAGGACATCGGCCCCGGCCACGGCAAGCTGGTCATAGTGGACGGCGTCTTCTCTATGGAAGGCGACATCTCCCCCGTCCCGGAGATCTCCAAGGTCTGCAAGAAGCACGGCGCGCGCCTGATGGTGGACGACGCGCACGCCACCGGCGTGCTCGGCAAGCACGGCCACGGCACTATGGAGCATTTCGGCCTCACCAGCAAGGACGTGGACCTGGTGGTAGGCACCTGCTCGAAGTCCTTCGCCTCGGTAGGCGGCTTCGTGGTGGGCGACGAGGACATCATCCACTACATCCAGCACGTTTCCCGCTCGATGATCTTCTCGGCGGCCCTGCCGCCCTCCTCGGTGGCCTCCATCGCAAAGGCCATAGACATCATCCAGGAAGAACCCCAGCGCATCAGAAAGCTCTGGGACAACTCCGCCTACCTGATGAAGCGCTTCAAGGCCCTCGGCCTCAACACCGGCGAGACCGCCACCCCGATCATCCCGGTCATCATCGGCGACAACGAGAAGACCTTCATGCTTTGGCGCATGCTCTACGACAACGGCCTGTTCACCAACCCGGTGGTCAGCCCGGCCGTGCCCCCAAAGCGGTCGCTCTTGCGCGTAGTGGTCACGGCCACACATACCCGTGAGCAGCTGGACAACGCGCTGGACATCTTCGAAGGCTGCGTCAGGAAGGTCATAAAGACCAGGCCTGCCCACGCGGCCAAATAGACGGGCCCAGCCATGCCCGCCGAAATAAGGGAAATACCCGAGAGCGACCTCGGCCTGTTCGTAGACTACCCGTATAACCTGTTCAGGGACAACCCTTTCTGGGCCGCCGACCTCAAAAAGGACGTCGCGCACCTGCTGCATACCGGCCACCCCTTCTGGCGGCACGGCGAACGCAAGATGTTCATGGCCTGCAGGGACGGCCGCCCGGTCGGGCGCATAGCCGCCATAGTCAACCACGCCTACAACAATTTCCACGGCGACCGCACCGGCTTCTTCGGCTTCTTCGACTGCGAGGACGACAAGGAGGCCGCGGCGCAGCTGTTCTCGGCCGCCGGGGCCTGGCTTAAGGCCCGCGGCATGGACTGCTCGATAGGACCGGTCAATCCCTCAACCAACGAGACCTGCGGCATGCTCTCGGAAGGCTTCGACTTCCCCCCCGTGGTCATGATGCCGTACAATCCGCCTTATTACCTCGCGCTGGCCGAGACGGCCGGCTACGGCAAGGCCAAGGACCTCTACGCCTACAATTACGAGACGGCCAACGGGTTCCCGGAGCGCTTCGACAAGATACTGTCACGCATGACCCGGGACGGCAAGGTCACCGTCCATTTCGCCGACGTCAAGGACATCAACGGGGCGCTGGGCGAGGTCAAGGACGTCTACAACTCGGCCTGGGAGAAGAACTGGGGCTTCGTGCCGATGACCGACGAGGAACTCGACGACATGGCGGCGGCCTTCAAGCCGGTGCTGAAGCCGGAATACCTCTTCTTCGCGCGCTACGAGGGCAAGCCCGCCGCCTTCTGCCTGATGCTGCCCGACTTCAACATAGCCCTGAAGCCGGTCCGCGGCTCCCTCAATCCGCTCAACATACTGCCCTTCCTCTACCGGTTCACCTACAAGCTCGACCGCGGCCGCATGCTCACCCTGGGGGTAAAGAAGGAATTCCGGGGAAAGGGCATAGAGCTGCTGCTGATAAAACAGGCCCTCCTCTCGGCCAAAAAGCTGGGCTGGAAGTCCGCCGAACTCTCCTGGACGCTCGAGAACAACGAGCTTATCAACAACACCATCGAAGCTATAGGCGGCAAACTCTACCGCAAGTACCGCATCTACCGCAAGGACCTGTAAGGGCTGCCCGGCCAGGGGGGCGCGGGTTTAATCATTTTGTAATCATTTCTTAACCACCGCGGGGTATAATAATACCATGCGTTTTTCCGATCTGAAGAAGCTGAAGGAGGAGTCGGCGACGCCCAGAGCGAGGAAGCTGCCACCCCCTCCGCCGCCGCCCGCCGAAGAAAGGACGGCCTTCGAGGCGCGCTGCGAGGAACACGCCGAGCCCCCCGAACCGGCACCGGCCGCTCCGGAGAAGCCGCCGGCCCGCGAAGCCGCGCCGCCGGAACCGGCGAAACCGCCGGAGCGCCCCACGTCGCAGGAGAAGAAGGCCGGAAAGAAGCCGTACCGCGAGCTGGAGGCCGAGGCCAGGGAGGCGTATTCGCGCCTGCTGCGCCAGGCCGCCCAGTACCTGAAAGCTTCGGACGAAGAATATACCGAGAAGTACGAATCCATCATCGCGCTGGCTTCCGCGACCGTCAACGCGCTGAGGGAGAACCCGGTCCTGCTGGGGCTGACGGCCTACTCCACCGCGGACGACTACCTGCGCGGACATACCGCCAACACCTTCGTGCTCTCCCTGGCGATGGGCATGGAGGCCGGTCTCGACCAGCAGGAGCTGGGCCTGCTCGGCTTCTGCGCCATGGCCCACGACGCCGGGATGACCAGCTTCTCCGCCCTTTACAACACCCCGGGCCGGCTGGGAGAGCCGGAACTCGCGGAAATGACGCTGCACGCCGAGGCCGGAGCCGCGAAGCTGGACCGGATAGTGGACCTGGACTACAAGGTCAAGGACCGGGCCCGCCGCATAGTGCTGCAGGTCCACGAGCGCAGCGACGGATCCGGCTACCCGGACAGGCTTTCCAGCGAGGAGATAGACCCGCTGGCCCAGATCATAGGAATAGCCGACGCCTACGAGGCAATGTCCCATCAGCGGCCGTGGCGGGACGCGCTCCCGCCGCATGAGGCGGTCAGGGAGCTCATCGAGAAGGAAGGCCGCGGTTTCAACGCCAGGCCGGTCAAGCTGCTGCTGGCCTGCCTGTCGATGTATCCCCCCGGCTCTCTCATAGTCCTCTCCACCGGCGAGACGGCCCGCGTACTGATGCCCAACCGCGGCCTGCTGACCAAACCGCTGGTGGAGATACTGCTGCGCCAGGACCTGACTCCGGCCGAAGGCCAGCTGGCCGACCTGAAGGAGCACCCGCTGGTCTCGATAGAACATCCTATCACTCCGTCCGAACTGAAGGGGCGCAACCAGAAATGCGCGGCCAAGGCGGAACTCGCGCGTTGGTGGGTGGACTGGTAGGCGGACCATGCAGAAGAGACAGCTGCTGCTGATAGAGGACGAAGGCTACGTGATCTCCCGCATACAGGAGATCCTCTCCGCTTTCCCCTACATCGAGGTCACGCGCACCGACGACGCCGAGCGGGCCCGCGCGCTGCTCGACGAAAAGCCTTTCGACGTGGTCATCGCCGACGTATATCTGCGCGGCGCCTCCGGGCTGGAGTTCTCGTTCAAGGCCCTGCAGAAGAACAAGGACGTCTGCGTCATACTGATAACCGGCATAGACAACGCCGACATGGCCGCCAAGGCCGTCAAGGAAGGAGCTTTCGATTTCGTGATAAAGCCGCCCGGGCTGGAGCGGCTGGCCAGCATGCTCAGGATGCTGGAGCTGGTGAAAGGACTAAGACCGCCGGAGGACGGCGGCCAGCAGCCCTAGGAAGCGCCTGGCGTAGCTGAAAGCGGAGGCGGAACCGTAGCGGCGCTCCATGAAGCGCCTGTCCGGCACGGCGTACCGCGCCAGCAGGGACGGGCGCAGCAGCACCGGCAGCAGGTATTCCAGAGCACGAGAACGCCGCAGGGCGGCCCTTTCGAAGAGGGCCGCTTTTATCTTTTCCGCGCCTCTGGGCCGCAGCTCCTCCAGGGCCCGCTCCGGCACCCGGCACGGCCCCGCGGCCAGACGTCTTACCGCCGGCCATACCGCCGGGCGTATGCCGTAGAGGTTGGACTTGCGCGAGACCCCGGCCCAGAACTTTTCCCCGTCCCCCGGAGCGCTCATTGCCAGCCGGGCGCAGTCCTCTATGGCGCGCGCGGTGAGTTCGCCGTGATGCAGCAGCGGATGGACGGCGGCGTGCAGGAAGAGGTCCTCCCTGTTCAGGGCCAGCCCCCCGGGGCCAGGCTCCAGGCCCCAGCTGAAAAGGCCATCCGTGTCCCTGATATGCCAGAGGCCGGTATGCACGTCTATGACGGCGGGCGGAGCCTCTCCGGCCGAAGGACGGACCCAGGCGTCGGCGCTGTTGGGCATTGGCCGGTAGCCAAGCTCCCTGAGCGCGCCCTCGAAAGCCTCCAGGTCCGCCGGCCTGACCAGGACGTCAGCGTCCGTCATGCCGCGCTCGCCCGGCTGGTAGAGCCCCAGCTCCAGCAGCGCCGCGCCTTTCAGCGCGGCCACCTCCACTCCGGCTTTGGCGGCGGCGTCGCGGGCCTCCTCGAAGGCCCCGAGCAGCAGTATGTCCCTGGCAGCCGAAGTCCGGTCCATCGCCTAATCCCAGCGTTCCTTCTTCTCTCCCGTAGGGTGCACCTCGGTAACGGAGTCGAACTTCACGCCGTAGACTCGGCGGCCCTTGTCCTGCCGCGTCCAGACCACCTCGCCGTGGGCCTCGAGCGCGCCCCGGCCCAGCAGGCGCAGCCTGGCCCTGAGCTTCTCCCCCTTCCGGAACTCCCTGTCGGAGGAGAAGGCTATGCCGCTGGCCGAGACGTCGGAAAGACGCCCGGTGGCCGTAAGGCGGCCGTCCTCGTCCAGCAGCTCCACGACCGAATCGTGCCTGTTCCTCTCCGCCCGTCTCTGTTCCCTGCCCATGCTTCCTCCTGTCCCAGACCCCGCTCCCATTCTATAATATGTCGGCCGGCGCGGCGCAGGTCCCGTTATTTTTATAATATAATACAAGTGGGCGCAAGGCGCTCTATCTTGGGGATCCGGGGACGTTTTATGAAGATACTGGTCGTTGACGACAATCTCTTGACCAGGAGCATGATCAGGGACCTGCTCAGCGAGATGGGCCACGAGGTGGTAGGGGAGGCCGAGAACGGCGATGAGGCCATACGGCTGTTCCGCGAGCTCGAGCCGGAGCTGACGCTGCTCGACATGATCATGCCCGGCAAGACGGGCCTGGAGACGCTGCAGGAGATAAAGGCGATGGACCAGGCTGCCCGGGTGATAATGGTAACGGCCGTGCAGCAGGAATCTCTCAGCACTCAATTACTGACTGCCGGCGCCGCCGCCGTGCTGCACAAGCCGTTCATGTACGGCGACCTCGAGGAAGTGCTTAAGACGCTCTGAACCATGCCGCAGAACCCCCCCTTGGACGTGCTGGCGCAGCAGGGCCTGGAGAAATGCCTCTCCAGGCTGTCGCGCATCTCCACCGGAGAATGGCGGGCTGCGATGGTTTCCGCCGGTCACGGCAAGCCGCGCGACGTGATAGCGCGCTACGCCGCCGCCGGCGCGCACGCCGTCTTCCTCCGCCTTACCGACATCCCCGTATATTCCATCATGCTGGTCAGCCCCGGCGACATCGAATGCGTCTCCCGCGGCTTCACCGGCCATTCCTTCCCGCGGTCGGAGAAGACCTCGCTGGCGGAAGAGATCATGCTGACCGAGCTGGGCAACATCATGCTCAACTCGCTGGTGAACTCCCTGCTCAACGCCGTCAACAGGAGCGCGATGCCGGACCTGCCCGAGTTCATCGAAGGCGGGTACGGCGACATAGAGAAAGCCCTCGCCGCCAAGCTGCCGCTGGACAAGCCCTGCCGACTGATCTCCGCCGCCGTCAGCCTTCGCTGCGAGGGCCTGGCTTCCTGGACCATGCACGCCTTCGTCCCCGAAGAGCTGGCGGCCCAGATAGAGCGCCCCTAAGGCCGGCCGGACGCCTCGCGCGCCGTACCGCCGCCTCCATTTATGCATAAACTTTACTACCCGGAAGACAAGCTCCCGCTTTCGCGCCTCGTGCCAATGGGTATGCAGCACGTGGTCGCGATGTTCGGCGCCACGGTGCTGGCCCCGATACTGATGGGGTTCAACCCGCAGACGGCCATCTTTTTCTCCGGTGTCGGCACGCTGATCTTCATAGCGGCCACCCGCGCCAAGGTCCCGAGCTACCTCGGCTCCTCCTTCGCTTTTATAGGTCCGGTGCTGGCCGTGACCGGCGGCAGCCCGGCCAACATCCCCTACGCGCTCTCCGGCATAGCCGCGGCCGCGGTGCTCTACGCTGCGGCCGCGGCCGTCACGATGCGCTGGGGCTCCTCCTGGATAGACAGGTTGATGCCGCCAATAGTCACCGGCGCGGTGGTGGCCATCATCGGCCTGAACCTTTCCTCGTCGGCGGTCTCCAACTTCATAAACAGCGACTTCGTTCTCGGCGGCCGGGCCGACGCGCTGAACCTGCTGGTCGCCGCCGTGACCTTCGCCGTGGCGGCCGCGGTCTCGCTGTACCTGCGCGGCTTCCTGCGCCTGCTGCCGATACTGACCGGCGTGGTGGCCGGCTACGCCCTCGCCTTCTTCCTCGGCCTGATAGGCCTGGAGCAGCTGGCCGCCGTGCGTTCCGCGCCGTGGCTGGGCCTGCCGCCCTTCACCGCGCCGGTGTTCAGCTGGCAGGCCGTGCTGGTGATAGCCCCTGTCTTCGTGGTGCTGGTGGCCGAGAACAAGGGCCACCTCGAGGCCATAGGCGGCTACATGAAGCGCGACATGAACAAACACCTGGGCCGCGCCTACCTCGGCGACGCGCTGGCGTCGTTCGTGTCCGCCATGGGCGGCGGCACGCCGCAGACCACCTACGCCGAGAACATGGGCGTGATGGCCATCACGCGCGTCTTCAGCGTCTACAATTTCATCGCCGCGGCCTGCATAGCCCTGCTGCTCGGGCTCTGCCCTAAGTTCGGCGCGGTGATACAGTCCATCCCGGCGCCGGTGCTGGGCGGCGTGACCGTGATACTGTACGGCCTGATAGCGCTGATGGGCGTTAAGATCTGGCTGGACGCCAAGGTGGACTTCTGCTCGCACAAGAACCTGATAATAGCGGGCTCCTCCATCATCCTCGCCACCGGCCTCGGCGTGAAGGGTTTCACCGTGGCCGGGATAAATATAGCCGGCATAGCCTTCGGCACCGTGCTGGCCGTGCTGCTGCACCTGCTGTTCTCGTTCGGCGGCGAGGACCCGCAGGACGACGCCGCATGCGACTGCTCCCCGGAGGTGAAATAGCATGCCGTCAGGCTTCTTCTCGCTCTACCGTCCCGCCCCGTTCGCCAAGCCGCTCCCGGAAAACGAAGTCCCCGGCGCCTACCGCCGCCTGCGCTGGCAGGTGATGCTGTCGATCTTCGCCGGCTATACTTTCTTCTACTTCGTCCGCAACAGCTTCTCGCTGGCCAAACCCTACCTGATAAAGCTTTATGGCATGAGCAAGGGCGACGTCGGCTTCATCGCCACCGGCCTCGCGGTGGCCTACGGCCTGAGCAAGTTCATAATGGGCAACGTCTCGGACCGCTCCAACCCGCGCTATTTCATGGCCACCGGGCTGCTGGCCTCCGGCCTGGTCAACCTGATCTTCCCCAGCTTCGCCGGTTCGGTGACGGTTATGTTCGCGCTGTGGTTCGTCAACGGCTGGGCGCAGGGCATGGGCTGGCCCCCCTGCGCGCGCACGCTGACGCACTGGTTCAGCGACGGGGAGCGCGGCAGGATCTTCGCCGTCTGGAACCTGGCGCACAACCTGGGCGGCGGGCTGGTGGGCCCCATAGTGAACGGCGCGCTGGCGCTGGCGGCCGTCATGGCGGCAGGGGCCGCTCTCGGCGGCGGCCTCACGCTGAAGCTGGTCTTCTACGTGCCGGCGCTGCTGGCCATAGGCATGGGCCTGCTGCTGCTTGTTTTCCTGCGCGACACGCCGCAGTCCTGCGGCCTGCCCTCCATAGAGGATCACAAGAACGACCACCCCGACACCGGCGTGGCCGATCCGGAGAAGGAGCTGACCGCGCGGGAGATCCTCTTCAATTTCGTCCTGAACAACAAGCCGCTGTGGATAATAGCCGTGGCCAACATCTTCATCTACGTCGTGCGCTACGGCGTGCTCAACTGGGCGCCCACTTATCTCACCACCGTAAAAGCCTGCCCGGCCGACACCTCGCGCTGGCTGTTCTTCCTCTATGAAGTGGCGGGCATACCCGGGACGCTGCTGGCCGGCTGGGCGTCGGACCGTCTCTTCGGCGGCCGCCGCAGCCCGGTCTCGTTCATCTTCATGGTGCTGGTCACAGCCGCCGTCTGGGTGTACTGGAAGAACCCGGCCGGGCATTTCCTGGTGGACTCGGCCTGCCTGTTCACCATCGGCTTCCTGATCTACGGGCCCGTGATGCTGATAGGCGTAAGCGCGGTGGACCTGGTGCCCAAGAAGGCCGCCGGCACCGCGGCCGGTTTCACCGGCTTCTTCGGCTATGTCTTCGGCGCCGTCATCGCCGAGCTGGGGCTCGGGAAGATAGTGGACCGCTGGGGCTGGGACGGCGGCTTCGCGCTGCTGCTGGCCGCCTGCGTCATCTCTATGGCGCTGTTCGCGGCCACCTGGAAGATGCACCACAAGGCGGACAGGTAGCCATGACCCACCTGCTGCTCTGCTGCGCGGCGGCGCTGCTCTCCGCGCTCCCCGCCGCGGCTGCCGGGCAGGCCGCCGTACATTTCAAAACGTCCGACGGCTGCTCCCTAGAGGCTTTTTACCTGGCCCCCTCCAGCGGCGCTTACGTTTTCGTCAACGTGCACGGCCTCGGCTCCGACAAGAACGAATGGGCCCCGTTCCAGAAGGAACTGGAGAAACGGGGCATTGGCTATTTGTCGCTGGACCTGCGGGGCCACGGGAAGAGCAGGGCTTGCCGGGGAAAGGCCGCCGACTACAGGAATTTCTCGGCTGAGGATTGGGCGGCCGCTTCCAAGGATATCGAGGCGGCCTCCGCCTGGCTTGAGAAAAAAGGCCTGCCGGCCGGCCGCCAGATATTCTGCGGCGCCAGCGTAGGCGCCAACCTGGCGTTGAAAGCCGCGGCCGAGGGAAAGACGAAGCCTGCGGCGCTGGTGCTGCTGTCGGCGGGGCTGGAGTACGCCGGCGTCAGGGCCGACGCTTATCTGCCGCGCGCGCCGAAGCGCGTGCTGCTGCTGGCCTCCGAGAACGATCCCTACGCCTGGCGCAGCGCGCTGCTGTTCAGCGAGCGGGCCGGCGGATACGGGCTGAAGCTTTCCGCGCTGGACGGCGGCGCCGGACACGGCGTGAACATGTTCAAGACCCCGGGGGTCGCGGAAAAGGTCATAGACTGGGCCAAGAGCACGGAGACCGCGCAACGATGAAAGAGAACAAGCACATAGGTAGGGACCTTGAGGACCCGGAGCGTCGCTTCGACCGCCTGACCCGCCTGGTGGGGCCGGAGGCGCTGCAGAAGCTGCGCCGCTCCCACGTGATGGTGATCGGGCTGGGGGGCGTAGGCTCCTGGGCCGCAGAGGGCGTGACGCGCTCCGCCGTCGGCCGCGTCACGGTGATAGATTTCGACACCGTCTGCATCAGGAACTTCAACAGGCAGCTCCAGGCCCTGAGCGGCACCGTGGGCAGGGAGAAGGCCCCGCTCCTGGCCGAGCGCCTGCGCCTGGTAAACCCGGAGGCCAGGATAGACGCCATAACCAAGCCTTTCAGCGAGGAGACCTGCGGGGAGCTGATGCTGGAGCGGCCGGACTTCGTGATAGACGCCATCGACCACATCACCTCCAAGTGCTACCTGATAAACTACTGCCGCGAGCGCGGCATACCGCTGATAGTTTCCACCGGCTCCGGCGGCCGCTTCGACCCCACGAAGGTGCGCGTGACGGACCTGGGGCTCACCGAGCTGGATCCACTGGCCCGCGCCGTGCGCAAGATCCTGCGCGACAAGTACTCCTTCCCCAGGAAGGGGAAGTTCGGAGTGAGGGCCGTCTGCACGATAGAGCCGCCGCGCCGACCGCACGAAGGCGTGGAACTGTCCGACTGCAAGGCCGGCTGCCTCTGCCCGCAGGGCGAGAACCCGTTCCAGTGCTGCACCAAGAAGAGCGTGGTGCTGGGCACGGCCTGTTTCCTAACCTCGGTGTTCGGGATGACCTGCGCCGCGGAAGCGGTCAGGCATATCTGCGAGGGTCCGGCCAAGCCGGAGCCCCCGGCCTCTCACCTGGTCTAGAAGTTCAGCGCTTTCCGGAAAGGAACCTGGCGGCATTGGCGACGGAGAGTTCCGCCATGTCTTCGGCGGAGCGCCCCAGTACCGCGGCCGATATCTCCACCACCTCCGCCACCCCGGCCGGCCCCGACCGCCAGCCGGGAGCGTCGCCTTCCGGAGACTCGGTCTCGAAGAGCAGCCTCTCGGGCGGCACCGCCGCCAGGGCCGCCTTCAGCTTCTCTCGCCTGGGGTCCTTCAGCTCCCCGCCGAAGGAAAAATACCCGCCGAGCTCCGCGAAGGCCTTCACAATCTCTGGCGAGCCCCCGTAGGCGTGCAGCATGAAACACGACAGCCCGGCAGCGCTCAGCAGCTCCAGCAACCGCCCCCAGCTTTTGACGCAGTGGATCACCGCCGGGCGGCCGAACTGTCGGGCCAGCTCCAGCTGGGCCAGGAAGTCCCTCTCCTGCCCAGCCGCGCCCTTCGCCCCGTCCAGGCCTATTTCTCCCACGCAGGCGGCCGGCACCCTGCGCAGGAACTCCTCCAGGCGGTACTGCCAGCCATCCTCGGCGCTGAACCACGGGTGGAGGCCGAAGGCCGGGACCACTCCCGGATATCTGCCGGACAGCTCGAGCACCTTGCCCCAGTCCTCCGGGCTGGTGCCGCAGCAGAGCATGCCGGCAACGCCCGCCGAGGAGGCCGCCGCCATGGCCGCGGCCTCCTCGGCGTCGGCGGCGTAGTTCTGCAGGTGGTTGTGGGCGTCGAAGTACTTCATTTCTTCCCCTGCTTCGTATAGCCGAAGTACATATTGATCTTTCCGGATATGCCGGGGGCGGGCTTGAAGGAATGCTCCCTGGGGTATTCCATCGCCGGACTGATCTCGCCGAACATCCAGCCGTTGTAAAGGTTGCGCCGGTAGGCCAGCACCACGGCGTAGAGCTCGGCCCTGTTGTACGGCACCGTGACCGAATGCAGCTGCAGGGCCAGTCCGACGGAATCCAGCCTGCCCACCTGCTTCACCACGGCCACCGACTCGAAGATGTCGATCTTCCTGGCCAGCGTGGTCTTCTCCGCGCTGGAGTTTATCGAGAGGGTCGCCCTCCTGGGAAGGGCGCGGGAGAAATAAACGCCTCCGGAAAGTTCCAGCCACGGGTCGGAGAACCAGCCGGCCTGCGTGAACACTATCGAGCGCCAGGCGCCCCAGAAATCGGCCTGCGCGCCAACCCGGAACTTGGCGAAGATCCTGTAGATCCGGCTTCTGGAGAGCATGAGCCTGCTACCCACGTGCAGGTCCTGCCTGAAGTGGCGGCCGGAGAACAGGCTGTACTTGCCGCCCAGCGTAGTGCCCTCGGAAGGGGTCTGGCCGCGCGCTATGCGCTCCTCGGAGGCCGACACAGAACCGTCCTCCGCCGGGGCGTGCTCTATGATCAGCTTGAGCCTGTGCAGGGTACTGGGCATATCTATGCGCATGTCTGCCCGCGGCTCGTTCTTCAGCGGCATGTAGCGCCCCACCACCGACCTAAAGCTCAGATTCATGGAGGTTTTGTTAGCGGAAGTCGCCTCCTGGCCGGAGATCAGTTTGTCTATGCCGGTGAAAAGGGAATTGAAGATCGACAGCCCCTGGCTGACCTCGTCGAGGAACAGCACCGGCCGGTGCGTATCGCTGGAAAGCTCAACTTCCGCCGGGACGGTGGAAACTTCGAGTCCGGACGGCGCTCCCGAAGAAAGCGCCGGCGCCGCCGGCGCCGGAAGGTCCTCCAGCCCGGCGCCAGACACGGAGACGGTGGAGATCTCCGCGGTCGAAGCGGCGTCTCCGGGAAAGGCCTCGTCCCGGGCCCTCGCCGGTCCGGGCAGGACGGCGGCCAGCAGCGCGGTCAGCGCTAAGAGCGTCGCATGGTTAGGGCGGGATCCTTTCATCAGTCCACGGTTATGGATTTGCTGACGTTCTTGGGCGAGTCGGGGTGCACGCCGTGGTCCTGTATGCCGAGGCGGTCCAGGAAGTCCATCTTGCGCACGCTCATCTCCATCGCCAGCAGCTGCAGCGCCACCGACGACGTGAAGAACACCAGCAGGTCGTCTCCGGTCCTGGGCAGCGCCACGTAGCCGTGGCGGTAGGTCTTGGAGTACA
>JAKAMO010000007.1:0-26473 GCA_021812825.1 bacterium | reverse complement strand
GAAGGCACGCTCTTCTGCGCGGCCTCGCGCAGCAGCTTGTCCTCCTCGGCCAGCACGTAAATATTGGCGCCGCGTATCTTGTGCGTGTTTATCTGCGAGATGGTCAGGTTCACGTCGCGCGAGTTGGGACCGGTGACGAACACCAACGGGTAGTTCGTGTACATGCTCTCGAAGAAGTTGTGCTTTTTGAAGATATCGGAGAACAGCTCCGCCTCGGCCAGACTGAGGCCGGCCGGCTTGCGGTCGAAGAAGGCGTAGCCGGAAACGGCGTGGAAGACGCGGGACAGGCTTTCCGGAGCCAGGCTCTTGCCGCCGCGGCCCACGGCGTACTTTATCATGTCGGCGAACTTGTCGGTCAGGGCGCCCACGCCCTCCATGCCGAAGATCGTGTTCACTCCGAGTATGGTATTGGGGCCGTGCTTGAACTCCGGGGACTCGAAGCCCTCGGTGTGGTTGAGCACCACCTCGCGCACCTTGAGGGCGCCCTCTCGCGCTATGCCCTGCATGCCGGTGGCAAGAATATGCACGCTGGGCTCCAGATAGAGGTCCTGGGCGGCCTGCTGCACGGCGTCGCGCGTGTTGTTGATGGTCTCCTCTATCAGCTCCGGCACCCGGTAGAGGTTGTCGGCGTACTTCCTCAGCCCGGACGAGCGCGCCATGTCCCGGTCCTCCGCGGCCAGCCTCTCGCCCAGCCGGAGGGCCAGTAGGTAGAGGATAAGCAGCTGGTTGACGAAACTCTTCGTAGCGGGCACGGCTATCTCCGGGCCGCAGTAAAGCGGGATGCAGACATCCGATTTCTCCAGCGCTATCGTGGAGTTGACGTTGTTCACTATGTTCAGGAACGAGACCTTCCGGCCCGAGGCCTTCACCTGGTTGAGCACGTCTATCAGGTCCTTTGTCTCGCCGCTCTGGCTGATGCCGATGACGACGTCCCCGTCGCGCACGGAGCTAAGGCACTGCGCGCGGAAATCCCCCGGCAGGCAGGCCGTGACGGCCGTGCCCGCCATGCGGTTAAAGAAAACGGCAGCGCACCGGGCCGCGTTGTACGAGGTGCCACAGGCCACGAAATAGGCGGCGCGCCCTTTCCTCCGGCAGGAGGCGAGCCGCGCGCAGAACTCCCGTACCCGGGAGCGGATGTCCTCTATTTCGTCCACCATGAACAGGGCGTCAGCGAACTTTATCGATTGGCCGCATTCGGCGGAGCCGCACAGGGAGCGCAGCTCCACGAAGAAGTCCGCCATCGAGGACTCCGGCGCCATGGAGGCCAGCGGCAGGCGGCAGGCACGGGCATACTCGAGGGCTTTCTTCATAGACCGGCAGCCGAAGAAGGAAGCGGCCTCTTTCTTGAAGACAGCCGCGTCCGTGATGGCGGCCAGCCGCGTCACGCGGGACTTCAGGTCCTTAACGAAGGGCTTGTCCTTGCGGGCGGCCTGGCGGGCCAGATCGGTGAGCGGGGAGCGGTCGGCGAAATAGGCCAGGACCTTGGAGGCCGCGGCGGACTCGCTGAAGATCTCCTGCTCCATGAAATAACGGAACGGCTTCCGGAGGCCGGTCTCCTCGACGCGCAGGTGACTGCGCAGTTTTTCCTTCTTGATGGGCCGGCCGGTGCGCAGGCTGAAGAACTCCGCCTTCTGCGGCGTGTACAGCGCGAACTCGTCCTCCTTGATGGGGTAGAGCATCTTGGTCATCGACAGCACGCTCGCGAGGTCCGACGAGGCTATTGTGAACGGGCCGTGCGCGTCGTCCACGCCGGCGCCCATGTAGAGGCTGCTGCCGGCCTTTATGCAGGCCATCAGCTCGGTGACCGGGTCCACCACCACGGCGGCGAAGGAACCCGTGGTCTTTTTGGCCGCGGCGAGTATCGCTTTCTTCAGCGCGTCGTGGCGGGCCTTCCTGTTCCTGTGGTCCTTGAGCCTTTTAAGCTCTATCGCGAAATAATGCTCCACGGTGTGCACCAGCATCTCGCCGTCGTTGTCGCTCTTCACGTCGTGGCCGGTGGAGACCAGCCATTCCTTCAGCTGGTCGCAGTTGGTGATGTTGCCGTTATGGGCGCCGTAGAGATGGGTGTGGCAGCGCGCGTCGTGCGGCTGGGCGTTCTCCTTCGTGACCACTCCGAACGTGGCCCAGCGCACCTGGCCGCAGAAGAGCTTTCCGGAGAGGCGGTCTATGCCCAGCTTCCTGGTTATTACACTGGGCGCGCCCACGTCCTTCTTGAGCGTGACGCGGCCGGCGGAATCCTGTATCAGCGCGCCGGTGGAGTCGTAGCCGCGGTACTCCAGCATCCGCAGCAGGCGCGAAGCCTCCACCCCGAGGTCTTCCCTGTCCTTAGCGCAAGTTAAGCCTATCACTCCGCACATGCAAGCACCTCGCCCTCAGATTGACGACAATAAATAATAGCATTATCCTCGCGCCAGGTGCCCCCGGGATAATTTGTTAATATCTTATTTAGTTCTTTCAGGGATCGCGTGGGCACACGCCAGCGGGCGACGCGGGGACCGGGTTAGCAAAACCTTCATGCGTGGAGCGAAGCGACACTTTCTTGCGCGAGGCTTGCACCGCGCCGAGCCCGAATGATGAGCGAGGCCACGGTGTGGCCGAACGCGTTTTGCGTTCCGGTCCACGTGGCGCCCCGGAGACAAACCCCGATTGCCCGCGTTAAACCCGGAAGCGCCGTCTTATTATTCTTACCGGAGGGAACATGAAGAGACTTCTTTTCGTAGTTATCGCCTGCGCGGCGTCCTCGGCCTCGGCGGCGGGCCCGCTGGTGCACGGTCACCGCGGCAGCCGCGGCACCGTGCCGGAGAACACTATACCGGCCTTCGAGGCCGCCCTGATGGCCGGGGCCGACGTGCTGGAGATGGACATGAACGTCACCAAGGACGACGTCATCGTGATCTCCCACGAACCCAACGTCACTCCGGAGCGCTGCACGGGACCGGAAGGCGCGAAGCTGGAAAAGCCAGTGCCCATCCGCTCGCTAACGCTGGATGAGCTCAAGAAATACGACTGCGGCGCGCTGCAGAACCCCAGATTCCCGCGCCAGATACCGGTGCCAGGCACGCCCATGCCCACTTTGGACGAGGTCTTCTCTATGGTGGAGAAGTCCGGCTACGAGACCGCGCCGAAGGCCGAGTTCAACATAGAGACCAAGATCTTCCCCTGGGCCCCGGAGCTCTCCCCCGCCCCCGCCAAGTTCGCCGAGCTGGTGGTCAAGGAAGTCAGAAAGCACCGCATGGAGAAGCGCGTGATAGTGCAGTCCTTCGACGTGCGCACGCTGCGCGAGATAAAGAAGCAGGCGCCGCAGATCCGGACCTCGCAGCTCACCGGCGAGGACCTGCTAAACATCGTGCCGGCCCTGAAGGCCGACAGGACCGACATCTGGAGCCCGAACATGTCGTGGGTGACGGCCGAGGCCGTGAAGGAAGCTCACGCCGCAGGCATACTGGTGGCTCCGTGGACCGTGAACGATCCAAAGATATGGGACCTGGCCATCGCCGCGGGCGTGGACGCCATCATCACCGACTATCCCGCCGACCTGGTGGACTACCTGCAGGCCAAGAAGCTGCGCTGACCCTGAGAAGGCAGGATTTTTTTGGAAAAAACAAGAACCGCGCTTTAGGCGCGGTTCTTGTTTTTTAAGACGACGGTCAGGGCCGGCCTTTGAAACTTCTGGCAACTTTTTCGAAGACCTTCAGGTTCGGGGCGAACTCTTCCCTGGGGGCGCTGAAACGTACGACGTAGAAACCGGACTTGGCCGGCAGGACGTAGATCTTCTCCTTCAGGGCCACGCTCTCGTCGGACTTGCTCTCGGGGTGCAGGAACTCGAGCGTCTCGCTGGACAGCTCGAAGCCCTTCCTGTCGTTCAGCCGGATGTTCTTTACCGGCGCGTAATTCTCCCTGCTGGTTTTTGTCTCTCCCGCAACATTGCGTGAATTACGCTTTATGTAGTCCCTGTAATCGTTAAAATCCTCGTTGTCCTTGGAATAATAAGAAATGAATATCGCGATCGGAGCTTTAGCGGATTTAGGCGCAACCAATTCTATCTCGTATATCTTATACTCCTCGTCCTGGTCCTTGTCCCGTTTCAGCTCCCAGCTCTCCGGCACCAGGCAGGAGAAATGTCCGCCCTCCATGGAATAGGGCTTGTACTGCTCCGCGCGGGCCTTCGGCTGCGCCCCGGCCAAGGACGGAGAGGCCATGAAGGCAAGGAGGCTCAGGTTCAGCAAGGCGTTCTTCATATGGTCAATGGCGGCACGGCCGCGCCGGCCGAGGCTGTGCCGCGCTCCAGCGCTTTCAGGCTTTTGCGGCCCTGCCTGTCCGAGGCGGCGTAACGGCTCCTGTACGTACCCAGGTTGGACAGGTCCCCCTGTATTTTAACAAGTACCGGCGTCTGTATCTCTTTTACCGAGTAGGCCAGCTCCTCCGGGGACATCTCCAGCGTCTCGGAAAGGCTTAGGCCTCCTGAGTCCAGGGCGGATTTTTCAGCCGCGGGCATGGTCTCGCGGCGCTCCAACTCCGAGGTTACAGCGCCCAGAACATGGGCGGCCGCGGTGGACAGCGATGGCAGCCCGGCGGAATATAATTGTCGCACTGTAATCGCGAATCCTTTGGAACCCCGCTTCTGGTACTGCGTGCCGACATCCATCTTTTTGGCGGCATACGAAGAAAATTCCCTGCTGGAGGTAAGAATATCCTTGAATTTCCGGTCTTTCTGCATTTTCTCCGTCGTATACAGCCCCTCCAGCGACATGGCCTCTATCTCATTCTCCTGCACCTGCGGCAGGTATATGCCACGTGAGACGGCCCAGTCGGCCTGCATCTTGTGGGCGGACTCGTAGACCACGGCCGGGGACATGTACTTGGCTATCTCCGCCACCTGCTCCGGACTGCGCATCAGCGAGTCCGCCGTGTAGCCCTTCACCCGCATGTACTGCTGTATGGTCTCCGAGTCCAGCACTATGCCGCCGGTGGAGGCGTCGTAGCGGGAATAGGCCCCCTGCACGGGGGCCACGGTTATCTTCAGCCCGCCGGGGAAGGCGGAAAGCGCGCGGGCTCCGGCCTGCGTGCCGGAGAGCTCTTTCGTCACCGCGGTATTGAGCATGCCGCCCAAGAGCTGGCGCTGCTGGTAAGGCAGCACCTCGCCCGGCAGCGAGGAACGCGCGGAGTTTATCTTGTTCTTCAGGTCCTGGCTCACGGCGATATCGCTGTTGTCGAACATGTTGCCCAACAGGTAGAGCTGGTCGTCGAAGGACTTGCCAGAGAGCTGGCTCAGTTGCGCCGGAGACAGGGCCCCGGAGTTCTTCACCTGGATCAGCGCCGCCGCCACCGCCACGCGGTCCTTCTCGGCCGCAAGGCGCTCGTCGTTGTAGATCAGGAAGGACGGGTCGCGCGCTATCAGCTTCTCTATCACCGCGTTGCGCTCGCGCAGCACCATGCCTTCCCAGTTGGCCTTTGTTATGTTCTGCCAGCCGGCCTGGCCCCATTTCATCGTGCGGGTGTCGGTCATCGTGCCGAAGACGACCTCCCACTGCCTTATGGCCTTCCTCACGGCGGCCTTTTTGGCGGCCGGGTACCTGGGCGCGTACCGGACCAGCCAGGAGAGCAGCTTCTCCGGCTCCGGCCCCACGCCGAGCAGCGAAAGCGGCTTCTCCACGTCAATGCGGATGGCGAGAGATTTGTTGAGCTGGTTGACCTTGGCGTCGTCCCAGTCCATGTTCAGCAGGTCCTTGAGGTCCTTGAGCGCCTCGGCCTTGCCCAGCAGCTCCGCGCTCTTGCGCGGGTCGGCCTGGGCCAGCTCGCGGGCCTCGCCGTCCCTCAGGTAAGCGGCCGCGGCGGCGGGATTGGCGCTGGCTATGGCCAGCTCGTAGGCGGCCAGCCTGTCGGCGGGGTCGCCCTCGGCGGCTCCGGCCCGCAGGCCGCAAACCAGCAGGACCGCGGCTGTGGCGGTTATGCGGGCGGTCCTGGCGGCGGCGCTCATATCACTTAAGCCTCTCCCTCATCATATCGAGCAGATAATCGTCCCAGAGCGAGTCGGCCGCGAAGGCCAGGCGCTCGTAATTGTCGGAGGCGTAACGCAGGTCCGGAATGTAGACGGCCAGGCCGTTGGCGGCCGTATAGGGATCGCCGTCCGGCGGCGGTCCGGCCGGCAGAGCCCCGGAGCGTATCAGCAGCGCGCCGGAAATATAGTTCCTCAGCGCCGCGCCCGCGACCCTGACCCGCCCGCCCGCCCTGGGAGAAGCGTCGACCTTGTCTATGTAATCCACGAGGTCCTTCGAGTCCTTGTTGGAAAAATGCGAAACGGAATCGGTCAGGGTTTTATCGGACGCCGCGGCCAGGGCCGCCGGGTCGGAACGGATGGCGGAAACCCAGTTGTCCAGCGCCTTTACGAAGGTTGGCAGGGCCGCCGTGCGTACGGCCGAGAGCGTGGCGTTATCGCTGCAGCTGGCGATGTACTCGTCCACGATGAGAGCGCCCAGCCGCTCCGCGTTCATGGAGGGGTTCGCGGCAAGGCGCCGGAGTATGGGGGCGTAGGGATAGCCGGCATCGGATATGGTCTCCTCGGAGCCCACCACTACGGACGCGGCGTTCCTTAACTCGTAGGCCACTTCGGCCATCTGCATGCGGCAGGCGTCGGTGGCGAAAACGTCTATCTTGCGGCCAGCGGCGCGGCTTATCTCCTCCATGGCGCGCCCCAGCGAATCGATCTCGATATGGTTCCTGCTGACGTCGTCGAAGGAGATCCCCTGGAGGCCCGCGCCGTGGTTCCAGACCACCACCGCCAGCTTCCTGGCCGGGTAGAGGCGCAGGCCGCGCCTGGCGAAGCGCACCAGGTTGGCCGCGCTGCCCATGTCGGAGTCGTTGGAGGAATAGATCACCGGCGAGGTTATCTCCTCAGGGTCCTCGTCGCGGGTTATGTAGAGGGTCTTGGTTCCGCGCTGGAACCGCAGGTTGGAGTCGTCGTCGGACCCCATCAGCCCGTATTCCGCCAGCACCGCGACCTTATCGGTGGAGCCGACGGCCTCCATCTCGTTGATATCCTTCTCGGCGTCCCCCAACATGCCGAGGTCGTTCACCCCGTTGATGAAAACCAGCACCAGCCATTCCCTTTCGGCCGGGACCGCGGCGGCCGCGGGGGACGGCGCGGAAACCGAGGCCGGGGACGGCAGCGTCAAAGCGCCGAAAGGCGCGTCCTCTGCGACGAGCCCGGTACTTAACGCGGCCAGCGCCGCCAGGGTAAGCCACAACCGTTTCATATATATAGTTTCCACTATCGTTTGACTTTAATCAAAGGTCCAAAGACCCGGCGCGCAATAGGACTTAGGTCCTACCTGGCGGCGACATATCCTGGAGGGTCGACGGTCCTAATTAATAGTATAGGCCTTTATCTTGACTTGTCAAGGGCCGGGGACGGTTCAGAAGCCGGCGTACTTGCGCACGCTGACCATTCTGGCGTAATAGTATGGATTATATACAGAATCGATGTGCACCCCGTTGCTGAACGAGGCATGAACGAAGAAGCCCTTGCCCACATAGATGCCCACGTGGTCCACGCGCGGGGTGCCGGGGTTCTTCATGGCGAAGAAGATCAGGTCGCCCGGCAGGACGGAGGCGGGCGGAAGGCGCTTCGTCTGGGCGAACTGCTCTGCCGAAACGCGCGGCAGGTAAAGCCCGGCCCGGGCGTAGACCAGCTTGGCGAAGGCGGAGCAGTCCATGCCGGTATCCGGGTGCATTCCCCCCCAGAGGTACGGGGTGTTCAGGTACGTCATGGTCTCGCGCACCACGCCGGCGCGGGCCTCGGCTATCGTCGCGGCGCGGGCCGACACGGCGACCGACAGCAGCAAAGCGGCCAGCGCGGGTTTCAGGAGCCTCATTTTTGTATTATATAACAAGTCGCCAGATATATCGATGAGAACCGCGTTCCTCTCCCTGATACTGCTGACCCTGCCGCTGGCCCAGCCGCGCGCGGCCGGCCTGCCCGACCTGAAAAGCCAGGACGCCTGGACCGACAAGGAGAAGAAGGAGTTCCTGGACTACCTCAAGACCAGCCAGCCTATGCCGGCCGGCCAGGTAAAAAGCGTGGCGCACATCTCAAACGGGGTCTCTACGGTCCCGCGGAAGCCGGCCTTCGCCTCGCTGGCGCTGCAATCCGAGGCTTTGGTCATCAACCTCGGCGGCGGGAAAGCAAAGACCGAGACCTCCTACCCCGGACCGAAGCTGCTGGCAGGAGGCCACCTGTTCTCCTGGGTGCGCTATTACACCGGCCTCAAGTACAACAGCATGGGCCAGGACAGGCTGGACGGAGGACGCTCCCGCATCTCCCACCTGGAGATACCGGCCGGACTCGAGCTGGCGCTGATACCGCTCGGCACGCCGCAGACCCGCTACGTGCTGCTGCGCGGAGGGGTCTCGGCCCACCGCTTCTCCTCTTCCGCCCGAAATACGGCTTTCGCCGCCCCGCTGCTGGGCTGGCACCCGGCCTGGAACCTGGGACTGGGCTATGAATGGCAGTTCGACAATTCGCGCTGGCGCTTCCACTCGCTGGCCGAAGGCTACCGCTCCTTCGCCCGCTCGGGGAAGACCTCCTTCTCCGGCCTAGGCCTGACGGCCGGCTTCGTCTACACTTTCTGAGCCCGGTTATTCCGGGAAGTGCTTCTTCGCGCAGTCGGGGCAGATCCCGTGCGAGAAGCGTATGGGGGAATTCTTCGCTATATAGGACGTCAGCGTCTCATAGGCCTCGTCGTCGCGGCGTATACGGCCGCAATAGGAACAGATAGGGATAATGGACTTCAGCGTGCCTATCTCGGTGTTCATGCTCAGAATGCGCTGCGCCACCCTCAGACGCACCCTCAGCAGGTCCTTATCGGGCGGCTTCTGCATGTAATCGTCGGCGCCGGCGTCCATCGCCTCCATGAAATTTATGTTCCCGAGCTTGCTGCCGGTAAGGATTATGAAGTACACGTATTGCCTGGCAGCGTCGGCACGCACCTTCCTTATCAGCTCCAGCCCTGAAAGCCCCGGCATTATCCAGTCGCAGACGGCCACCAGTATCTCCCTGTCGGAAAGCGCCACCAGAGCCTCCGTGCCGTTGGAAGCGTAGACCGGCTTATGCCCGCACAGCTCCACTATCCGTCCCGCCACCATCCTGCTGGCGCTATCGTCATCAGCTATGAGTATCTTCATTAGATATCCCCCTGGAGGCCTATAATAGCATAATGGGCTTCCGCCTTGGACCGGTCCCGAGGACTCGCGCGGGGGCAAACCCGTCTTTCGCGGCGGCCCTATGAAACTTTTTCGCCTTCCCCGCATCTCATTGGTGCAGGAAAGGAGAAAAGCATGGACCTGAAGAAGCTTCCGCTGGCTACAATACTGATACTCCCCCTCGCCGCCTACGCCAGGGCGGGCCTGACGCTGGAGCAGGCCGTGGACCGCGGGTTAAAAGTCGACAATGTGATAAGAACGGAGGCCGCCAGGGTGAGCGGGGCCAAGGCCGGTCTTAAGCAGGCCAGGATGAGCCGCTTCGGCGGGCTGAAGCTCAAGGGCATGTATACCGACGGGAACGACCCGGTCTACGCTTTCGCCACGGCGATGAAGCAGGGCACTTTCGGCATGGCCTCCCTGGCCACGATAAACGACCCGGACCCGGCGCGCAACTACATGGCAGGCGTGGAGGCCGGGGTCCCGCTGTTCACCGGCTTCGCCATTTCCAACGCGGAAAAGATGGGAAAGCTCGGCGTAGAGGCGGCCGAGGCCGGCTACGCCCGCGCCAACTCGGGCATAACCTTCAAGATAGCCTACCAGTGGATGATGGTCCTGCTGCGCGCCCGGCTGGCCGGCCTGGCCGCCGACAGCGTCGCGGCGGCGGAAACCGAGCTCAAGACCGCCCAGATGCTCAAGGACAAGGGCATGGTGCTGGGCTCGGACTATTACGGCGCCGAGGCCATACTTTCCACGCTGCGCGGCTACAAACTGGAGTGGGACAAGGCGCTGGAGCTGGAGAAGGAGAAGCTGGGTATAGCGGTAGGCCTGCCCGGCGGGGCCGAGGTTTCCGGCGAGCTGCGCGACCCGGGCTACCCCGCCCTCGACCGGGGCCGGCTCGAGGACGGAGCCGCCGGCCGCAAGGACGTGCTGGCCCTGCGCAAGATGGCGCAGATCTCCAGGACGGCCGAGAAGATGCAGGAGAACTCCGTGCTGCCGGTAGTGGAGGCGTTCGGCTCCTGGGAGACCAATTCGGAGAGCCTTTCCGATTTCAAGGGCAACCGCATGCTCGGCCTGCGCCTGACCATGCCCATAGGCGACCCCGCCTGGTTCGCCAGGCGCGACGGCGCCAGGGCCGAGGCCTCCATGGCCTCCAGCCGCGCCGACGAAGCCGATAAGCAGGCCGCCGTAGAGCTGTCGGAAGCCCTCAACAATTACAGCTCCGCGCTCGAGACCCTGCCGGTCACGAAGGAGACCGTGGAGAAGGCCAAGCAGTCCCTGGAGCTGTTCCGCCCGCTGTACCGCCAGGGCCGCCAGAGCGTTCTGGAGGTGCTGCGCGCGCAGGCCAGCGTGCTGCAGGCCGAGGCCGCCTACTACCAGGACCTTTTCAAGCTGAACCTCTACCATGCGCAGGCCCTGCTGGCCTCGGAGACGCTGGACGCCGCCGCGGTCAAGGACATCTCCGGCAGGCTGTCCGCAGGGAACTATTAGCCGCAAAGCCCCGCTTGAACCGCAGGGACGGACGGGCGTTCTTCCACGAACCCGTTGCGGAAGGGGGGGCCCCGTACTTTAAGACAAAGCGGGGATCGAGGAGAGGAGACCGGAAATTTCAGGCCCGCGGCGGGACCAAAGTACGGGGGGAAACCGACGCAAGGGTTTCCATCTTCCAGGGTTCGCGGAAGAACGCCCGGACAGCCAGACGGAACAAAAATACGCGTCGGACGACAGGACCCCGACGGAAACCTTAGAACATCGGAGCGACAAATGCAGAACCCAGAACACAAGTACGGCATGGCCGGGCGCATAGCGGAGAGCTTCATAGGCTCCCGCCTCACCCCCATCCTGATAATAACCTTCATCCTGCTCGGCGTCTTCTCGACGTTCAAGCTGCCGCGCGAGGAGGAACCGCAGATCAACGTGCCCATGTTCGACATCATGGTGCCGTTCTACGGCGCGGCGCCCAAGGAGATAGAGAAGCACCTCGTCGAAGTGGGCGAGCGCAAGCTCTGGGAGATACCCGGCGTAGAGTACATCTACTCGATGGCCCAGCCCAACTTCGCGATGTTCACCGTGCGCTTCAAGGTGGGCACTTCCCCCGAGACCGCGGCCAACCTGATCTACACCAAGACGCTCGACAACAAGGACATCTTCCCGCGCGGCACCGGAGAGCCGCTGATCAAGTTCCGCGCTATCGACGACGTGCCCGTGCTGGCGCTGACGCTCTGGGGCAGGGACAAGAGCGGCTACGACCTGCGCCGCGTAGCGGCCAGGATACAGACCGAGATCAACTCCGTCCAGAACGTCTCCGAGACGCGCATCATCGGCGGCCACAAGCGGCAGTTCATAGTGCATTTCGACCCGGTCTCCATCGCGCGCCACCGCCTGACCCCGCCGATGCTGGCCGGCATCATCAAGATGTCCAACGCCAACCTGCCCGCCGGGCACTACAACAAGGGCGATACCGTCCTGCTGGCCCAGACCGACGCCTTCGTCCGCAGCGCCGAGGACCTCCGCAACATCGTGGTCGGCGTCTACGACGGCAAGCCGGTGCGCCTCTCCGAGGTCGCCGACATCGCCGACGGCCCCGACGAGGAGGAGCGCTCCGTCACGATGCTGCAGGGCCCCGCCTCCAGCTCCAAGGCCGGTCCGTCCGACGCGGTAACCCTCTCCGTGGCCAAGCGCCGCGGCGCCAACGCCACCGAGGTGGCCCGCGAGATACTCTCCCGCGTAGAGGCCATGAAAGGAAAGGAGATACCCGACGGCGTCAGCCTGACCGTCACGCGCAACTACGGCGAGACCGCCAAGGCCAAGTCCGACGAGCTGATCTACCACATGCTGCTGGCCACGCTGTCGGTCACCGTGCTGATAGCCCTTACGCTGGGCCTGCGCGAGGCCGCCGTAGTGCTGGTGGCCATCCCGGTCACGCTGGCGCTGACGATGCTGGTCTACTTCCTGTACGGCTACACGCTGAACCGCATCACGCTGTTCGCGCTGATCTTCTCCATCGGCATCCTGGTCGACGACGCGATAGTCGTGGTGGAGAACATCAACCGCCACTGCATGCTCCACAGGAAGAACTCGCTGTTCCGGAACATCCTGAACGCGGTGGACGAGGTGGGCAATCCCACGATACTCGCGACCTGGACCGTGATAGCCTCGATACTCCCGATGGCCTTCGTGCGCGGCCTGATGGGCCCCTACATGCGTCCGATACCGATAGGCGCCTCCGTCGCGATGCTGTTCTCGCTCGGCGTGGCCTTCGCCTTCACGCCGTGGCTGTACGCCAAGGTGGTGGAGAAATGGCCGCTGAAGCACCACGGCCACGGCAGGGAGGGCGCGCTGGACCGCTGGTACCGCGGCCTGATGAAGAAGCTGATCTATAAGCCGGCCGCGGGCAGGCAGTTCCTGCTCTTCACCGCGCTGCTGCTGGCCGGGGCGCTGGCGATGGTCGCCTTCAGGCTGGTCATCTTCAAGACGCTGCCGTTCGACAACAAGAACGAGTTCCAGGTCATCATCAACATGCCGGAAAGCTCGTCGCTGGCGCGCACCGAGAAGGCCGCGAAGGAGATGGCGGCCTACCTCTCCACCGTGCCGGAGGTCCGCGACCTGCAGGTCTACGCCGGCACCTCCGCGCCGTACAACTTCAACGGCCTGGTGCGCCACTACTTCCTGCGGCGCGAGCCCTACCAGGCCGACATACAGGTCAATCTCTCCGACAAGCACGAGCGCAGGCGCCAGAGCCACGACATCGCGCTGGCGGCCAGGCCGAAGCTCAAGGAGATAGCGGACTCCTACGGCGCCCGCGTGCAGGTGGCCGAGGTGCCGCCCGGCCCGCCGGTGCTGGCCACGATGCTGGTGGAGGTCTACGACCCCAACCCCAAGAACCAGCGCGCGCTGGCCGAGGAGATAAAGAACCTGCTCCGGAAGTCCGACGGCATAGTGGACGTGGATTCCTACATACCCGACGACCAGCCGATAACCCGCCTGGAGGTGGACCGCCAGAAGGCCACGCTCAACGGCATAGCGGCGGCGGACATAGTGCAGACCGCGGCCATGTCCCTCTCCGGCGCGGACATAGACTCGGCGCACGTGGAGGACGAGAACGAGGCGGTCGACATCAGGCTGCGCCTCTCGCCGGAGAAGCGCCGCGAGCTGTCCACGCTCAAGGAGATAAAGTTCTTCTCCCCCAACGGCACCGCGATACCGATGGCCAGTTTCGTCAAGGCCGAGAACGGGCTCGAGAACCAGCCCATCTACCGCAAGAACCTGCAGCGCGTGGCGTACGTCACGGCCGACATAGCCGGCGGCACCGAAAGCCCGGTCTACGCCGTGCTCGACCTCAAGAAGAAGATAGACGAGCTCTCCCGGGCGCGCGGCGCGGAGATAAAGCAGTACTTCACGCGCCAGCCCGACAGCGCCTCCGAGACCGCGATCAAGTGGGACGGCGAGTGGCAGATAACCTACGAGGTGTTCAGGGACCTCGGCCTCGCGTTCGCGATGGTGCTGGTGCTCATCTACATCCTCGTCGTGGCCTGGTTCGAGGATTTCCTGACGCCGTTCATCATCATGGCCGCGATACCTATGGCGCTGATAGGCATCATACCGGCGCACTGGGCGATGCGCGCCTTCTTCACGGCCACGTCGATGATAGGCTTTATCGCGTCGGCGGGCATCGTCGTGCGCAACTCCATCATCCTGGTGGACTTCATCAATCTGAAGGTGAGAGAGGGTATGGAACTGAGGGAGGCCGTGATAGAGGCCGGCGTGGTCAGGTTCAGGCCTATGCTGCTGACCGCGCTGGCCGTCATAGTCGGCGCCGGCGTCATACTCTTCGACCCTATCTTCCAGGGCCTGGCCATCTCGCTGATAGCCGGGCAGATAGCGGCCACGCTGCTTTCGCGCGTCGCCGTGCCGGTGCTGTACTACCTGGCCTTCGCGGGCCGGGAGCACCGTCTGAAGCCCGCAGCCGCCGAGCCCGAGGTCCGCGAGGAACTGCTCGGCGCGACCGGGGAATAATCGAGGAGAATAAAATGAAACTCAATGACGCGTTAAGGCTGCTGGCCGGGTTCATGGTGCTGCTGAGCGCGGCGCTCACGGTCTACGTGAACGGCAGCTTCATCTGGCTGACGGTGTTCGTGGGGGCCAACCTGCTGCAGTCGGCCTTCACCAAGTGGTGCCCGGCGATCTGGTTCTTCCGGAAGCTGGGTCTGAAGGAATGCTGAGGAAACGCAAACATGATGAAAGAGGAAAAGAAGAAAGAACCCGCGACAGGGAAATACGTATACGACAGGAATACGGGAAAAGTCGTGAAGGTGTCGGACCGGGCGAGCGCGACGAAGAAAGATGCGGCGCCCTCCTTTCCGTCCTGCGGGACTGGCGGCTGCTGCTGCGGAAACTGAGCTAGGCCCGCGGGGCCTCAGCGCAGCAGCTCGGCCGCGAAAGCCTTGGCTTCCTCTATGAAGCCCGGCCACTCGCCGGGCGATAGCAGGCCGCGCTGTTTTATCAGCAGCAGGAACCCCGGCGCTCCCTGCACCATCAGCCCGAGGTTCTGCTCGAACCAGGCTGCGCGGCGGGAGCCGAAGAAGGCGCGCACGCGCTCCTCGTCGGGGCCGGTCAGCCTGTACTTGTCCGAGAAGAGCGGGAACTCGGGCAGGTCTATGTCCTTGAAGCCTATCATCTCCCCGAGCTTATACATCAGCGTCTCCGGCTTCAGGTCGAAGCGCGGGATGTCGCCGCCGCAGGCCATCAGGGCCACGGTGTGCCTGCGGACGCTCCGGCTTTTCCCGGAGCCGATGGTGTAGCTGTAGTCGAACAACTTGACGGCGCCGTGCTGCGACTGGACCTCCACCATATTGAACGCGCGCCTGGAACGGCCCAGCGAAAAAAGCTCCAGGCCGGCCGCCGCCAGCGCGGCGGGGTCCGGGCCTTCCTGCGCAAAGATCAGCCCCATCGACGCCGCCATGGCCTCGATGTCCTTACGGCGCTTCCACACAAGGTACAGGGATCCGCCTCCGAAAACCGCCGCTATCACGAGGAATATAACGACCGGATG
Source organism: bacterium (assembly GCA_021812825.1). Next base: position 11,226 of record JAKAMO010000007.1, on the reverse strand, counting down.
CGTTCCGAGCAGATCTTGCATCAGTTCCCCCCCGTCTTGTTGAGGTCCAGGCTGTCCAGGTTGGTCTTTTCCGTCTTCTCGTAGAGCTCTTTGGCGGCCTTGGCCTTGGAGATCTGGTCCACCTGGCCGCGCAGATAATTACCCGCGGCCGTAGCCGGCGGCTTCTCGGCCGGAGCGGCCGCCTGCGCCGGCTCGGCCTTCGGCTGCGGCACCTGCTCAGGCTGCTTCTTCTTGCAGGCCGCGGCTAAGAGCAGCGCCGGCACCAGCCACGCCATAAGCGATCTGTTCGTCATGTCCCCCCCTTAAAGGTCTATGAGATGTTCAGCTATCTGCACCGAATTAAGGGCAGCGCCCTTGTAAAGGTTGTCGGATACCACCCAGAGCTGGAACTCGCGCGGCGAGGTCTTGGAGCGGCGCAGGCGGCCGGCGTAGACTATGTCGGTCCTGTGGCCGTTCTCCAGCGGCGTCGGGTAGTTCTCTGGTTCGGGCAGGAACTTCAGCCCCGGGGTCCTGGCGAACTCCCGCCTGATATCGGCGAGGCCGCAGGGCCTTGAAGTGGTGAACCAGAGCGCCAGGGAATGCCCGCGCAGCACCGGCACGCGCACCGAGGTCACGCTGATGCGCAGGCGCGGAGCGCCCAGTATCTTTTTCAGCTCCGCCTCCACCTTGTTCTCCTCGCCGGTATTCCCTTCCGCGTCGAAGCCGCCAACCTGCGGGAAAAGATTGAAGGCTATCGGCCGGGGAAAGCCCTTTCCCTTGAGGCGCGGCACGGAACCTTTCCGGAGATAACCGCGCAGCTCCTCTTCCAGCTCAGTCATCGCGGCCTTTCCGGCCCCGGAGACTGCCTGATAGGTGGCCATGCGCAGCTCGGAGAGGCCGTAGCGCCTGTGCACCCCCGCCAGCGCCACCGCGGCGCCGGTCAGCGTGCAGTTGGGACCGGCGATAAGGCGCCTCGAAGACTTCAGCTCGCCGCCGTTCACCTCCGGGATCACCAGCGGCACTTTCGGGGAGAGCCGGAACTGCGAGGAATCGTCTACGCACCAGACCCCCTCGGCCGCCAGCCGCGGGGCGAACTTCTCCGAGACTTCCTCGTTAGAGACGAAAAAAACGATATCGGCCCGCTTCAGGGCCCCGAAGGACGGGGCCGAGCAGGCGTAGCGCCTGCCGCGGAACCTTACGTATGCGGCCCTGCGGCCGGAGTTGAAGGCGTACAGCTCGGCGACCGGGAAGCGCCGGCTCTCCAGCAGGCCCAGCAGCTCCCCCCCCACCATGCCAGAGGCCCCCACCACCGCCACGTCGAACTTTCCGGATCCCTTCTTTCCGTTCATTCCGATGCGTCCCCTTCGCCGGCGGGCTGTTCCGGAGCAGGCTGCTCCGGCGCCGCCTGCTTCATGGGCGGGATGGTTATCTCCTTGGAATAGCCCACGTTCTCCAGGCTGTCAACGGCGGCCGCCCTCAGGTAGAACATATCCGCGGATATCCCGTCCCGGGCGAAGGTCCAGAAATACGGGGCCCTGAAGAAATATCTGGTCACCCGCTGCCAGTCGAACTTGTCGTAGGAGACCTCCAGCCAGGCCGCGCGCACGTCCTCGCCTATGGCCGAGAAGGAGACGTTTATCTCCGTGGAGGTGAGCTCGGCGGCGAAGCCCTTGATGAAGACGCGGTACTCGTTGAACGGCACGAGCTTCACGGCCATAGCCGGCTTTATGCCGGAGATCGGGGTCTCCAGCACGCCGTCGCCCGAAGGCGCGTTGCCCCTGATGGAGCGGTTGACCCAGACGTTCTCCTCGCCGCCGCCGCTCATCGCGGCCGCTATTATCGGGGAGCTGGACGCCGAGACGAAGTAGCGGGAAGAGGACCAGAGCGCGAGATAGTTGTCCTTGTCCCCGGAGACGCGGGACAGCGGGACCTCGGCCCAGACCCACCGGGAGGAGTCCACACCGTCGAGGGAATCGTTCGGCAGCGGCTCCCGCGGCAGGTCGGCCGCCTCGGCCAGGAAATAGGTGTGGTCCGAGCTGAACGTCGGGGCCTGGTTCACCGCCATGTAGATCTTGCCGGGTATCGGCTCGGGGTCCCAGGAATAGGGCCACGACATGATCTTCGCGCGGCCGAGCTTGGCCCCGACGTACGCCTTCGCGTAGCCGGCGGTGGGTATCGGCGGCAGCTTGACGATCCAGCAGTTGTTGTAGCCGACGTACCAGTCCGCGTGGAAGCCGCCGTCGGCGTAGAGATAGTAGCGCCCGAGGTTGCGCTCCGGGGCGAAGTACGCGGGCACGAAGGCCTTCGGGCCCGCGGAGAATACCGGCCCGCCCTCGGCGGCCGCCGGCGCGGCGGGCGCGGCGAGCAGCGCGGCGAGCAGCAGAGTCTTAGCCAGGCGTGCCATGTGTTACTTTTTTATTATTCGTGTTACCCTGTCGAGATCGTCGAAGGAGAAGTAATGCACGACGATCCGGCCGTTCTGCGGGCCGGGGCCGGGGCAGACCTCGACCTTCGTGCCGAGCGTCTTCTCCAGCTCCGATTCCAGGGCCAGCACCTCGGGGGTGCGCCTGGAGCCGCCCCGCGGGGCCTTCGCGGCGCGCGGCCTGTCCTTGTGGAAGCCCTGCGCGAAGCCCTCCACGTCCCTGACGGTCAGCTTCTCGCTGATGATCCGCTGGTAGAATTCCCTTCTCTTGGAAGAATCGGGGATGGAGATGAGCGCCCGCGCATGCCCCTCCGTGATGGCGCCGGACTGTATGCCCTGGCGGATATCGGCGTCCAGCTCGAGCAGGCGCAGCGTGTTGGAGACGGCCGCGCGGGATTTCCCCACCCGGGCCGCGATGTCGGCCTGGGAAACGCTGAAACTGTCCATCAGCTGGCGGTAGGCCATGGCGGTGTCCACCGCATTGAGGTCCTCCCGCTGTATGTTCTCTATCAGGGAAAGCCCCAGCTTCTGCTCGTCGCTCAGGTCCTTCCTTATTATAGCGTCTATCTCAGCCAGGCCGGCCAGTTTGCAGGCCCGGAGCCGGCGCTCGCCGGCCAGCACGGTGTACTGCCCGTCGCCGTTATTCCTCCAGACGGTAATAGGCTGCAGCAGCCCGCCGGACTTTATGGACTCGGCAAGCTCGGCCAGCTTCTCCTCGTCGAAGATCCTGCGGGGCTGATAAGGGTTCGGAATGATGGCGCCCACCGGGATCTTCTGCACCATGTCCCCGGAAATATCGTTGTCCCGCACTTTCGTTATAAGCGAATCTATGCCCCTGCCTAATGCCTTCCTGCTCATTGAATATTCTCCTTAAAATACAAAGCTTTTTTCTATACTAGCCGCCCAGGTCATACTCCATCTCCGCTTCCTCGTTGACATAGAGGTCGGAGTTCTTGTAGCGGGAGATATCCACGCCGCGGCGGGCCAGGAATTCCAGCGCCAGCTCCTTGTACGCCAGGGCGCCGCGGGAGCTGGGGTCATAGACGAAGATAGGCTGGCCGTAGCTCGGGGCCTCGGCCAGGCGGACGTTCCTGGGGATAACGGTCTTGTACAGTTTCTCCCCGTAGTATCTGGCTATCTCCTCTTTCACCTGGTTGGCGAGGTTTATCCTCGAATCGAACATGGTTATGACGCCGCCGTCTATCTTCAGGCCGGGATTAAGGGCCACTTTTATTTTTTCGACGGTGTTCATGAAGTAGGCCAGGCCCTCCATGGCGTAATATTCGCACTGCACGGGCGTGATCACGGAATCGGAGGCATTGAGCGCATTAACGGTCAGCAGCCCGAGCGACGGAGGGCAGTCTATAACGATGAACTTGTACATCCCCCTCACCTTATCCAGGGCTCTCTTCAGGACGGCCTCCCGGGAAAGCACCCCGACCAGCTCTATCTCGGCGCCGGCGAGGTTGTGGCTGGTGGGAACGATGTCCAGCCACTCCACGGAGGTCTGGTGTATAGCCGCCTCCACCGGGGCCCTCCCGCTCAGCACGTCGTAGATATTCTTGTTGTTCTTGGTGATGTCCACGCCCAGGCCCGACGTGGAATTACTCTGCGGGTCGAAGTCTATCAGCAGCGTTTCATAGTCGAAAGCGGCCAGGGCCACCGCCAGGTTGATTGCCGTGGTGGTCTTCCCTACGCCGCCCTTCTGGTTGGCTACTGCCACTATTTCTGACATATCAGCTCCGTTCCTTCCGCGCGCCCTGTTTTCACGTGAAACGTTCCTGCGCCGCGGTATCCACAATTCTATAGATTTGGGCCATCCGTGTCAACTGTACGCCGGTTTGGCCGCTGTTTTCACGTGAAACACCCCCTCCCGCCCGCTTCATGGTATTTTGGGCGGGGGTCTGTTTTCACGTGAAAACCGCCCCTACCCCATTCTCTTGGCCGCTTCCGCGGCATCGATATCCCCGCGCTCCAGATCTTCCAATATCTTTGAAAGTTTTTCGCGCCTGTGCCGCCCCTGGGAGAACTTGTGCCCCCACCACTGCCGCCCGAAAAGAGCGTCCCATATAGACATAAGACCGACGGCCACTATTATGACGGGCCAGTCGCGCCCAAAATGGAACGACAGGCTGATATACCCCAGGTTGTGCGCCCATATCAGGGCGCCGGCGCCGGCGATAATAATTCCCCAGAAGAACTTCCTCATGCTGAATGCGAGCATTGTCTCCCCCTTTATTCTATGAATATCTCCACTTTGTCCCCGCCATCCTGAACATCCACTATCTTCATGGGCGTCTGCTGCTCTATAGCCTCCTGTATGCGCCCCAGGTCGACGTTGTAGCCCTTCCCCTCCAGCTTGGACCTTATCTTCCCCTCTATGAAAGGAAGCATGAACTTCGCCCAGCCCAGCGGCACGTTCACGTTCACTTTGGGCTCCGACGTCCCCCCCTCGTACACGCGTATCCGGAGCGCCCGCCCCTTACCGGCCTCCGGCGCCGGCGACGAAGCCTCCAGCGCCTCCAGCAGCGACATGGCTTCCGCGGTGCCGATCTTCTTCTCCTCCAGCAGCTTCAATATGCGCATCTTCTCTTCGTTCATAACCCCTCCTTATGACTCAAGACCCTTCAACAGCCCGACGGCTTCCTGCGCGGAGATCTCCCCCCGCTCAAGCCTTGAAACTATCTCCAGCCTGCGCTTCTTGGCCTCGGCCCGCAGGCTTCCCAGTCCGAGCCGGTTCAGCAGGGCATCCAGCCTTCCCTTGACCGTAGGATAGGAGATATTAAGCTGCCTCTCCACCTCCTTGATATTTCCCCGGGCGGACAAAAAGACCCGCAGGAAATTTTCATCCTCTTTGGAAAGCAGGGCAAAAACCGGCAGCTCGAAGTTGCCCTTGATGGTGGTATGGCAGTCACCGCAACCAAGCTCAGTTACGACCACCTTTCCGCCGCAAGAAGGACATTTATTAGGAATATTCATATATTCAATTTACACATTAATATTTTCAATATTTTATTTCACTATTCAAATTATAACAGAACATATTTAAAATGTCAAGGCCAAAATAAAAAACCGCCCTCCTTATATTAAACATAAGGAAGGCGGCAGAAAACCAGGTCTTTAGCCTACTTTCGAAGCCAGCAACGACACCTGCTCAAGAATTTTTTTCACATCCTCCGTTCTCACGCACCCTTCCCGGGTGAAAGAGAACTTGAACTCTCCGCCCTCCAGGGACATCCCGGTAAAACCGGCGGCATCGGAAAAGATTCCCGGCTCGCGCCTGGCGGGGGGGAGGATGCGCATGGCCTCGCCGGGCCTGTCGCAGCGCACGTCGTAAAAATCCCAGTGCGGCACGTCGGGAACGCGGGGGAGAGAGCCGAACGAGACCCCCAGCGCGTTCTCGGGCTTCACCGAGAGCCTGAGGCCCGACGAATTCGGACAGCGGCAGAGCACCTGCAGCATGAAGCTGGGCGGCGCGCCCCTGCTCGAGGCGCGCTGGTCCACGTCGAAGAACACCTCCAGGCCGTTCATGAAGCCCTTGGAATCATAGATCCCGTCGCCGGAGCCGGCGTCGACGAAGCCGAGCTTGGCGCCGATAGCGCGCCCCTCGCCGCTGCGCTGGCGCGACATGCCGAAATACGCCCCGGCCATCCCGACGATCAGCCCCAGGAGCCCCAAAACGCCGTAAGGACGGCTATTCTCCGGCGAGAAAGCCCCTGCCGCAATGAACACGCCCAGGAATATGCCGCCGATCACCAGAAGAAAGGAGAACAGCGCCAGAGCCCCGTAAAGGACGTTGGAACGGACCGCGGGAGTGCCGTACAGCAGTTTGCCGCCTATAACGACGAGCACGCCCAGCGGGATAAGGGAAAAGGTCGATACGGAATAGGTGTTCACGCCGTTGGGCCCCGCGAAGAAGGCCGCGGCTCCGCCCAGGACCATCAGCGCGCCCGTCAGGTACACCCAGGAAGGCGCCTCGGCGGGCACTTCGACGCCCATCAGCTCGGGAAGGAGGGTCTCGTCCTCCCCGGAGGGAGGGGGCGGCGGCGCGCCCGACGGAAGAGACCGCTCCTCATCCCGGCCGATGAAGGGGGAAACCACGAACAGCACCCCTCCGAGGACCATCAGGGCGAAGGACAGGTAGAACAAAGAGTTCCCGGGGTAATAACGCTCAAGCCTGAAGCCTATCACGGAGGCCACGAGGAGGGGAAAACCGGCCTTACGAAGCACCTTCATGAGCAGATTATATCAGCCGGCGGGGAAAAAAGAAAGGCCCGGTCTCCCGGGCCTTGGCGCCAAGCGCGCGCGGGCTTAGAACCCGCCGGAGCCGCCGGAACCGTCCGGATCGGAGCCGCCGCCGGAATCGTCGCTCCCGCCGCCGCAGCCGCCGTCGTCGGTGGAGTCGTCCGGCCCGCCGTTCCCTCCGTCATCATCGTAGCCGTCGGGATCCCCGGAGCCGGTGCCGTCGGGCGTGGAGCCGGCCGCGAAAGCCGCCGGGCAGAGCGGGCCCGTCAGGACAGCGAAGCCGCCCAGAACGACCGCCAGAGTCATCAGAACCGCCGCAAAAAGTTTCCTCATATACCCTCCAGTCAGGAAATGTTAGCAAACCGCCGGCCCGCGCCGCATTGACCTAGGACAGGTCTCAGCGGGCCCTGTCAATGGAGACACGCTCCGGAAACGGCCGCTAATCCCAGCCCATGGAATCCATCTCTTTGTCCGACGTAAAAGCGGCCTGGGAGGCCTCTGGTTCTGTTTTTCCCGGCGCGGAGGGGGGGAGCGGCCCGGGCGCGGAGGCGGCGGACGCCGTCCCCGCCAGCGCGGAGGCCGGCACCGCCCAGTTCCTCCCTACGCGTATGGCCGGCATGCTGCCCGCCTTGACGCGCTTAAAAACGGCGATGCGGCTGACGCCCAGCAAAGCGGCAGCCTCGGGAATAGAGTAGTACTCCCTTGCCATCCTTCAGATATTAACTTATGTTAACCTTAATTTCAATAAAAAAAATCAACATCAACCCTTGCCAGCAATCTAGTTAACTTTAGTTAACCAGAAAATAAGGGCCCGCCATACCGTCACCAGCCCGCACCGCGCGCAGGAGAAAATGCCCCAGGCCGAAAAATTTATATACTATGAGCGATGCGTATCCTTATATTAGGAGGCACCCGCTTCTTCGGAAGGGAAACGGCGATACGCCTGCAGAAAGCCGGCCACGAGGTAACGGTGTTCTCCCGCCGCGTCCCGGTGGACGGCCTGCCGCTGGACATACGCCAGGCCAGGGGGGACCGCGCGGTGGAGATAGACCTCAACCGCATGGCCGTGGAGCCCTGGGACGCCATAATAGACAACATCTGCTACAGCGGCGAGGACGCGCAAAAGGCCGTAAAGGTATTCAGCGGGAGGACCGGCATATACCTGTTCACCTCCTCAGCCTCGGTATACCCGATCTTCGAGGGAGCGGTTTCGCCGTACCGCGAGAACCTGACGGACCTGCTGCGCCTGAAGGAACCGCTCAAGGAGAAATACGCCTACGGCCTCGGCAAGCTCGCCGCCGAAAGGGAGTTCCTGAAGGCTTTCGCCGAGAAGAAGTTCCCGGCCGTCGTGGTCCGGCCGCCAATAGTCATCGGCCCGGGAGACCCGACGCTCCGGGCCTATTCCTACTGGCTGCGGCTGGCCGACGGCGGGCCGCTGCTGCTGCCCGGCTCCTATTTCCGCAGCCGCTACGTGTTCTCCCGGGACCTGGCCGGGGCCATAGAGACGCTGATCGGTTCCGCCGGGCATTGCGGCAGGGTCTTCAACATCGCCGGAGCGGAACAGCTGACGCTGGAGGATTTCGCCAGGATCTCCGCCCGGATAATGCATAAGGACGCGGAGCTGCTCTGCCCGGACCACGCCTGGCTGAAGGAGCGGGGCTTCGACTTCTCGGCCTCGCCGTTCTCTTCGGGCGGGGACTTCGTGCAGGACATCTCGCTGGCCGAAAAGGAGCTGGGCTGGAGCCCGACTCCGGCGGCGGAGTGGATAGAGGAAACGATACACTGGCAGCTGTTCAGCTACACCGGCCCGGCGCCGAAGAACTACGCCGGCCGCAAGCGGGAGCTGGAACTGGCCGCTGAATGGAAGGCAAGGACATGACCACCACCGAAAGAGCGGGAAAGATAAAGATATTCCTGATGGACGTGGACGGGGTGCTGACGGACGGGAAGATGTACTACGTCCCCGGCCCGCGGGGGATGATAGAGTTCAAGGGTTTCCACTCGCTGGACGGCATAGGACTGCGCCTGCTGAACCAGTTCGGGGTGCTGACCGGCGTGATCACCGGACGCGAGTCGCCCTCCACCGAGGAGCGCGCGGCGGGCCTCGGCATGTCCTACGCCTACCAGGGCTTCCTGTCCAAGGTGGAGCCGCTGCGGAAAATACTCGAGGATACCGGCCTCAAGCCCGAGAACGTGGCCTACATGGGGGACGATCTCACAGACCTGCCGGTGCTGCGGCTGGCGGGGCTGCCCTGCGCGCCCGCGAACGCGATACAGGAGGTGAAGAGGGCCTCCCGCCTCGTCACGAAGCGCGAAGGCGGAGCCGGCGCCGTGCGCGAAGTCTGCGATCTCATACTCAGGAGCCAGGGGCGCTGGGCGGAGGTGATGCGCTGCGTGGAGACGGCCCACTGGCCGCCGGTTCGCGGCGCCGGCCTGAAGATAGTGCGCCAGTCCGGGAAAAGGGGGAAGAAATGAAGCTGCTCTGCGGCGCCGCGCTGGCGCTGGCACTGGCCGGGCCGGCCGCTGCCTCGTTCGACGAATGGGAACCCGAGGCCTCCCAGCAGGCCGACGAGGCCCAGGCCGGGGAGGAGGACGGCGCCCAGCCGCTTCTCCAGGAGAGCGGAGAGGACCTGGCTGATTTCGTCACCGACTACATACGCAAGGACATACAGCTCAAAGGGGCCTTCTTCATCGAGGACAAGGCCGCGAAGAAGGTCCTGAAGCTTTCGCTGCTGGCCGTAGGAACGGAGACCTCCGACGGAGAGAACGGCTCCAGGGCCGTTACCGCGCGCTTCAAGGACGCCGGCGGCGCGGAGTTCTCGGTGCTGTTCTGGCTGCGGGACGCGCCGTGGGGCGGCCTGGACATCTTCAGGCTCGAGCTTAAAGCCTCCAAGCCGGCGCCCGCCGCCGGGAAGGGGAAAAGATGAAGGGGCAGTTCCTGACGGCTTTCGGGGCCGGGCTGGCCTCCTTCTTCTCCCCGTGCATACTGCCGCTGCTGCCGGCCTACCTCTCGATGCTCTCGGGCTTCTCCGCCGGCGAGATAACGCGCGGCGACGCGAAGGTGTCCGTGAAGAAAGTAATGGGCAACGCCGCGCTCTTCGTGACCGGCTTCACGCTGGCCTTCGCCGGCCTGGGCGCGGCGGCCTCGGGCATAGGCGCGCTGCTGTACGACTACAAGTACGTCCTGATGAAGGTCTTCGGCGTGGTCATGGTGCTGCTCGGCGCGCACATGACCGGCCTGCTGAACCTGAACTTCCTCAACTATGAGAAGCGCCTTTCCACCCGGGGACTGGCGCAGGGCCCCGTGGGCTCCTTCCTGGCCGGCTTCGCCTTCGCGCTGGGCTGGTCGCCGTGCATAGGGCCCATGCTCGCCTTCATCCTCGGCATGGCCGCTGCCTCCGGCACCGCCGCCAAGGGAGTGGCGCTGCTGCTGGTCTATTCCGCCGGCCTGGCCGTCCCGCTGCTGGCGGCGGCGGCCCTGACCGCCGAGTTCTTCTCCTTCATAGCGCGCTGGCGCGGGGCGATGCGCTGGGTGGAAGTGGGCGCGGGGGTGGTGCTCGCCGCTGCCGGCGTGCTGCTGTTCCTGGACAAGCTGATGGTTATGGGTTAAGTTCCGCGGCGGACCTTCAGGAGAATTTCCTGGAGCCGGGTTTCACCACCGGGGTTCCGGAAGCGCAGAGCGGGCATTTGTCAGGCTGATAGGCAGTCAGGCCCAGCCTTAGCAGGCTCAGCGCCGGGAACGGCAAAGTCCTTTCGCCCATCCGGTTTATCACCGACATGGCTCCGATAGTTTCGGCGCCGGCGGCGGCGGCGACCGCGGCCGTCTCCAGCGTGGACTTCCCGGTGGTGAAGACGTCCTCCACGATGACGATCCGCGCGCCCTTCTTCAGCGAGAACCCGCGGCGCAGCGTCATCAGGTTGTTCTCCCTCTCCGTGAAGATGAAATCCACGCCGAACGCGCGGGCCACCTCGTGCCCGATGATCAGGCCGCCCATAGCCGGGGAAAGGACCAGGTCCGGCCTGGCCCCGCTCCAGCCTGCTGCCAGCGCGGCCCCCATGCGCCCGGCCCAGGCCGGGTTCTTGAGCGCCAACGCGCACTGGACGTAATTGGGGCTGTGCAGCCCGGAGGAGAGCAGGAAGTGCCCCTCGAGGAAGGCGCCCGAAGAGGCCAGATAGCTCCTGAGTTCTTCCTCGTCTATCATTTCAGGTCCTCCAGTATGCCCGCCGCGGCCGCGGCCGGATCCCCGGCCGCTATTATCGGGCGCCCCACTACTATGAAATCCGAGCCGGCCTCCCTGGCCGCCGCCGGCGTGACCGCGCGCTTCTGGTCGTCGCCCAGCGCGGCGGGCCTGATGCCGGGGGTGATCAGCTTGATGCCCGCCCCGTGGAGCTTCCTGAGCTGGCCGGCCTCCAGCGGCGAGCAGACAACGCCGTCGGCGCCGCTATCCAGGCCGAGGGCCGCCAGGTTCCTGACGGTCTTGGCTATGCCGCAGCGGTAGCCGGCGCGGAACAGGCCGTACTCGTCGAAGCTGGTCAGCACCGTGATGCCCCAGAGCTTCGGGCGCTTCTCGAGCTCCGCG
>JAKAMO010000082.1:3644-11849 GCA_021812825.1 bacterium | reverse complement strand
GGCGGTGACGGTGTTGGCGTCCAGATGGCCCGTGCCGGGCATCTTGGCCTGCGGTATCTCGGCGATATACTTCGCGTTGGTGGTGATGCAGGACAGGGTATCCGCGGGGAACCAGCCCTCGTTGTCTCCGTAGTACACCTGGATAGCGCTGCGGACCGAGGAGAGAGCGCCCTTAGTGGCGCCTTCCTTGGACTTGTTGATCAGGTCGGCGAACTTCGGTATGGCTATGGCAGCCAGAATACCGATGATGGCGACGACGATCATCAGCTCTATCAGGGTGAAGCCTTTCTTCATGTTCTTCATTAACTTCCTCCTTGAGTGCCCCCCTATGGATGAGATATCAATAATGCCGCAGGGGTTATTGTCAATTTACATAATCGCTTCGGATGATGTCAACAAAAAAATCCCATAATTCTGCGGGGAAAGAAAAACCCGCTTTCGCGGGTTTTTTAAAAGTGGCGGAGAGGAAGGGATTCGAACCCTTGATACCCTTTAGGAGTATACAGACTTTCCAGGTCTGCGCCTTCAACCGCTCGGCCACCTCTCCGTAATACTGCTGCCGCGCGGTTTTACAATTTTATTATATTTGATACCATGAAACAATGCCGAAGCAGGAGAAAGAGGACAAGATCGAGCCGATCGCGACCAACCGGAAGGCCCGGCACGACTACCTGATAACGGACACCATAGAGGCCGGACTGGCGCTGGAAGGGCCCGAGGTCAAGTCGCTCAGGCTGAAGCAGGCCACGCTGGTATCATCCTTCGCCAGGGCGGAGAGGGACGGACTGTACCTGTACGGCCTCCACATCGCCCCCTACGCCTTCAACACTTTAAAGGAGCTGGACCCTCTGCGCACCCGCAAGCTCCTGTTGAAGCGCCAAGAGATAAAGCGGTTGACATCGGCGCTAGAGACCAAGGGAATGGCGCTGGTGGCATTGGAGCTGTATTTCAAGCGCGGCTGGGCCAAGGTGCTGCTTGGCCTGGCCAAGGGCAAGAAGACGGCGGACAAGCACGAATCCATCAAGAAGCGCGACATCGACCGCGAAATGCGCCGGGAGTTCCGGGAGAAGTTCAAGGGGTGAGCGCCCGGAGATGTCCGGAAAGAGAAGAGGCCCCGCTGAACGGGGCCTCTTCTTTTCGCTGTTCCTGTCCACCGCCTCAGAAGCGGAAGCCGGCGCTGGCGCCGAGGAGGGAACGGCCGTGGGTCTGGGTAACGGATACGGAAAGATAGCCGAGATGCATCTTTACGCGGAAGCCAGCGGAGACCCTGGGCTCCGCCGTACGCACCTGCTTGCCGTCCAGCGCCGTGTCGGCGACGCCCTGCGCGTTAAGACGCGTGAAATCGTAACCGGCGCCGATGAACGGCGAGACCACCGGAACGTTGAGGGAGCAGACCGCGGAGGCGTTGAAATGCACCGCGTAGAAGTAGCGGCTGGCCGCCATGTTGCCCATGCCTATCAGCATCGCGTTGAACTTTCCCTTCTCGTCGGAGACGTTCCACAGCCCGTAGCGAAGGCCGCCGCCGGCCACCGTCAGGCCCTCCACGACGCCGGCGCGGACGAAGCCGTCTATGCGGTAGGGCATGCCTATCTCGGCCTGCACGAACCCGAGGCCGAAGAGGTTGTCCCTCCTCAGCACAGTGTTCCCGCTGGACGGGTTGAACTGCGTCACGGCGCGTATGCCGATGTCGAAACCGGAGAAGCCGAGAGGCCGGGCGGTCTGGTTGGTGCCGGAGCCCAGCAAGCCGCCGAGGTCGCGCGCGAACGGCTTCATGGTCCTGGCTGAGGCGTACTTGAAATTGTCGAAATCCGCGGCCGAGGCGGAGGCGGCACGGAAGAGAGCGGCGAGAAGGGCGAAAACGGTCTTGTTAAGCATGTTGCGCAACCTCATTCCTTTTCCGCGGCGCCGCCGAGCACTTCCTTCACGGTGGTGTGGCCGAGCAGCACCTTCTCCAGGCCGTCCATCGCGATCGTGCGCATCCCGTTCTTCATCGCTATCTCCTTGACCGGGATGGCCGAGGGGTCCTTCAGTATCTGCAGGCGGATCTCGTCGTTGAGTATCAGCAGTTCGTGCAAGCCGACGCGGCCCTTATAGCCGGTGTTCTTGCAGACCTCGCAGCCCTTGGGCTTCCAGATCTTCGCGCCGGCGGGGACCTTGACGTTGTTAGCCTCGAAGACGGCGACCTCTTCCGGGGTCATGTCCGCCTGCTCCTTGCAGTCCTTGCAGAGACGCCGCGCGAGGCGCTGGGCCAGCACTGATTTCATCGTGTTGGCGACGACGAAGCGCGGGATGTCCATCTGCGTGAGGCGCTCCAGGGCGGAAGGGGCGTCGTTGGTGTGGATCGTGGAGAACACGAGGTGGCCGGTCATGGCCGCCTCCATGGCGATGTGCGCGGTCTCTTCGTCGCGGATCTCGCCGACCATGATGACGTCCGGGTCCAGACGCATGAACGAGCGCAGGGCCGCGGCGAAGTCGAACTTCTTTCCCTTGCCGAGCTCCACGTCGGGGTTGACCGGCACCTGGATGATGCCGTCGATGTTGTACTCGACCGGGTTCTCCGCGGTCAGGATCTTGATGTCCGGGCGGTTGACGTAGTTGAGACAGCCGTAAAGCGTGGTGGATTTACCGGAACCCGTGGGGCCGCAGACCAGCATCAGGCCGAAGTTCTTCTTGCCGCCGATGCCCTGGAACTGCTTGAGCAGCTTCTCCTCCGTGTCCGGCATGAAGCCCATGATCTTGATGTCAACGCGCACGGACGCGCGGTCCAGGATACGCATCACGCAGGACTCGCCGAAGACGGTGGGCACTATCTCCACGCGGAACTCTATGGGGTTGCCCTTCGCGATGATCTGGATGCGGCCGCTCTGCGGGATGCGGCGCTCCGTGATGTTCATCGAGTTGGACATGATCTTGAGCTTGGCCATGATGGCCATGCGGAAGGCCCACGGGATCGAGAACGAGGCGGCGCGCAGCATGCCGTCCACGCGGTAGCGCACCATGACCTTGGAATTCTTGCCGTTCGGGTCCTCGAAGGGTTCTATATGGATGTCGGAAGCCTTGGTGCTGAGGGCGCCGAGGATTATGGCGTTCACGAGCTTCTCCACCTCGGGGGCGCTCGCGTCCACGTCGCTGATGTCCTTCTTCTCCTCGGCCGCCATCGCGATGGCGCCTTCCTCCCCCTCCGGGACGGTCTGGGACTGCTGTACCGACTCCACGAGCTGGGCCACCTGCTCGCTGTCCTGCTTGCCGTAGATCTTTTCCAGCACGGCCATGATGCTCGGGGCCAGCGCGAGATAGGGCTTGACGTCGAAGCCGGTGCGCAGGCCGATATCCTCGACTATCAGGAAGTCCCGCGGGTCGGCCATGGCCAGCGCGAGCGAGTTGTCCTGCTTGGCGAACGGCACGCAGATCTGTTTTTTCGCTATCTGTTCCTGCAGCAACTCCACCACCTCGGCCGGCGGCTCCATCTTGGAAAGGTCCACAGCCTTGAAGCCCCACTCGTCGGCGAGGACCTTCAGGAGCCTTAGGCCGTCTATCAGCTTCATATCCAGCAGGACCTGCTGGAGGTGTTTATTCTCTTTCTTGGCGGTCTCTTCGGCGGCTTTGAGCTGCTCCTCGGGCACGAGCTTATCCTCGAGGAGGATCTCGCTCATGTTCCGCTTACGCTTAAGACCTTGGGGCGGCATGCCAGATTATTATAAATATATTTCGCTGAAACTTACAAGGCCGTTCCCGGCTCCGTCGGGCCGGCTTCGCCGAACTCCAGGACGTCCCCTTCCTCCACCCTGCCGCGGCAGCGGCCGGCCGGCAGCTCCAGGACCCCGCGCGCGCCGAACACCCACGGCGACACGCGCCAGGGCTTCAGCCCTTCGATGACCCGCAGCACCTTCATATCCCTGTCCAGGAAGACCGCGTCTATAGGGAAGCTCATGAAGCACATGTGTATCATCGCGCAGGGCTCCAGCCAGAGGCCCTCGTCCTCGCCAAGGAACCTGCGGGGGATGAGGCCGAAAAGGCGCATGGAGAACGTATCGGCCCGGCCCGCGAAGGCGCTGACCTGCACTTTCCTGGTGGCGTTGAAGACTTTCATGGTCAGCGCAGCAGCGCCATCTTGCCGACGGCAGCGTCCTTGTCCGTCTTTACACGGAAGATGTAGACCCCGCTGGCCACGTCCGCTCCCGCAGCGTTCTTTCCGTCCCAGGACAGGCCGTCCAGCTTCTTAACCAGCTCTCCCTCGGAAGTATAGACGCTGACCTCGGCGCCCGGCGCCAGTATGCGGTCAGGGACCGAGAACGTCACCAGCCGGGCGGCCTTGGGCCGGAACGGGTTGGGATAGGCGACGGCCTTCCCTGTTCCGGCGAAATCCTTGGACCCGGTCGTCGCCAGGCGCATGGCCTTGAGGGCGTTAACGCGTCCCCAGCCGAAGTCCCTGTCCGGGCCGGCCGGGCCCAGGTCGTCCGCTGAATTCTTCATCAGGTCGAAGATCCGCGGCGCGGAGTCGGAAGGCCTGGCGGACCAGAGCAGCGCGGCCAGGCCGGCTACCAACGGCGAGGAGAAGGACGTGCCGGTGGCGGAGGCGTAACCGTTGGAGATATCGGTAGTATAGACGTCCACCCCGGGGGCGGTCAGGCCCTTGTAGGTCATCGTAGAGTCGCTGTTGGAGAAGGAGGCCAGATGGTCGCTCATGTCGGTGGCGCCTACGGCGTAGACCCCGGAGCAGTTCGCAGGGGAGTCGATGTACGGCGCGGACGCGTTGCCGGCCGCGGCTATCAGCAGCAATCCGGCGGAGACCGCCGAGTTAACGGCGGACTGCAGCGGGGCGGAGCAGCTGCCAGAGCTGCCGAGGCTCATGTTTATTATCAGCTTGCCGATGGCCGGCGTGTCGTGCAGGGAGATGGCGTCGTTTATCGCGGAGGCTATCGAGATCTCGCTGGTGCTACAGGAGCCGTAGCCGGCGGCGTCGGAACAGTCGGAACCGCAGTCGGAATCGGAGAAGACCTTGAGCGAGAGAAGCCCGGCGCCCCAGGACATGCCGGCGACCCCCCGGCCGTTGTCGGAAGCGGCGGCGGCCACGCCGGAAGCCCTCGTGGCGTGATTGCAGGCAGGCGTAGGCGGCTGGTTGTCCGAGGCGACACCGGTCACCGGGTCGAACTTGCGGCTGGTGCCGGCCAGCTTGCCGGAAAGCTCAGGATGAGAGCCGTCGATGCCGGTGTCGAGCAGAGCCACCGTAACGCGGCTGGAGGAGCCGGTCTCGTATTCCCAGGCCCCGAAGACCTGCACCTGCGCGAGCGCGTACTGGCGGGCCAGGAAAGGGTCGTTGGAGGTGCGGCTGGTCCTGTAGACCCGGTTGGGCTCCGCGTATTCCACCTGCGGCATCGCGCGCAGCAGGGTAAGCGCGGAGGAGACGCGCATGCCGTCGGGAAGCGCCACCGAGGACCAGTTGAAGAGGCCGAAATCCCGCACCAGCGAGAAGCCCGCGGCTGACAGCGCGTCCGCCGCGGCCCGGGTGGAGACCCCCGCCTTGAAGCGGACTATCGCGCTGCCGGAAGCCACCAGCTGCTGCTCGGTACCGCCGGAAGCGGAGGAAAAGACAGCGAGGCGCTCGACTTTAAGGGCGGAAGCGCCGGCGGCCGGCAGCAGCAGGAGCGCCGCCAGGAGACATCTTGCCGCCGGGCCGGTAGGGCTCATTTCTTCCCTTTCTTGGCCCAGGCGGCTATCACGGCGGATTCCACCGCGCTCTTGAAGGCCGGCGAGGCGAAGGACAGCTGCGGCGGGAAGGCCACCCAGTAGGAGCCCTCCTCCTTCTTCGAGGCCATCACCCCGGCGACCACTAGCAGCTCGCCGTCAAAAGTCACCTCGGCGTTGGCCACACGTGCCTTGGAGCGCAGCGGCTTGAGCGAGGACACCTCCACCTTCGGGGCCGCCGGCGCCTTGGCCGGGGCCGTGAAGCCGTTCTTGAAACAGGCCTCCAGCTTGGAGTAGATGCCGCGGGTCAGCAGCTTTATGTCCGTGTACTTGCGCCCCTTGTTCTCGGTGAACGGCATAACCACGGCATCGTCCGTCCAGGCGACGGAGCTTACGGCCACCTGGCCGAGGGTGAAGTCGGCCGAGGGGGCGTCCTTAACCTTGGCCGGCGAGACGGCGGTGACCTCCAGCGCGAAAGACTGCGCCGCCAGCAGCAGCAGCGCGGAACTAATCAGCCTTTTCATTCTCCCTCCTGATTATCCCCACGAGGTCGTAGATATCGTCGAGCTCGTAGTCCGCGCCGGACACCGGCGTGTCGAACTCGTTGCCGTACTTGGCCCAGGCCGTGCGCATCCCCAGCGCCTTGGCGCCTTTGATGTCCCGCTCGGCCCAGTCGCCGACCATGATCGCCTCGCGCGGCTCCGTCTGCATAAGCGACAGGATCTTCTTGAACGGCTTGGGGGACGGCTTCTTCTCGCCGGTATCGTCGAACGTGACTACGTGCTCGAAGTAGTGGTGCAGCCCGAGCCCGACGATGCGCAGCCAGACGGAGAGGCGCGGGGCGTCCGAGACGACCCCCATGCGCACGCCCATCTTCAGCAGGTCGGTCAGCGCCATCTTGACGTGCGGGTAGAGGGTGAAGTACCCCTCCTTGGCCCGCTTGTAGCCGATGATGCCGGCGGCGAGGATCTTGGGGTCCACCTTGCCGAACTCCTTCATCAGCACCTTGTCGAAGATGTTCTGGTCCTCGATGCCTTCCTTCCAGTAGATCTCGAAGATCTTGTCGCGCAGCTGGTCCTTGGGCATCGGCAGGCCGGCGTCGATCATGGCGTCCACGGCCGCGTCGACGGCGGCGCGCTTCATGCGCATGAAGTCCATCAGCGTATTGTCGATGTCGAGGATGACGGCCTTGATCATATTACTTGGAGACGCGCTCCACGTACGTGCCGGTGCGGGTGTCCACGCGGATCTGGTCGCCCTCGTTGATGAACATCGGGACCTTCACCGTGATGCCGGTATTGACCTTGGCGTCCTTCATCACGTTGCTGACGGTATCGCCGCGCACGCCCGGGACGGTCTCGGTGACGGTCATCACCAGGTTGGCGGGCAGCTGTATGGTGAAGAACGCGTCGTTCAGGTAGACGCCTTCGACGGCCATGTTCTCCGTCATGTAAGGAAGCTTGTCCTTGATCTTGTCCTTGGGCAGGCCCACCTGCTCGTAGGTGGCGTCGTCCATGAAATAGGCCATGTCGCCGTCGGAGTAGACGTAGGTCTTCGGGCGCTTCTCCACCATCACGTCCTTGAACTTGTCCTCCGGGCGGTAGGTGGTCTCGATGATGGTGCCGGTCTCCACGCCGCGCAGCTTCACGCGCACCACGGCGCGGGCCTGCGACTTGCGGTGATGCTGGATGGTAAGGACCTCCACCATCTGATTGTTCTCGTTGATGAACATCGTCCCTTCTTTGAACTGCGTTGCGAGTATCATATTACGTCTCCTGTTGTTTGTTTGGATATCCTCTAGGCCTGCGGATGGGCGAACTGGTAGTCCATCACCTTCAGCGCGAGTATACGCTTCTCCATGGGCGGATGCGTGGCCAGCAGGTCCGCCGTCAGTCCCATCCTCTCCTCTATCAGGCTGCCGCGCGGATCGGTGATGCACATATGCGCCACGCCGTTGTTGATGGCGTGGGTGGGCATGACCGCGGCGCGGATCTTCTCCAGCGCGGAGATAAGGGCCTTCGGGTTGCGGGTCAGCTCGGCGCTGCCGGCGTCGGCCAGGTATTCACGCTGGCGGGAGATGGCCATGGCCAGCATGCGGGAGATGATGGGCGCAAGGACGACCAGCACCACCCACAGCACGAAGAGGAGCAGGACGGCGGCGCCGCCGCCGCGCCTGTCGGAGGAGCCGCGGGACGACGAGCCGCGCCCGCCGAAGCGCATGCTGCGGCCGGCGAAGTCGGAAAGCAGGGCGACCGCGCCCATCAGCGCGGCGCACACCGTCATCAGGCGGATGTCGAAGTTGCGTATATGGGACATCTCATGCCCCACGACCCCCTGCAGCTCCTCGCGGTTGAGGGAGCCGAGCAGCCCCTCGGTAACTGCGATCACCGAGTTCTCCGGGCTGGTGCCGGTGGCGAAGGCGTTCAGGTCCGGGTCGGGGATAACGTAGGCGGTCGGCGCCGGCAGGCCGGCGGCCGTGGCCATCTCAGAGACCACGTTCATGAACTGCCGCTCCTTGTC
>JAKAMO010000082.1:0-3634 GCA_021812825.1 bacterium | reverse complement strand
GACGGGCCATGGTGGAGCGGAGCACCATGCGGGGGCCGTTGAAATAGCTGTTGACGGTCATCCCCGCGCCGAACAGCAGCGCGATGATGGTGCCGAAGGGGATGGAGGACGCCCCCGCCGGGCGCTTCGCCTCGTAGAAACCCTCCGAGTTCATAACTACGTCGGAATCCGCGGCCGGGCGGAAGTTGAGGTAGAAATAGTCGAACCCCAGGCCCAGGAACAGGAAAAAAGCGATGAAACCGCCCATGATGAGGGCTGTCATTCTCCTGTTGGAGTCCTGCTGTTCGAGGATGTTCATGCTCCGGACGGACGGCCTCTCCCCCCTCCGGAGGCGGAAGAGGCCGCGGATCGCCGCCTAGCGGCTCAGATGCTCAGATTGACCTTGGGGTTCTCGCGCTCCGGGGAATCGGAGGGCAGTTCCCACAGGGTCGACGGGGAGAAGCCGAGCACCGACGCGAACAGGTTGGTCGGGAACACCTGCTGCGCGGTGTTGAACTTCGTCACGACGTCGTTGTAGAACTGGCGGGAGAAGCCGATCTGGTTCTCGGTGTGCGTGAGTTCCTCCATCAGCTGCTTCACGTTGTCGTTGGATTTGAGGTTGGGATAGTTCTCGGACAGCGCGAACAGCCTGCCCAGCGCCTGGGTCAGCTGGCCTTCCTTGGCCAGGATCTCGTTCATGTTGCCGCCCTGGCCGGCCGAGACGGCGGCCGCGCGGGCCTGGACGACGCGCTCGAGGGTCTCCTTCTCGAACTTCATCTCGCCCTTCACGGATTCCACGAGGTTCGGGATCAGGTCGTGGCGCCGCTTGAGCTGCACGTCGATCTGGCGGAAAGCGTTGGCCACCTGGTTGCGCAGCTTGACCAGGCCGTTGAACGTCATGACCAGCCACGCGCCCAGGACCAGAAGTACTATTACCAGTAATGTCATGCTGATTTCCTCCGTATCACCGCTTCGTGAGAATCTCGCAGCCGTTGCCGGTCACGAGCACAGAATCCTCTATCCGCACGCCGAACTTGCCGGGCAGGTAGATGCCCGGCTCCACCGTCACGGCCATGCCGGCGCGCAGGGACGCGCTGACCCTGGTGTTGAGCCTGGGGAACTCGTGTATCTCCAGGCCTATGCCGTGGCCGGTGCCGTGGATGAAGTACTGCCCGTAGCCGGCGTCGGAGATGACGTCGCGGCAGGCCTTGTCCACCATCATGGAGTTGACTCCGGACCTCACCTTGGCCAGGCCGGCCTTCTGGGAGGCCTCCACGATGGAATAGACCTTGCGGAACTCCGCCGTGGGCTTGCCGTGGAAGTAGGTGCGGGTTATGTCGGAGCAGTAGTGATTGTAGACGCAGCCGTAGTCCAGCAGCACGGCCTCGTTGTTCTTCAGCCTGCGCTCTGAAGTGATATGGTGCGGCAGGGCGGAATGAGGCCCGAAACCGACTATCAGGTTGAAAGAAGGCCCCTTGGCGCCCATCGACTGCATGACGTCCTCGAGCTCGCGGTAGACGGAGAGCTCGGTGCGGCCGGTCCTGATGCGGGGCTTGACGATGCCGAAGGCCTTCGCCGCTATGCGGCAGGACTTGCGCAGGTCCGAGACCTCTTCTCCCTCCTTTATCGCGCGCAGCGAGCCCAGCAGCCCGCCCTTCTCGGAAAAGCCGTTCTTGCGCCACAGTGTGCCGCGGTTGTAGGTCTCGAACTCCGGATCGAAGGCGGTCCTGCGCAGCTTGTATTTTTTGCAGAGGTCGAGCACGGCCTGCTCGAAGCCGTCTTCCGGCACCACGGGCTCCACGAAAGGCGCCCGCGCCTTGATATCCTCTACGAACATCCTGGGGGCCACGGCCCATGCCGCGGTCCGCGAGACCAGCAGCAGGTAATCGTCCATGTGATAACCGGTAAGGAAGCCTATGTCGAGGTTGCGCGTCACGACCAGCGCGTCCAGCTTCTCCCTCTTCAGCAGTCCCTGCAGGTCCTTGATCCGTTTGGAGTGTATGTTCATGGTAGCCCCGTTGCGCCGCGCCTTGCAGGCACGGCCGAAGATCCCGGCCTAGGCCGGTCCAGAAGAGTAATTATACTACTTTGTATTTATCAGCGGTAGCGGAAGGTGGAGAGCCCCGCCTTGTTCAGCAGGAATTCGCCGGCCGCGAGCAGGGTCTCGAGGCCGTAACCGACCCCGCCGGCGAAACCTATGGAGGAGGCCTCCGGGAAATACCGGGCAGGCACCGGGACGTCGCCTATGCGCAGCCCTCTGAAGGCGGCCTGGAACAGCAGTTGGGAATCGAAAGCGAATCCGTCCGAGTTGCGGTCCCAGGGGATGCCGGACAGGGCGGCCCCGGAATAGGCCCGCAGGCCGCTGTGCCACTCCCCGAGGTTCTGACCCGCGGCCAGGTTCTCCAGCACGGTCAGGAACCGGTTGGCGAGGTACTTGTATACCGGCATGCCGCCGGAAAGGGCTTCGGCCCTGGTCCGGATGCGGTTGCCCAGGACGACGTCGCAGATGCCGGCCTCGATTATGCCGGTCATGAACGGGATAACGCGGGGATCGTACTGGTAGTCCGGGTGCAGCATCACCACTACCCCGGCGCCGAGCTCCCGCGCCCAGGAGTAGCAGGTCTTCTGGTTGGCGCCGTAGCCGCGGTTGGACGTATGGCGCCTGGCCTTGAGGCCCAGCCGCAGGGCCAGCTCATAGGTGCCGTCGGAGGAGAAGTCGTCCACCAGCAGTATCTCGTCGAAAGCCCCGCGCGGCAGGGAAGCGACCGTGGCCTCCAGCGTGCGGGAGGCGTTATAGGCCGGCAGCACCACAACCTTCTTCATGCCACCCCCGGCTGGGCCGCCAGAGCCGAGAACTGCTCGAGGGACAGCTCCTGCGCCCTGGCGGTAGGCTTCAGCCCCAGGCGCTCCAGCGCGGCGGCGGCCGCCGTCTTGTCCGCCCCGCAAAGAGCCAGTGAATTGACCAGCGTCTTCCGGCGGTGGGCGAAGGCCTTCTTGACCAGCGCGCGGAACGCGGCCTCGCGCTCCGGAGAATCGAAGAAAGGCCGGGGCCGGAACAGCAGGACGGAGGAGTCCACGGCGGGCACCGGCCGGAAGCTGCCCGCCTTGACGTCGAGCAGCAGTTCGGCCGACGCCCTGGCCGCGGTGAACAGGGCCAGCACGCCGTAGTCCGCGTCGCCAGGCCTGGCCGTGGCGCGGCGGGCCACCTCCTTCTGGAACATGAAAGAGGCCGCCGCAAGCCTGCCGAAGGCGAGGACCTTGTCGAGTATGGCGGTGGAGCATTCGTAAGGCAGGTTGCCGATGAAGGCCGCGGTGCCGGGGCCGGCCAGCTCGGCGGGGTCCGTCTCCAGGAAATCCCTGTTCACCACCTCGAGGCCCTGAAAGCGGGACCTGAGGGCTGGGACCAGGGAGGGATCTATCTCGACGGCCTTCATGCGGGAGCCGTACTTCGGGAAAAGGAACTCGGTGAGGGCGCCGCCGCCCGGGCCTATCTCCACGAGAGCGTCGAAGGAGAACGCGTCGAGCGAGGACGCTATGCGCCCGCAGATCCCCTTGTCCACCAGGAATACCTGGCTGTATTTCGGCATAGCTTGCGGTCCCCGGCTAGCTGAGCATCTCCAGCCTGAGCTTCATCTCCTCTCCGGTCTTCCAGACG
>JAKAMO010000081.1 GCA_021812825.1 bacterium | reverse complement strand
GGAGCAGGTATGCACGCCGTTAGTTATCCCCTCTATCGGGATCTCGTAGCGCGGCAGCTCGGGCCACAGCTTGTACCACATGTCGCGCGACACGTCGCGGTGCAGCAGGCTGACGCCGTTGAGGAAGGCGCAGAGGCGCATGGCCACCACGGTCATGCAGAAGCCCATCGAGGTGTGCTCCTCCTTGCCGATCTCGAGGAACTCAGGGAACGAGAGCCCCAGGTCCTTGACGTAGTGCTCGAAGTACTTGCGCACCAGCTCGAAGTCGAAGTACTCGTTGCCGGCCATCACCGGCGTGTGGGTCGTAAAGGCCGAGGAGGCCCAGACTATCTCGCGCGCCTCCGCGTAGGAGAGCCCGCGGGTCTTCATCATGTGGCGGATGCGCTCGAACAGCAGGAAAGCGCTGTGGCCCTCGTTGACGTGATAGACCGTGGGCTCCAGGCCCATCGCGGCCAGCGCCCGGCGGCCGCCGATGCCGAGCACGATCTCCTGGCGGATGCGGTTCTCGCGGTCTCCGCCGTAGAGCTGCTCGGTTATGGCGCGGGCGGCAGGCGAGTTCTCCGGCAGGTTGGTGTCCAGCAGGAACAGCGAAGTGCGCCCCACCGGGACCTTCCAGATGCCCACCTCCACCTTCTCTCCGGCGAGGTCCACTTCGACGCGCAGCGGGTTGCCGGAGGCGTCCTTCACCACCTGCACCGGCATGTTGTACCAGTCGTTCTCGGGATAGCGCTCCACCTGCCAGTTGTCGCGGTTGAGCACCTGCTGCACGTAACCCTTGCGGTAGAGCAGGCCTACGCCCACCAGCGGCATCCCCAGATCGGAAGCGGACTTGAGGTGATCGCCCGAGAGCATGCCGAGGCCGCCGGAATAGATCGGGAGTCCCTCGCCAATGCCGTACTCCATCGAGAAATAGGCGACGAGCATGTCCTTGTCCTGCTCCTGGGCGTGCTTGGCGTACCAGGTGGCCTTGTCAGCCATGTAATCATCGAACTTCCTCTTGATCCCGGCCAGGCGCGAGATGAAGTCCCCGTCCCTGCCCAGCGCCTCCAGCTTCTCCGGCATCAGGGTTCCTAGTATCCATTTAGGGTTGCGGTGAGAGCGGTGCCAGAGGGCGTCGTCTATGCTGACGAACATCATGATGGCGTCCCAGTTCCACGTGAACCACATGTTGGTGGAAAGCTCATCGAGCGCCTTAAGGCTGTCCGGCAGGTTGGGGATTACGTTGAAGGATTTAATTTTCATTATAATGCGGGCTCCGTTCTCTGCTGATTAAAGTAATTCTACAAAAATTGCCGCACGCCCCTCAAAAGACCTGCGTCAAGGCCGCGGCCGGCGCGCCCGTTTGTACAAAAGCCGTTTTTTTTATATGATATACGTGGTTCCTTCAAACGCCGCACCGTTGAGGTAGGCAATTCGGGCGTGTAGCTCAGCTGGGAGAGCGCCTGCATGGCATGCAGGAGGTCAGGGGTTCGATCCCCCTCACGTCCACCAGATTTAAAGGCCTCGCAAGAGGCCTTTTGGTTTTCCGGATGAGCTAGCCATAATAATGGCTCGCGCGGGGGATCGAAAGGCGGAGCCGCGAGGACAGCAGTCCGCAGCGGCGAGCCGGGGTCGCGACCCGCAGCGGGTGGAGCGGGCAAAGCCCGCGACAGAATTCAGTGTTCAGGCGACGGCGAGCGGAGGAGTCGTGACAGATCCCCCTCACGTCCACCAAATTTAAAAGCCCCCCTCAAAGGGGCTTTTAAATTTGGCGGGCGTGAAGCGAGACATAATGATGTCTGTCACGGATAAAGCGCATAGCGCTTTCCCGCAACCCCGACTCAAAGAACCACGGATAAATTTGCATGAAACTACTGCTGGCAGCCCTGGACAACCTGGGGGACACGGTCCTCGCCGTGCCGGTGTACCTCGCCCTGCGCAGGATCACCGGGGCAGAGATCTCGCTGTGGACCAAGGACTATTCGTCCGGCCTGGCGCCCCTCATCGACGGTTCCCCAGAGATCTTCAACTGCGACCCTTTCTGGGACAGTGCCCCGTGCCGCGCCAAAGGGAGCCTGCGCCTTTTCCTGAGCGCGCTCGGAGGCATAAGGGCCGCCGGCTTCGATTCGGCCGTCATATTGCGCGCCAACTGGCGAAAGAACCTCTCGTGCGCCTTCGCCGGCATCCCCGAGCGCTGGGCCGCCGGCGGCGCCTTCCGCACCCGTGTCCTGCCGCGCCAGGCCGCAGGCGAGCACATACTGGACTCCTACCGCGCGGCAGTGACGGAGATCACCGGCACGGACCCGGGCGAGCTGCGCTGCTCGCTGAAAAGGCCGGCCGTCGTCTCTCCCGGCCTGCGCGCCGCCGTGCACCCTTTCTCCGGCAACGCCGCGCGCAATCTTCCGCCCGCTGCCTGGCTCGAGACGATCTCCGGTCTCCGCGCACGCGGCTTCGAGGTGACCGTTATAGCCTCTCCGGAGGAGAAGGCTTCTTTTCCTCCCGGCGCGGAAGCCGTCTTCTCCTGCGACATCGCGCCGGACCTCAGCGGGCTGGCCTCGATAATTTCCGCCGCGTCCCTCTTCATCGGGCACGACTCGGGCCCGCTGCACATGGCGGCCGCGCTGGGCACGCCGTCGGTAGGCATAATCCAGGACCTCAAGATACCTGTAATAGGGCCCCGCGGCTCCGGCCCGCTGGAACTGGCCGTATTCTCCAAGGCTCCCGCCGAACTTGGGGCCGCACAGATACTGGCGGCGGCCGGCAGGCTTCCCGGGCCCTGACCCCCGCCCTACCGCGCCCCGTCATTTGTTAGAATATATCCCGACGCTATGCACAAACGCCTCACCGTGCTGCACCTCGACGACGGCAGGGAACTGCGCGGCGGCCAGCGCCAGCTGCTCTACCTGGCCAAGGAGCTGCAGGAGCTCGGCCATGAGAACATCGTGGTCTGCCGCGACGGCTCCCCCCTGCACGCCGCCTCCCTGCGCAAAGGGCTCAAGGTCCTGACGCTGCCGTACTATTTCGAATGGGACCCTGTCTCGGCGCTGCTGCTGCGGCGCGCGATAAAGGCGCTCCCGCCCGGAGACGCCCCCCCGGTGCTGCACGCGCACACCTCCCACGCCGCCGCGATGGCCTGGCTGGCCTCGGTCGGCACCGACTGCGTGCGCCTGGCCCACCGCCGCGTGGATTTCATCCCCGGCTCGATGACCGCGCGTCTTAAATATTCGCGCGCGCACGGGGTCATCGCCATCTCCGGGGCCGTGCGGGACATCCTGCTGAAGGCCGGAGTGCCGGAAGAGAAGATCGCTGTCGTCAACAGCACGATAGACCTGGACGACACGCCGTGGGGCCCGGGCGAGTTCGAGGCCTACCGCTCCGCCGCCCGCGCCGAGCTTGCCGCCGAGCTTTCGATACCTAAGGACGCCTTCTGGGCCGGCTCGCTGATAGCGCTGGTCCCGCACAAGGATCCGGAGAACATGGTCCGGGCCGCGGCCGAGGTGCTGAAGCGGTCCCCGGGAGCCTACTTCCTGGTCGCCGGCGAGGGCCCGCTGGCCGAGCGCACCGCCCACCTCGCCCGGCTGCTCCGCATACAGGACCGCTTTCTGCTGATAGGCTACAGGCAGGACCCCTATAAGGTACTGGCCGCGCTGGACGCCTTCGTGCTGTCCTCCGCCGAGGAAGGCATGGGCAGCGTGCTGGTGGAGGCCATGAACGCCTCGCTGCCGATAGTCGCCACCACGGCCGGCGGCATCACCGACGTGATAGAGGACGGGGCCAACGGCCTCACCGTGTCGCCGCGCGACCCGGCCGCGCTGGCCGCCGCGCTGCTGCGCGTGATCGGCGACCCGGCCCTGCGCTCCGCGCTGGCGGCCGAGGCCCACCGCCGGAGAGAGGATTTTTCGTCGCCGCGCATGGCGGCGCTGACGCTCAAATGTTATGAAACGGCCATTGAGAATTTTAAGCGTAATAGACATCCCGTGGAATAGCGGGCTGGCCTCCTACGCCTTCGACCAGGCCCTGGCGCTGCGCGGCGCGGGGCACGAGGTCTTTTTCGCCTGTCCCGCAGGGAGCGCGGCCGCAGCCTTCGCGGCCAGGGAGGGTTTCAGGTCGTACGTGATCCCCGGCAGGAAGAGCCGCCTCGGCCTGCCGCTCGCCGCGCTGAAGCTGCGCGCCGCCGCCAAGGCCTGCTCCGCCGACGTGGTCTGCGCCCATACCGGCTCCACGCAGACCCTTTCCTGCCTGCTGGGCCTGCCGCTGATCAGGGTGAAGGCCGACGCCAGGAAGCCCTCGGCCGGCTTCACTTTCTCGGCGGTGGACGGCGTCATAGCCGCCTCCGGCTATATCGCGGGTCTTTACGCGGAGGCCGGGCTGCCCTCCGCGAAGGTCGCCACTATACGGCAGGGCATCGCCCTGCCTGACGTGCCGCCCCCCGCCGCAGGCAAGCCGCTGAAGATAGGCATGCTCGGCAGGCTGGACCCGGTAAAGGGGCATGAAGTATTCCTGAGAGCCGCGGCCATCCTGCTGGCCTCCGGCGCCAAGGCGGAGTTCCACGTGGCGGGCTACGAGGCCAATATCAAGTACGCCGACCTGCTGAGGCTGGCGGAGGAGCTGGAGATAGCGGACAGCGTTGTCTTCCACGGCCGCGTCGACGGCCCTTTCAACTTCATCGGCTCCTGCGACGTCGGCGTGATAGCCTCGCTAGGCAGCGAGGCGGTCTCCCGGGCGGCCCTGGAATGGCTCGCCGCGGGGCGGCCTCTCGTCTCCACCACGGCGGGAAGCCTCCCCGAATACGCCGGCCCGGGCTGGCTCGTCCCCCCCGGGGACCCGGCCGCGCTGGCCGCGAAGATCGGAGAGCTGCTTTCGGCCCCGGAAAAGATAGCCGCGGAAGGCGAAAGGAACCGAGCCCGCGCCGCCGCCGATTTCTCTCCTGCGGCTTTCGCCTCCGCCACGCTCAAGATCTTCGAGGACGCCGCCGCAGGCTCCGCGCGCAGGGCCGGCTGGGCGGAGGTCTAGGCCCATGCCCACCCTGTCCATAGCGATGATAGCGCACAACGAGGAGAGGAACCTCTCCCGCTCCCTTTCCAGCGCCTCCTGGGCGGACGAGGTCATCTTCGTGGACTGCTCCTCCACCGACGGCACGGCCATGGCCGCCCGCGGCCACGGAGTCAAGTACTTTTCGCGGCCCAACAGCCAGGCCGTCTATGTCAACAAGCAGTTCGCCGCCGACCAGGCCTCCTGCGACTGGATCCTGATCCTCGACGCGGACGAGGAGATATCGAAGGACCTGCGGGAGGAGATAGAGCTCTTCATCGCCTCGCCCGGCAGCGCCGCGGCCGCCGAGATGCCGAGGAAGAACTTCTACTTCGGCCGCTGGCTGCGCCACGGCGGAAAATACCCCGACACCCAGCTGCGCCTCTTCGCCCGCGGCCGGGCGCGCTTCCTGCCGCTGCCGGTGCACGAACGCCTGCAGGTGGACGGCCCGGTGGCCAGGCTGAACGAGCCGCTGCTGCACTACCCCTATAACACTCCCCGGGACATGGAGACCAAGCGAGAGTTCTATGCGGAGATCCTCACACGCTCCTACGCGCTGAAGGGCCGCAGCCGCCTTTTCATCGTCCTGCGTCCGTTCTCGCGCTTCATCAGCTCTTACATCCTGAAGCTCGGCTTCCTGGACGGCGTGGAAGGACTGCGCACCGCTCTGATGGATTTCCGCACCGTTCTTGCCTCGGCGCTGCGCTATATGCGCAGCGCCCCCGAAAAACTGCCCTAAGGTCCCACCAGGGACAGGGCCCTTCGGCCCTCCCCTTCCCCGTTTTCTCTAGTATAATTAATAGGACGCCATGCTCAAGCTCCTGCTTTGCCTCCTGATGACGCCCGGCACCCTCTTCGCGGCCGGAGAGGAAAAGGACCTTTCCTTTCCAGGGCTCGGCTATCCCATCCAGCTGCAGTTCTCTCCCTCGTCCCAGGGCAGGACCTGCTTCAGGACCGGCTACAGCGACGATCCCGGCAAGGAGTACGACACCATCCTGCTGCAGGGCCTGATGCCCGACGGCGCCATCAGCCTGGAAGTGGAGGGAAAGGGCGACGGCTTCTTCTCCGGCGCCGTGCGCTATGAGCGGGACGGGTTCCGCCGCTTCCCGAACGGCCGGTTCTGGGCCCGCTACCGCGCGCCGGCCAGGTCCGCCCGCCGGCTGCGCGTCAGCGTCACCGACCTCGGCCTCAAAGGCCCGGCCTCCGTTATCGTCTACGGCACCGAGCTGTTGCTGTCGGGCGACCTGCGCGAGACGGCCGTACCGGCTTCCACAGCCCCCTACGTTCCCGACCCGTCGCTCTTCGTCCCCTCCACCGCGCCGTTCTCCCTCATCCGCCGCGCCCAGTGGGGAGCCGCGCCTCCCAAGGAGCCTTACACTCCGGTCAGCCAGTTCTTCTTCACGCTGCACCACACGCAGGGCCACTACCCGCGCAGCTACCAGGATTCCGTCACCGAGATGCAGTTCACGCAGGATTACCACCAGCACGCCAAGGGCTGGAACGACATCGGCTACCACTTCCTTATCGATCCAGAAGGCCGCATCTTCGAGGGCAGACCGATAGGCGTGCAGGGCGCCCACGTGCTGCATCACAACCCCGGCAACATCGGCATCTCGATAATGGGGAACTACCATCCCCCCGCCGACGACGTTTTCACTCCGGAGACCCGGCGCTCCTTCGTGGAGCTGGGAGCCTATATCCGTGACGCCTACTCGGTCGGCATAAGCAGCTTCTACGCCCACCGGGACCTGGGCGATACGGACTGCCCCGGCGACGGGCTGTACGCCCAGAAATCCTCGCTGGCGGCGCAGATCTTTCCCCCGCAACCCCAACCCTCCGCCCCGGCCCTGCCGCCGCCCGGCGCGCTGCCGCCGGCGCAGTCGGAGAGCCTGAGGCAGCTGCTGCTGTTCCTCGGACGGAACTGAGACATAGCCCCGTACCCAAAGCAGGAGCGCCCCTTCCGGGGCGCTCCTGCTTTACGACGGCCGTAATTAAAGCTCCGAAGCTACCAGGTCCTTATAGGTCTCCCGACGCCGGACCAGGCGCCATGAAGAAGCCCCGGTTATCAGCACCTCCGGCGCCCGTGGCCTGGAATTATACTGGGAGCTCATAGAGAAGCCGTAGGCTCCGGCGGAGTAGAAGACTATCAGCTGGCCGGAGGCGGGCTCCTTAAGCGTGATGCCCTCGGCCAGGAAATCCCCGCTCTCGCAGACGGGCCCGACTATGTCCCAGCGCCTGGCCGGGCCGCGCCCGGGACCGACGAGCTCCGCCGGGTGGCGGGCTCCGTACAGGGCGGGACGGACCAGGTCGTTCATCGCGGCGTCCGCGATGATGAAATTCTTCCCGCCGCCGCGCTTGCGGTAGATCACGGAAGAAAGGAGCACCCCGGCGGGGGCCGCCACGGAACGGCCGGGCTCCAGCAGCAGCTTCAGGCCGCATCCGCGGAAAGCGGGCCCGACGGCCCTGGCCAGCGCGGCAGGGTCGGCCATCTCCCCTCCTTCCTTCACGCCCCAGCCGCCGCCCACGTCGGCGTAGCGCAACACTATCCCTTCGGAAGCGAGCGCCGCGATGAACGCGGCCAGCCTGCGCGACGCCAGCGCGTAGGGGCGCGGCGAATGCACCTGCGAGCCTATGTGGAACTGCGCTCCCGCCGGGCGCAGGTGCCGGGAGGCCGCCGCGTAGCGGTAGATGGAGCGGGCCTCGTCGAAAGAAACCCCGAACTTGGTGCCGAGCAGGCCGGTGGCTATGAACTTGTGCGTATGGGGGTCGACGTCCGGGTTTATCCGCAGCGAGAGCGGCGCCCTGACCCCGAGCCTGGCGGCCGCGCATTCCAGCTCCAGCACCTCCTCCATCGATTCCGCGTTTATGAAAAGGATGCCGGTCTTCAGCGCGTATTCCAGCTCGGCAGGGGTCTTCCCCACCCCCGAGAAGATGATCTTCCCCGGTTTGAAACCCGCCTTCAGCGCGCGGTAGAGCTCCCCCCCGCTGACCACGTCAGCCCCCCACCCTTCGGAAGCCGCCAGCGAGCAGAGCGCCCGGCTCGAGTTCGCCTTCATCGCGTAGCAGAAAAGCGGGTCCAGGCCGCGGAAGGCCTTCTTATAGGTCCTTATCTGCTTGAGGAAAAGGGGCTTGGAATAGAGATAGGCCGGCGTGCCGGCCTTCGCCGCTATCTTCTTGAGGAGCGCAGGTTTAAAATATCGCAAAAGCATAATGTAATGATATAAAAAAAGCCGGAAATTTTCCTTCTCGTGCGTGCCGGGGTGGCGGGTAAGCAAAACCTTCGTGAGGTTGAGGCTTGCATAGCGCCGAAACCGAATGATGCGCGAGGCCACGGTGTGGCCGAGCGCGTTTTGCGTCCCGCCCCCTGGTACGCACCCCGAAAGCAAAAAGGCGAGGGTTTCCCCCCGCCTTTGCGGTTTTTAAATCTGCGCGGGGGGGGACTCGAACCCCCAAGCCGTTAGGCACACGCCCCTCAAACGTGCGTGTCTACCAGTTCCACCACCCGCGCGTAAATCCATGTTCCGGTGCGGAGTTCCCCGCCGTAAGCCCGGAAATCATTGCGGTTAAAAGAGCGGTCTATATTTTACCAAATTCGCGCCTTTATTTGTAGAATATACGCGTGATATACATCCTGGAACTCACCATCGCCGCCGTCCTGATAGCCCTCAACGCCGCCTTCGTCCTCGCCGAATTCGCCCTCGTGAAGGTCCGCTTCACCAGGCTGGAGGAGCTCTCGGCCAAGGGCCTCAAGACCGCCAAGCTGGCCAAGCGGCAGGTGCAGCAGATAGAATCCTACCTTTCCTCGATACAACTCGGCATAACCATGGCCAGCCTCGGCCTGGGCTGGGTCGGCGAGCCCGCGATGGCCGCCCTGCTCGAGCCCGCTTTCGCCTGGCTGGGGCTCCCCCTCCCCCCCGGCGCGCTGCATACCGTCTCCTTCGTGATAGCCTTCGCCGCGATAACCGGCCTGCACGTGGTGGTAGGCGAGCAGGCCCCCAAATACCTGGCCATAACCATGCCGGAGAAGGTCTCCCTGGCCGCCGCCATCCCGCTGGAGCTGTTCTACAAGGCCACCTACCTGCCGATGCTGGCCATCAACAGGAGCGCCAACCTCTTCCTCGGCCTGTTCAGGCTGAAGCCCGGCGAGAGCGAGGCCCTGCATTCCGACGAGGAGCTGCGCATGATCCTGGGCCAGAGCCAGGAGCACGGCAAGATCTCGCTGGGCAGGCTGATGATGTTCGAGCACCTGTTCGACTTCGGCAAGACCAAGGTGAAAGAGGTCATGACGCCGCGGGGGGCCATCAGCTTCGTCACTCTCGGCGAGGACCCGAAAAAGGCCGTAGCGATGATAAAGGAAAAGCGCTACTCCCGTTATCCGCTGGTGGCCAAGGACGGAGCCACGGTCGGCTACGTGCACATAAAGGACCTGCAGAACTGCCTGCTCGCTCCCGGCTCCGACGCCCCAGATTTCGAAGCGGTCAAGCGCCCGCTGTCCGAGGTCTCCGAGGATATCTCCGTGGAGCGGGCGCTGCGCGATTTCCAGGAGAAGCGCATACAGCTGGCGCTGGCCAAGAACGCCAAGGGCGAGACTACCGGCCTGCTGACCATGGAGGACATCGTGGAAGAGCTCACCGGCGAGATCCGCGACGAGTTCGAGCAGCCGCCGAAGATGCTGCTCAGCCGCCTGCTGCAGAAGGAAGCCTGCCTGCTGGACCTCAAGGAAGCGGGCCGCTTCGAGGCCATCGAGGAAGTGCTGAACGCCCTCCACGAGTCCGCCCCCGGTTTCGACAAGGCCGACGCGCTTAAGGCCATAATAAAGCGCGAGACCAATTTCTCCACCGCCCTCGGCCACCAGACCGCTTTCCCCCACGCCCGCCTGGCCTCCCTGTCCAAGCCGCTGCTGGCCGTGGGCAAGAGCAAGCAGGGCATCTATTTCCCCTCCCCGGACAGCCAGCCGGTAAGGCTGATCTTCCTGATCCTGACGCCGTTCAACGAGCCCACGCTGCAGCTGAACATCCTGGCCCAGCTTTCCGGCCTGATCTCCAACCTCACGCTGCGCAAGCGGCTGCTGTCGGCCAAGACCTTCGAGAACCTGCAGGACATCGTCAACACCTTCGAGAACAAGGTGATGAAGTAAAGCGCGGGTCCTGACGGCGGTTCGTCTCGTCAGGCACGCTATCGGCCACTGGGCTATGCCCGTGCCGCATCAGGAGCTATGCTTATCAAGCGGCCACAGTGGCCGCGCTCCCGCACTGCGGTGTCGCTTTGCTCCACCCGGCCCTCGCGCTTCGAAAGCTCGGGCCTGCGCGAGGGCCTTCCGAGCCAAAACCGCCGTCACCCGCGCCAGGCCCCCCCGCAAATCCAATAAAAAACCCCGCCGGAGCGGGGTTTTTCGCGTATAGGGCCTTCCGACTTACTTCTTCGCGGGGGCCGGCGCAGGCTTGGCCGGAGCTGCCGCGGGCTGCGCGGGAGCGGCCTGGCCGGGCTGGGCCGGGGCGGCCTGCTGCTGGGCCGGGGGCATCTGGAGCGGGTACTCCTGCACCACGGAGCGGAAGCGGTCGCTGGAGCCCATCACGGTGAGCATCAGGGACGTCACGGCGAAGAGCGCCGCCGCTATCGCGGTGAACTTCTTGATGAACGAGGTGCCGCTGGCCGCATTGAACAGCGCGTCGCCGCCGCCGCCGAACATGCTGAGCGCGGAGCCCTTGCTGGTCTGGAAGACCAGTATCGAGATTATGATGACGAACGCGAGTATGACGTGCAGTGAGACTATAAGGGTGTACATTTCTTCCTCCGGGTTATTTCTGCGACAGCGCCACCAGACCGGGCAGCTGCTTTCCTTCCACGAACTCAAGGCTGGCGCCGCCGCCGGTAGAGCAGTGGGAAATGTTCTCTGGCTTGACCTTGGCGGCCTTCAGCACGCTGAGCGTGTCGCCGCCGCCGAGTATCGTGGTGGAGCCGGCGCGCGTGGCCGCCGCCATCGCGTTGGCGACGACGAGGCTGCCGCTGGCGAAGGCCGGCGTCTCGAAGATGCCTACGGGGCCGTTCCAGAATATCGTCTTCGCGCCCTTTATCTTGTCGGCGAAGAGCATCTCGGTGCGGGGGCCTATGTCCACGCCTGTCCAGCCGTCGGGCACGGCCATAGCCTGGGTGACCTCCACCTTGGCGTCGGGCTTTATCTCGGTGACGATGCGGTGGTCGGCCGGCAGCAGCAGCTCCACGTTGTTGCGGTGGGCCTTCAGGATTATGTTCTTGGCCTCCTCCACCTTGTCCGCCTCGAGCAGCGAGTTGCCGATATTGGTGTTCTGCGCGGCCAGGAAGGTGTAGGCCATGCCGCCGCCGATGATCAGCGTGTCCACCTTCTCTATCAGGCTGTAGAGCACCGAGATCTTGTCGGAGACCTTGGCGCCGCCGATGATGGCCAGGAACGGCCTGGCCGGGCTGACCATCGCGTGGTCCAGGTACTCCAGCTCCTTCTGCACCAGGAAGCCTATGGCCCCGGGCAGGAACTTCGCTATCGCGGCGGTGGAGGCGTGCGCGCGGTGCAGCGCGCCGAAGGCCTCCTGCACGAAGAACTCGCCGTGCCGGGCCAGCTTCTTCGCGAAAGCGTCGTCGTTCTTCTCTTCCTCGGCGTGGTAGCGCAGGTTCTCGAGGAGGACTATCTCCCCCTTCTTCGCCGCGTCCACGACCTTGTCGGCCTCGGGGCCCACGCAGTCGGGCGCGAAATGGACCTTGGCGCCGGAAAGCTCGGCGAGGCGGTCTACCACGGGCTTCAGGCTGTACTTGGGCTCGGGCTTGCCCTTGGGGCGGCCCAGGTGGGCCATCAGCACCACCCTGTTGTTGCCGTCGAGCAGCAGCTTCAGCGTCTTCATCGTCTCG
>JAKAMO010000302.1 GCA_021812825.1 bacterium | reverse complement strand
AGCACCTTGCCCTTGGCCTCCGGCAGCGGCACCGGCACGCCCCAGGTCAGCTCGCGCGTGATGGCGCGCTTCACCAGCCCCTCGTTGATCATCGAGAGGGCCTTGTTCTTCACGTTGGGCTTCCAGTCGGCTTTGCTCTCCAGCCACGCCTTCAGCCTGGGCTCGAAGGCGGGCAGGTCCAGGAAGTACTGCGTGCTCTCGCGTATCTCCGGCTTGCTGCCGCAGACCTTGCAGGAGGGGTTCACCACCTTTGACGGCTCCAGCCACTCGCCGCACTTGGTGCACTCGTCGCCGCGCACTTCGGGCGCGCCGCACTTGGGGCAGGAGCCCGTCACGTAGCGGTCGGCGAGGAACCTGTCGCACTTGGGGCAGTAGAACTGCTGCTCGGCCGCCGGCTTGATCAGCCCCTTGCCGTAAAGCTCGGTGAAGAACTCCTGCGACAACGGGTAATGCTCGGCTATCGTGGTGCGGGAGAAATGGTCGAAGCGTATGTTCAGCTTGTCGAAGAAGGCCTTGATGGTCCTGTGATGGCCGTCCACGTACTCCTTGTAGGGCACCCCGGCCTTCTCGGCGTTTATCGTGATGGCCACGCCGTGCTCGTCGGTGCCGCAGATGTAGATGACTTCCTCGCGCTTCTGGCGCAGGAACCGGTTGAAGATGTCCGCCGGGAGGTAGGCCCCGGCTATGTGGCCGAAGTGTATGGGCCCGTTGGCGTAGGGCAGCGCGCTGGTGATGAGATATTTGGACATTTTTCCGCCTTTGCTGCGTCTCTTCAGGCAATTTTATCAAATATGGGGCGTCAGCGGGGCGGCCAAAAAAACGGCCCCGGCTTCCCGGGGCCATTTCGTCGTTCCGGCCGGCTTCTCAGGAGCATTCGGAGTAGCCGCAGTCGTGGCAGGTCGGGCCCGAGCAGCCCGACTCGAAGCTGACGTTGGAGGAGTAGCACTTGGGGCAGTACTGGGTGTGCGAGGCGTCCCACAACTCCAGCTTCTCCTGGCCGTTGAGCTCCTGGTCGGAGGCTATCATGCCGGTGCGCTTCAGGTGGCTCCTGAGCGCCACGGCCAGGCCGTGCGCTATGGAGTTTATCCTGTTCTCTCCGAGGCCTACCGGCCTGTCGCCCTTCACCGAGTTCAGGTGCTTTATAACCTTGATCGGGTCGCCGCCCTCCTCGAGGTACTTGGAGAGCAGGATGCCCATCAGCGAGGTCAGGCCGCTGATCTCGGTGCCGAGCGGCGGCATGTTGGTGAACACCTGGTACGGGCCGTGCTCGTTGTAGTTGATGTGCACGTGCAGCGGGCCGTAGCCGGTCTTCAGCTGGAAGTATTCCGAAGAGACGCCGAAAGAGTGGTAGGCGCCCTTCTTCTTCTTGGTCTTGGCCGCCGGCTGCTGCTGAGCAGCGGCGGGACCGATGTTGAGCACCTGCTGGGCCTTGCAGCCGTCGCGGTAGACGGTCAGGCCCTTGCAGCCCAGCTTGTGGGCCAGCAGATAGCAGTTCTTCACGTCCTCCTCCTTGGCGGAGTTGGGCATGTTGATGGTCTTGGAGACCGCATTGTCCACGTGCTTCTGGAAGGCCGCCTGGATGCGGATGTGGTTCTCCACCGTGACGTCGTGGGCGGTGGGGAAGAGGTCCTGGACTTGCTTCGGGATCTCCGGGATGCCGCGCACGGCCTTGTGGTTGGCCTCTATCTTCTTCCAGAGGGTCTTCTCGTCGAGGCCGAAGTAGTTGTTCTCCCTGGCCAGCTGCTTGAACAGCGAGTTCACCTCGTAGAAGGTGTCTTTGGCCTCCGGGTCCTTGCCGTTCTTCATCGCGTCCAGCGCCTTGGCGTTGTAGCGGGTGTAGGCTATGGCGAAGAAGGGCTCTATGCCCGAGCCCTGCAGGCCCGCCGCTATGGCTATGGTGCCGGTGGGGGCTATGGTCGTGCGGGAGGCGTTGCGGGGCCTGGCCGAGATGCCGCGGAAATGGCGGCTCTCGGTGTCGTAGATGGAGCCCTTCCAGTTCTGGAAGACGCCGCGCTCCCTGGCCAGATCTTCGGAGGCCTCCAGCGCCTTGTCGTTGATGAACTTCATCACCTCTTCGGCCTTCTTCAGGCCTTCGGGACTGTCGTAGGCCACGCCCAGCTTAACGGCGGTCTCGGCCCAGCCCATCACGCCCAGGCCGATCTTGCGGTTGCCCTTGGCGATCTTCTCGATCTCGGGGAGAGGATAGTTGTTTATCTCTATGACGTTGTCGAGGAAGCGGACGGCCCTGGTGACGGTGTCGCCGAGGCGAGTCCAGTCGAGCTTTGCGTGCGCTACCTCGCCGGCCACGTAGTTGGCCAGGTTTATCGAGCCCAGGTTGCACGACTCCCACGGCAGCAGCGGCTGCTCGCCGCAGGGGTTCGTGCTCTCTA
Source organism: bacterium (assembly GCA_021812825.1). Next base: position 326 of record JAKAMO010000302.1, on the reverse strand, counting down.
TCTGGCCCAGCGCAGGCGTCGGGTTGGAGTTGGTCTCGTTGATGCGGTCGATGAAGACTATGCCGGGGTCGCCGGTGGCCCAGGCTGACTCGACCATGGTGTTGAAGACCTCGCGGGCCTTCAGCGAGCCTGCCGGCTCCTTCGTGCGCGGGTTGACCAGGTCGTAGCTGGCGTTGGTCTCCACGGCCTTCATGAACTTTTCGTCGAGGGCTATCGAGATGTTGAAGTTCTCCAGCACGCCCTGCTGGGACTTTATCGTGATGAAGTCCTTGATCTCCGGGTGGTTGTACGGGATGATGCCCATGTTCGCGCCGCGGCGCGTGCCG
>JAKAMO010000080.1 GCA_021812825.1 bacterium | reverse complement strand
AAGATGGTCTGGTAGTAGGCGCGCGGGCTGAAGGCGCCGCCCTCGCGGAACTGCGGAGTGTTCTGCACCTCCACGGCCACCTCGAAATTGGGCACGATCATGCCCATCTTCTCTCCCTGCTGACTAAGCAGCTCCTCGACGACCATCTCGCGGAAGACCTCCTGCTTTATGCCCTTGGATATTATCTCGTTGACCTCGGTGCCGGAGTCCTTCATGTTGGCGGTCACGCGGTTGACCTGCGAGCGGAACTGCTGGTAAGGGATGGCCTTGCCGCCGACCTCGGCCACCGCGGCCGAGCTGGAGGCGCCGGTGAAGACGTAGGCGCCGAGGCCCACGAAAACGCCGACGAGGAAGATCCCCACGGTAACGATGAAGATCACGCGCCTGTGCTTGGAGAAGAATGAGATCATTGCTGTTTGGCCTCTGACTTGGTGTTTTTCCCCTCGTGCTGCGGGGTGTTCTTATCCGGCTTGCCCATCGAGCAGTTGCCGTTGAAAGACGCTCCGTCCTCTATCATCACGCGCTGCGCTCGGATGTCGCCCTCGATGTGGGCGCCGGAGAGCACCTCGATATGGTCGAGCGCGGTGACGTTACCGCGCACCTCCCCGCAGAGGTAGCAGATCTCGCAGGAGACGTCGCCTTTGACCTTGCCGGTCTTGCCGATCGTGACTATCTTGGCGTCGACGATGGAGCCGTCTATGCGGCCGTCCACGCGCAGCGAACCCTTGGCGGTGAGCGTACCCTGGAAATAGGCCTCCGCGCCGATTATCGTGTCGCCGTTCTTGCTCTCGAAGCTGATGTTGGTGTTCTTGAACATTGCCATTCGCTTACCCCCCGGCTCACAGGCCGCCGAAAATGCCGTCGAACAGGCCCGCGAAGGTGCTGGTATTGCCGCTGCCGCCGACCTTCAGGTACTTCATAGGGTCGCGCGGTATGCCGCTGGTCCAGACCTCGTAATGCAGGTGGTTGCCGGTAGAGGTGCCCGTGGAGCCCATGCGTCCCACCAGCTGACCGCGCTTGACCTGCTGGCCTTCCTTGGAGACTATCTCGCTCATGTGGCCGTAAAGAGTGGAATAGCCGAAACCGTGGTCAACGACCACGCACATGCCGTAGCCCTGCGCCCAGCCGGCGTGACGCACTACGCCGTCGGCGGTGGCGTGCACCGGGGTGCCGGCCTCGTTGGCGATATCCACGCCGCTGTGATATTCGGTGGACATGCGCAGCGGGTGGATGCGGTAGCCGAACGGCGAGGTGATGCGGCCCTCGGTGGGCCAGATGGAGGGCGTGGCGCGCACGGAGTTATGGCGGTCCGCCAGGTAGAGCGTCATCTCGGTGTAGCTGGACAGGCGCTTGCGGGACTCGTCCTGCATCTTCTGGATGGAATTGTTGAGGCTGGTCTCCTTTATCTCGGAGGCCTTGGCGTTCAGCATGCGCCGGAAGTCGGCCAGGTCGGAGTCCTGCGGGCCGCCGTAGCCGTCCTCCTTCACGAAGTCGGAGGGGTCCATGCCCAGAACCTTGCGCAGCTGGCTGTCGGTGCGCTTGGTCATCTCCAGATAGGCCAGGCCCTTCTCCACCTGCTCGGAGACGTAGGACATCTTGGTACGCAGCACCTTGTTGTCGGCCTTGGTGACGTAATAATCGAAATGGCGGCCGGCTATGTAGCCCGCCCAGATGGTGATCCCGGTCCACGCGATGCCGCCAGCCAGCAGGAAGAACACCGGCAGGTTGAACCGCACGGAAGGCATCCCGTTATGGGGTATTATGAAAACGCTGACCGGCTTGGCGACGTTCTTGAAAAAACGCCCCACTGATCTCCAGAGCATCCCTATATTAAACCTAATCTTATTATTCGCTGTCAACCGACGGAGGGACCCGCCGGCCGCCCCCCGCGGGCGCGCCCGGTGAGCCGCCCATTACGGAAGTGTCCACGGTGGACGGAGCCCCCTGAGGCCCCCCCTGCGGCAGCTGGATGCCCTGGCCTCCGGGCGGCATGACCGCCCCCCCGGGCAGCTTCAGGCCGCGCAGCAGAGGCTGCAGGTCCGGGTCCGCCATTACCTCCATCATCAGTGAGAACGCCTCAGGTCTGGCCAGGTACTTCATGACCAGCCGGTCGCCGCTCCTGGCTTTCTGTATATGCGCCATCATCTCCAGCGGATTGCTCCCATCGCTGGCCTTGAAAGCGGCGGCCATCTCCGGGTCCCGCTTCAGTTCGGCAATGAATTCCTTGACTATAGGCCGGTTGGCGTACTTGTTCATCGCCTTCGCAACCCGCTCCGCCTGGGCCGGGTCGAGCGCGGCCTGCGGCAGCGACGGCAGAGGGGAGCCGGAAGAAGGCAGGCCGCCGGAAAAAAGGCCGAGAGAGGAGACCGGGATCGTAGACGACGCCATAGGCATGCTGCCCTGCCCCGGCATGACGACCGGCGGCGGCTGCTGGAACGTCCGTACAGGCAGTTCCTGCTGCAGCGAGCCGAAGGCAGCCTCCACGTTCTCGCGCGCCGCGCTCAGACGGGTATAGACTATGTACGCGCCCCCGGCCAGGAGCACGAAGACGGAGCCCAGCACGGCCGCGATCGCCACCAGCACCTTGTTGCGCGAGCGGGCCCGCCGCAGCTCCTCGCGCAACGAGCTTTCCTCTCCCGCAGGCTCATCCGGGGACGGGTCAGGCCGCGGAGGCGGCGGCGGAAGCGTGTTATTTTCTGGTTCGGTCATTATCCCCCCCTGGTTTGACAGGTTACGACGGGAATTGATAGACTATGATTCTACAATAAAAGCCGGTTTTAGTACCGGCTTTTTACAAGTTCAAGCGTTTTTGCGCCCCCTTCGTCTAGCGGCCTAGGACATTGCCCTTTCAAGGCAGAGATCACGGGTTCGAATCCCGTAGGGGGCGCCAATTTTTTACCTGTGCCTCGGGTTGCAAAAATACCCGCCGGGACCTCCGGCGGTTATTTTTTTGCCCGGCTTCGGTCCTTACCTCCGGGCGCCCCCAAGCGGTCAGGGTTCAGTTGATCCAATCCTTCATCACCCGCCCGCTGACGGCGGCCACGGCCTCGCCCGACTCCACGCTGGCCAGCCTTATATTCAGCTCCAGGACCCTGCCCGGAAGTTCCACGATCCCGCCGATAACCAGCAGGTCCGCGCCCAGCATATGCCCGATATTTTTTGCCGACTCCGGGTCGATAGTCCCGGCATTCTGGAGTTTCAGCTCCGAGAGGACCTTCTCGATCTCTTTGCGCTCCACGACTTTCAGCTGTCTGCGTTTTATAAGCTCGGTGGTAAAGCGTTCGGCGACGATCTTCCCGTCCGAGGATTCATGGCCATCCGCATAGGAAAACCCCGCGACCGCGATAGTATTAGCCCCGCCCGTGTAAGACCTCAGCAGGGAAACTATAAGCGGGCCATACTCCCCGGCGTTCTTTAGGGCGGCGGAAGCAGGGCCGGCCCTGGACGCGATCGCGTTCCTTATCAGCGACGCGGCAAGCTGGTGCCCGTTCTTTTCGGCCAGTTCCAGCGGGGTTCCCGTCATAAAGAGGGAAAGAAAAAAACAAGTGGCGGAACCGGGGTCCGGATCGGCGCCTTTTTCAAGCAGCAGCTGGACCATGCCGGCATTGCCGACGCAGGCGGCGTAATGCAGCGGGGCGGCCTTATCGCCGCCCCTGGTTAAATTCACATCGGCGCCGCGCTCTATCAGCAGTCGGGCGGCTTCCAGCCTGGAGCGGCTTACCGCGGCGAGCAGAGGGGTATCGGTGTTATAACTCCACCTGGCGTTGGGGTCCGCGCCGCCATCCAGCAGGGCTTTTATCTTCGGGATATCGCCGTTCTCAGCCGGCCGGTAAAGGACCGGGGACGCGCAGCCGCAGGCAAGAAGGGATAAAAGTACCGGCATTAAAAGTATTTTCATTGGGCTTTCTGAAACTTGTATGCCATTTTAGTAAATTCGTCGGGCCGTCCTGTTTGTGTCCAAAGTCTAGAGCGAGCAAACGGCCGTTTTCAGCGGCGGCCGGCCGTCGAACGACGGGAAATCTTCGTCGGGAGCTATCCGGTTTATACCTTTGAGCGGGCGGCCGGCCTTTTCGGCGCAGCGTTTAAGCGTTTCCTCCCAGGCGGCGTAGTCCACGGAGGCCACGTGGTTGGTAGCGATCACTTTCCCCCCGGGCCTGCAGGCGAGCAGCGCGGGCTTGAAGAGGCTCGGGTAATCGCGCACCACGTCCACCGCCGTGAGCGAGCCCTTGGCCCAGGCCGGCGGGTCGAGGAAGACCATATCGAAAGCTTTCGGTTCGAACTTGCCGTACCGCACCTTCTGCCCGTAGCGCCCTCCGACGGGGATACCCGCGAGCTGGCGCGCCGTAGTGAGGCAGTCCTCGTTGATGTTCCGGAACTTCTCCGCCGGTATGCCGTTGAGCTCGGCGTTGCGCCTCCCCACTTCGAGACTGGACGCCGCAAAATCCACGTTCCAGACCTCGGCCGCCCCGCCAGCGGAGGCGCAGACGCCGACGCCGCAGGTATAGGAGAACAGGTTCAGCACGCTCCGGCTTTTTGAATTGTTCCGGACGAACCGCCTGGCCGCGCGCAGGTCCAGGAAGAGCCACGGGTCTATGCCGCGGTGGCGGGCCGCTATCAGGAATTTGACTCCGCCCTCGTAACAGACGAACTCGGCCAGCGCCTCCGGGGACGGGCGGTGCCATTTTCCGAACGGCTCGGCCGGTTTTTTGCCGCGGTGGTTGTAGGCGAAGGCGAAAGGGTGGGGCAGGAGCCCCCGCAAGGCCTCCTCCAGGCGGAGAAGTTCTTCCGGACCCAGCGGCTCGCGGAAGGTCTGCGCGAGGACGAGGCCGCCGTAACGGTCGACGGTAAGGCCGGTAAACCCCTCGGCTATGCCGTTGAAAACGCGGTAACAGTCGGTGCCCTCGGCGGCCAGGGACGCGAGGAGGGCCCCGCGTCTCTCCAGCGCCGGGCCCAGCAATGTCTTAAATATATTATCGGTCATCCGGCGCCGGCCAGGACCGGCCCTGTTATTCTAGCAAACCGGAGGCTTCCGCCGGGCTAGCGCAGCTCGTCCATGATGGCGTAGATAACGTTCTCAACTTCCTCGGCGGCGGGCTTCAGTTCCGGATGCCCGAAGACCTGCAGCAGCATCGTGGGACTGAGCGTGGCTATTTTCGTGAGCCCGCCCTCGGAGTAGACGGCGACGCGGCAGGGCAGCGCGGTGGAGATGGCCATGTCCGCCTCCAGGACGGCCTTGGCGTTCAGCGGGCTGCAGATCTCGAACACCGTGCAGTCCCTGTCGAACGGGATGCCCTTTTCCTTCAGCTTCTGGCGCAGGTCGTGCTGGCCCAGCACGCCGAACTTGTGCGCCGCGGCCGCTTTCGGAAAATGTTCCACAATCTCCGCGACGGTCCTGGAACTCTCCACGATATGCAGCATAAAACCTCCTCGTTCTTTAGCCGCGAAGCGGCGGTCAGATCCTGAGCGCCAGGCCGCCTACGAGGCCGTAATCGTCGGCCCCGTTATTAAGGCCGAACCGCGTGCCAAAATTCACGTCCAGAGTCCGGTAAGGGGACCAGACCAGGCCCAGCATGGCGTTGAGCGGGTGGGACGATCTGCTCTTGTCCATGTTGGTGGCCGCGGACAGCATAGCCGTAGCCGCGAGGTCGCGCCCAAGCCTGAGCGCGGCGGCGCCGGAGCCGCTGAAAATGCTCTCGCGCTCGTCGATGGAATTCCGGTTGTACATATAACCGCCGTTCAGCGTGAGCCGCCACTCCCCGAAGGAGCGCTCCGCTATGCCGTAAAGCCAGGCGCCCCCCTTGCCGGCCCCGAGGCTCTTGGCCTCGTTGCCTGCCGGCAGAGAGAAGCCCGGCTTCAGGGCGAGGTCCCAGCCGGCGCGGCACGCGCAGCCGAACTTTCCCTCGAGCATGACGTCGCCGAGGCCGCTTTCGGAGATGCCGCGCGAGGTCCAGCCGTGCCAGGGAACAGTGACCTTCAGCTCGAGCTTTTCGAACAGGCCGTAGACCAGCTCGGCGAAAGCGCCGGTGGAGTAACGGTCGGCCCCCTCGCGCGAGACGCCGTAATCCAGCCAGCCCTGCATCTGCCGGCCGTCCTCACCGAGGAACCTGGCGTCCTCCCCGATGAGCGGGCTGAAGGCGGCCGCCCGGGCGCAGAAGAGCGCCGGCAGCAGTACCGCAAAAAGATATTTCCGCATACCCCCCTCCTTAACCGTATTATATACGTTTGACCCGGGGTATGAAAGGGGCTGCCTAGAGTCCCGCTTTTACCGCCACGCCGCAGGCGAACAGCGCGAAGCCGGCCAGCGCATGGGCGTAGCGTTCCATCCTCTCGGCAGGCAGCAGGCTGACGCCGCGCAACAGCAGGAAGACGGAGGCCAGCATGGTGGCTATCGTCACGGCCGAGAAGACGCCGGCCGCGGCCAAAGCAGTCCAGATACCGTCCTTTATGGCCGGGTATACCAGCACCGGTATCAGCGGCTCGCAGGGCCCGAAGACGAAGATTATGAAGATGGCCCATGGCGTGACCGCGCCTTCCGCGTGGCCGTGCGTATGCCCGTGTGCGTGCTGATGCGCGCCGCGCCGGGCCCTGGCTATGCCCCACAGCATATAACCCAGCCCGAACAGCAGCAGCAGCCAGCCGGCGATGTCTCCCCTAACGGCCTCCACCCACTGCAGGCGGGAAAGCGCCGTGCCGAGCGCGATGCCGGCGAAACCGATGGCCACGGAGCTGAGCACGTGCCCCAGCCCGCAGAGCAGGGTGACCGCGGCCGTCCGGGTCCCGGACCAGGAGCGGGCTTTCGCCAGCGCCACGAACGGTATGTAATGGTCCGGGCCGAATACCGTGTGCATGAATCCCAGCGACGCCGCCGTCAGCAGTATAGTTCCGTTCTCCATGTTCCCTCCACTTGGTGCTATGAACCGCACTTTCGTGCTACCCTACCGCAAAAAAAATCACTTGCCGGCCGTGGTCACGCTCAGCGTGGAATGCTTCACGCCCTTCACCGCCTTGAGCGCGGCGGCCAGGGCCCCCACCTTGGCGCCGGGGCCCTTTACCGCCACTATCTCGAGGCAGTTGTCGTGGTCCAGGTGCACGTGCTGGGCGGATATTATGATGGCGCCGTGGTCGTGCTGGATATCCAGCAGCTTATTGACCACGGCGCGCTTGTGGTGATCGTAGACTATGGTGACGGCGCCCGCCACCTGGCCGCCTTTGGAGAAGGCGTCGGAGACGAACTCCTTGCGTATCAGGTCGGCGATGGCCTTGGAACGGTTGTCGTAGCCCTCGGCCTTTATCAGGGCGTCGAACTTCCGGAGGAGCTCCCCCTCCAGAGACACGCCGAACCTTACGAGACCGCCTTTCATAGTGTTACCTTAGTTCAAATGGTGACACTTTTCGGGAGTCCCGTCAACGCATCGAAGTCAACGTCCCGGCTGTTTTACAGCAACCTCCAGGAAAGCCCCGCGGAGAAGGTGCGGCCCGGCTGCGGGTACCAGCCGTTGAAGACGTCCGCCGTAGTGGCGTAATGCCTGTCAAGCAGGTTGTCCGCCGCGGCCCAGAACTCCAGCCCACCTATCTCCCTGGCGCCCCTCAGACCAAAGACCCAGTATTCGGGCAGCCGCAGCCCGGAGCGGCCCCTGCCGGTATACTGCTCCGAAACGCCGAGACCGGTGAAGGCCAGGCTGGAGCCGTCGGACCGCAGGCCGGCCGAGAGCGTTACCTTGCGCAGCGGAGAATAGTTCATCAGCTCATAGCTCCCGCCGGCGGTCTTTACCTTGCTGACGTTCAACGCCCAGGCCGCGGAAAAGCGGAAGATACCGGGCTTCCAGCCGGCCTTCCCCTCAGCGCCTATGTTGTAGCCGGAGTCGAGATTGGCGGCGGCCCAGGTGACCGGGTCCAGCGCTATGCGGTCCTCGATCACCGAATAGTAGCCCGAAGCGGAGGCGTACCAGCCGTCCGGGGAACCGTAATACGCCGAAGCGTCGTAGTTCACGCTCTTCTCCGGCTTAAGTCCGGGCGCGGGAGCCGCCCACGGGTTGTAGAGGTCCGCGAAAGTAGGGGCCTGGAAGCCGGCCCCGCCGGAAGCGGAGAACTTCCACTCCGCGGAAGGCGCGTAGACGGCCGCGAGCTTCGGACTGAGCCGCGCCGGATAGCTGCCGCTCCTGTCCAGGCGGGCCCCCGGGGTGAGTTCCAGCTTCTCCGCCGGGGAGAAGGTCTTCTGCGCGAAGAACCCCGCCGAGCCCAGGCGGTGGTCGCCGTAATCCGGGGAGGCCAGCTCCGACAGCGAAGCCTCGGCGCCCAGCACCAGCGTGCGCCGCACCGTGAGCCTGCCGGAAAGACCGCGGTCCGTGACCAGGGCCCTGCTGCGCGAGCCGAACTGGAAGGCCTCTATCCGGTTGGACGAGAGCGACGATTCCACGCGCCCCTCCAGGTCGTCCCCACCGGCGCTCCAGGCCCCGGAGAGGAAGCCGCGGCGCGATTTCTGCCAGTCGGTCAGCGAATTGGCCGCGCGCTCGCGGGAGCCGTTCCAGTCGGAGACCGGCACAGGGGTGCCCGACGGCAGGCCGGTCCGCAGCGCGGAGTACAGGCCGCTGAAGGTCAGCTTGCCCGCGGCCCCGAGCCCTACCGAGCCGCGGCCCTGCGCGGCCTCCCTTGTCGATCCCGCGTTATGCTGGAAGCCCTCGGACGAATCGCGCGCGGCGCCGAGGAAGAAATCCCCGTACCGGCCGGAGGCGCCGGTCTTGAACGTCAGATCCCGACCGCCCCAGGACGAAAGGCCTGCGGAGGCCTCGGCGAGCCGTGTCCCCGGAGAAAGCTTCCTGGTGAACAGGTGGACCACGCCGCCCTCGGCGTTGGCGCCGTAAGCCGACGACGCGGCACCGGGCAGCACCTCCACCCGGCCGAGGCCGGCGGACGGGAACAGGGAAAGGTCCACCGTGCCGGTGATATCGGCCGGCAGCCGCACGTCGTCGAGATAGACGGCCGTCTGCTTGGCCTGGAAGCCGCGCAGCGAGACCGTGGCGGCCCCGTCCGGCCCGTTGAGCCTCCGCACGGCCAGCAAGGCCTCGGAATCGAGCAGGCCGGTCAGGTCCAGCCGCGGCTCGTCGCCGGGATAGATGGTATCGGCGTCGGCAGGCGGCATGGCCCGATAGGCCGCGGCGCGGCCGACCGAAAAGAAGACATCGTCGGCAGAACGGGACTGTACGGGGAACGACAGGAACAACAGCAGCAAAGACAGGCTTTTCATTTTTCCTCCCGCGAAGATAGCCGCCGAAGCGGCGTTCCCGCGGTAGACCGGGCTCAGCCCGAGACTTCCGGGCATCACCGTTGCGGGGCAGCTCCCGATTTTCACGGGATTCCTCCGCAGGAACGGTGATATTATATCAATTCCGCGGCCCCAGAGGGCCGAAGGTCCCGTCGCGACATAGGTCCAATTACCGGCGTGGTCTGGGCACCCCGGCCCATACGAGGAAAAACAATAAACGGATATCATTATTATGTCGCGGGCCGGGATAGGCCCGGTTCAAGGAGATACGATGATGATAGCTAAGATCGGCAGGATCATTCTGGCCTCGGCCTTCATGGCCGCGCCCGCCGCCGCGCTGGACCTCGAGGGTCTGCCGCAGGTGAAGGACATCGTCAGGAACGCGCGCTCCGCAGCGGACGAAGCGCCTGTGCCGGCAGCCACGACCGACGCCAGGTCCGTCAAGGACTGGACCATAATGGTCTTCATGAACGGCAAGAACAACCTTTCCAAATACGTCATCGAGGACATGAACGAGATGGAGAAGTACGGCGCTCCCGAGAACGTCAACATCGTTACCGAGGCCGGCCGCACGGCTTACACCCAGCCCTCATATCCTTCCTACCCGGGCGGCTACGACGACTACCCGGGCGTAGTCCCCCACCCCGGCTGGCCCAACCCGTACTGGGGCGGCGGCCTGCCCCCTATGCTGAGCCGCGAGGAAGCCTCGGCGAAGGACGCCTCCACGGACTGGACCGGCGTGCGCCGCTACCTGGTGCAGAAGGACGGCGACAATGCCACGCTTTCGTCCCGGATGCTGCAGGACCTGGGCTCCGTCGACATGGGCGACTGGAACCAACTCGCCGAGTACGGCAAGTGGGTGAAGCAGAACTACCCGGCGCGCCACTACATGCTGATAGTCTGGAACCACGGCTCCGGCTGGGAAATGCGCGGACCGCGCGCCACCGTCAGGGGCATTTCATACGACGACCAGACCGGCCACGGCATCAACCCGGTGGACCTGGCCAGGGCGCTGCGCGCGATGGGCGGCGTGGACATCTACGCCTCCGACGCCTGCCTGATGCAGATGGTCGAGGTGGTCTATGAGATGCGCGACGCCGCCACGATCGTGGTAGGCTCGGAAGAGACCGAGCCCGGCGCCGGCTGGGGCTACGACCAGTTCCTCTCCCGCGTGGAATCCAACAAGGGCGACCTGACCGCCGAGGTGATGGCGGCGGCCGCCGTGCAGGGCTACAAGGCCACCTACTACTCCTCCTCGCAGGCCACTACGCAGTCCGCGGTGCGCACCTCCGGCATGACGGAGCTGCGCAGGCAGCTGGACCAGTGGGTGGAGCTGGCCATGAACGAGGACAAGGCCTCCGTGGTCGCGGCCAGGGACGCGGCGCTCTCCTTCGAGGGCGCGGCCTCCAGGGACCTGACGGACTTCCTGCAGCTGGTGCACGGCAAGACCAGGTCGAAAGCACTGAAGACGAAGACCGTGCAGGTCCTGAACCAGTTCTACGACAGGGTCCTGCTCGACAACGGCACCACCGGGGACAAGTTCAAGAAGGCCTACGGCATGGGCGTCTACCTGCCCGGCTGGAGCTTCGACGACAGCTACGGCAAGCTGGCCTGGTCCGTAGACGGCAAGTGGGACGACTTTATGCGGTGGCTCACCGCGAAGTAAGCCGTTCAGCGCAATAAAAAAGGCCCTCCGGAAGGAGGGCCTTTTTTTCGTCCCTGCCGGGGCTCATTTCCGGCCGGTCACCACCTGGCCCTTGCCGTAATCCAGCTCGCTGCCGAACATGCTGTGCGGCACCAGGTAGATGGCCGCCGTAACGGCGAAGGCAGTTATAAGCCAGAAGCGGGGCTTCTTCTCCTTCAGGAAGGCAGTCAGGCCCGCCAGCCAGAAGATCATCATGACCAGCGTCTTGTTGTCGGTTAGGTCGTAGCCGAAAGGAAAGCCGGTCCAGAGCTGGCCGAAGGCGTACTTCTGCGTAAGCGGCCCGAACAGGAAGCCGCCCAGCGCGAGGAAGGCCACGTTCAGCGGCACGGCGAAGCGCGGCTGCGGCAGCCCCCAGGCCGCGCTGACGAAGATGCGCACCGAGAACAGCATGAACAGGAACATCATCAGGATGTGCGGGATCAGTATCAAGTGGGGTACGGCGCCCTTGAAGCGGGTGACCACGGGCGCCTTCGTCAGCTCGGTCTCGCCGTCCGGAGTGCGGAGGAATACGCGATATTCCAGCTTGCCGGCCGGAGGCTGGTCCGGCAGCGACGCGGTAAGTTTGCCGGCGTCATAGACCATCGAGACGGCCTTGGGCTCGTCGTCGGTCCTGTAGCGCTTCCAGAGGAGGTAACCATCCAGCGGGGCGGCGGAGGTGATCCTGGGCATGCAGTCGTCGCCGCCGGTGGTGCAGCTGCGGGGAAAGCGGTAGCTGACGGCGCCGGACACGGTCACGCCGGAGGCGCGGACGGGATAGGTGGGCCCCGTCATGCGCTGGAACAGGGCGAAGCCCAGCGTCACAACGAAGCTGATGATCCAGAGAAGCGTCTTCCTCATTGTCTCTCCTATAAAAAACCCGCCGCTTATTCAGCGGCGGGTTAAATTAATGCGCGGGAAGGGAGTTGAACCCATAAGCCCTTTCGGGCACACGGTCCTGAGCCGTGCGCG
>JAKAMO010000301.1 GCA_021812825.1 bacterium | reverse complement strand
GAAGAAATTTTTCCCCGCGACTTTTATCCTCCGGCCACTCGAAGCCGGGCTCGTTATTGTCCGGGGGAAGGTACTGCCTGAGTTCCTGCTCTTCCTGCCCCTGCACCGGGGCGGCCGGGGGCAAGGCGGCGGCCGGGGCGGGGATGTCCGGCACTCCGGACAAGGAAGAAAGTTCGCCGAAGGCCTGCGCCCAGGCATAAGCCGGGAGAGCGGCGAGAAAAAGGCTTAGAAGGACCCGCTTCATACCGATATTATGGCAGGCCTGAGCGGAAGGGTTAAGGGTCCCGGGACCCGGGAGCGGCTGGGTCTTATGACCTATACGCTAGGAGGCGAGGAACCTTTTGATGCCGGTCATGACCATCTGCACCGAGATGGTCACGAGTATCATGCCCATCAGTTTTTCCATGGCCAGCAGGCCGCGCTGCCCGAGCAGCCGGGACAGCCGGCCGGAAAGCCCGGCCAGGATCACCGCGTTGATGAGCCAGGCGGCGCCCACCACCCCCAGCCACATCGGCACCTTGCCGGGGTCCTGAAGGGAGAAAAGCAGCACCGTGGTCAGCGTGGACGGGCCGGCCACCAGCGGTATCGCCAGCGGCACGATGAACGGCTCGCCCTCCGGCCCCTCCGCGAAAGAGGAGTGGTGCGTCGGGAAGATCATCTGCAGCGCTATCAGGAACAGCACTATGCCGCCGGCCACGGCCATCGCGGTCAGGTCCAGCGCCAGCGCCGACACGATGTACTTGCCGAACAGCAGGAAGAAGACCATTATCCCCAGCGCTATGAACAGCTCGCGCAGTATCACGGCGCGGCGGCGCTCCTCGTTCACGCCCTTCAGGGCGCTCATGAACATCGGGATGTTCCCGAGCGGGTCCATGACCAGCGTCAGGGTGAAAAGGGTGGAAAGGAAAAGCTTAAGGTCCATGCCATAATTCTAGCAAAAGCGCCCCGCCGGTTATCCGGGCGGCAGGCGGGACTCCGGAAGGCTTTATGCTATTATCTGGCTAGGGGGAAATGCCGCGCCGGCGGCAATTTCAGGAGAGGATGATGCCCGCGTCCGACTGGACCATTTTCTGGACCTCGGCTTCCTTCGTCGTGCTTTCGGGGAGCCTCATAGGCCGCGTAAGCGGCGAGCTGGGTGAAAGGCTGGGCCTGGGCAGGGCCTGGGCCGGCGCGGTGCTGCTGTCGTTCGCCACCACCCTGCCGGAGCTCGTAGCCACGGCGACCGTGACGATTGAAGGCGCCTATGGCCTGGCGCTGGGCGGGATAATCGGCAGCGTGGTCTTCAACCTCTTCATCCTGGCGGCGATGGACCTGGCGGACCCGGAACCGCTGTACGCCGGCGGAAAGCTCTCGCGGGATCACCTCGCAACCGGCCTGCTTGGCACGGCGCTGCTGGCCGTTGTGATGGCGGGCCTGGCCCTCGGGCTGGCGCGGAACACCGGCCTAGCCGCTTCAAGCCCGGGCGCGCTCCTGTTCGCCCCGGCCGGCGCCATCGCGCTTTATTTCACCGGACAGGCCGTGCTGTTCCGGATGGCTAAACGCCCGCGCGAGAAAGAGCCGGCCCCGCCTGCTGTTTTCTCCTCGCTTGGAAACGGCGCGCTGGCCGGCGCCTACGCGGTCACGGCCGGCGTGATACTGGTCTCCGCGAGCGCGCTGGGCAGCTCCGTGAACCGGCTGGCGGAGCATTACGGCCTCTCGGCCACGTTCGCCGGCGCCGTCATGCTGGGCGTGGTGACCAGCCTGCCCGAGATAACCAACGCGTTCGCCTGCGCCCGCCGGAAGGAGTACGACCTGGCCGTGGGCAACCTTCTCGGCGCCAACGCTCTGGTACTGGCAGTGCTGGCCGCGGCCAGCCTTGCCGCCGGCAACAGGATCTTCGCCGCGGTCTCGCCCTCGGACGCCGTCTCCGCGCTGATCATGGCCGGCATCGCCGTCGTCATGCAGGCGATAGCCCTGGGGGCCCTGGCCGCCGAGAGCGGCCACGGGTTCCGCCGCTTACGCGCGGCTTCGCTCCTGCTCGCGGCGCTCTACGCGGCAAGCCTTTACCTCTCCTCCCTGTTCGGCAGGTAAAAAAAGCGGCCGGGGAGGTTTTCCCTCTCCCGGCCGCCTCCCCGGCGCGCGGGTCCTACTTCTTCTCTCCGGCCGCGGCCTCTTCCCCGTCGTCGACCACCGGCTCTACGGAGGCTATCTTGTCGCCTTCCTCGAGCCGTACCAGGCGGACGCCCTGGGTGTTGCGGCTGATCACGCGCAGGTCCTTGCACGGCATGCGGATGATCTTGCCCTTCTCGGTCATCACCATCAGGTGGTCCTTGTTCTCCACGAGGTGGATGCCGACCACCGCGCCGTTGCGGTCGCTGGCCTTTATCGTGATGACGCCGGAGCCGCCGCGGTGCTGGTGCCGGTACTCGTCGAGGTCGGTGCGCTTGCCGTAGCCGTTCACGCAGACCGTCAGCAGCGTCTTCTTGGTCTTGGGCTCGGCCACTTCCATGCCGATGACCTGGTCCTTGTCGTCGAGGCGGATGCCGCGCACGCCCATGGCCCCGCGGCCCATGCTGCGCACGTCTCCCTCGTTGAAGCGTATGCTCATGCCGTCGCGGGTGCCGATGATGATCTCATGGCTCCCGGCGGTCTGGCCCACGCTCGTCAGGATGTCGCCGTCCTCGAGTCCGATCGCGATGATGCCGCTGCGGCGGATGTTGGCGAAGTCGGAGATCGGTGT
>JAKAMO010000300.1 GCA_021812825.1 bacterium | reverse complement strand
CGCGCTGAAGCTGCTGTTCCCCGGCCTCCTGAGCCTGAAGGCTTACGCCGGGCACGTCCTGCGGGCGCAAGGCTACGTATATTCCGTCATCTATTCGGCCGCTCTGCATCTGGTCAATACTGCTAAAATATATATCAGGTCATGAAACTGTTCAAGCAGGTGATATTGCGGGTCATTTTCCTGCCGCTTATACTGGCGGCCGGCCTCGTTGCCACCGCCATGTTCACCATCAGGGTCATGTTCAAGCCCGACGACGTCAAGGCCATAGTCACCGATCAGTTCCAGCAGATCATGAAACGCCCGGTACAGATAGAGTGGGCCAGGCTATCCTACACCGGTGAGATAAAGATCAAGGGCCTCAGCGTGGTAGAGCCGGGCCCGGAGGCCGTGGACTTCCTGAAAGCGGAATATATCTACGCCACCTACCGCCTGCCGCCGCTGCTGCACCGCAAACTGGAGATAGACAGCGTGGTGCTTGTTTCCCCTTCCATCACGCTGCTGAAGCGGGGCGACGGGAACTGGAACGTAAGCGACATCCTGGCCGCGTACCGCCAGAACGGCAAAGGCGGCCTGCTGGAAAGCATCAATACGGCCGAGATCAAGGACGGCCGCCTCGAGGTTTCACTGCTGAAGAGCGGAAAGCATTACAATTTCGACAACCTGAACGCGACCCTCAGCGGCTTCAAGCCGGGAACGGACACCTCTTTCTACGCCTCGGTGTTCTTCAAGAGCAACGCCTTCCGCAAACCGGTGACCGGCAGGCTCTACGCGGAAGGCAGCGTGAACCTGGCCGGCTTCGACTGGGAGGAATCGCGCCTCAAGGACCTCAAGGCCGACATCACGCTGCTCGACAAGACCATCCGCTTCACCGGCGACGTCAAGAACCTCCGGCGCCCCGAGCTCTCCCTGAGGGCGGAAGTGCCGTCCTTCAGGAACACCGACCTCGCCTACCTGTTCGACTCGCCGTTCCGGTTCTCGGCGCCGCAGTCGGCCTGGGAGATAAGCTCCGTTTTCCCCTCCACAGCCTCGGCCAGGGTGACGGTCTCCGTGAAGCCGCTGGACCTGAAGGCTGAGGGCGACTTCGATCTGTCCAGGTCCACCCTGACCTACAGTTTCATGATCTCCGCCCCCCCGGTGGCCCTGGACAAGCTGAAAGGTTACGGGGCGGTGCTGCCGCTGGACAAGCCGGTCGGCAAGGCCCAGGTACGCCTGCGGCTGGCCTCGCGCGACGGCAGGCCTGTCTTCTCCAGGGCCTTCCTCAACACCGCCGGGGCCGGCTTCTCATACCGGAAGCTGAACGTCTCCAATCTCGACCTCGCCGCGCTGATCTCGGACGACATCCGGAACAGCTACATCTCCACCTCCCGCGGGAGACTGGTGCTCGGCGATAACACCCTGGCCGGCCTGAAGCTCGACACCGAGTTCCTGAAGGACGGCTTCCTGCTGAAGTACTCCGGCAAATTCAACGGCGGCCCTGCCAAGGGCAGGGCCGTCATCAGACGGCCGCTGACCGCGGAGCGCAGCGTGGACTTCATCGGATATTCGGAAGACCTCCTCTTCTCGAGCCTCAAGAAGCTGGTCTTCGACATCCGGGACCTGCGGGGCCCGCGCGTCGGCATGCCGGAGTTCGACTCCGACCTCGCCTGGCTCAAGAAGCTGAAGAACTCCATCCCTATCGGATACTCCTCCGTGAAGGTGCTCTACAAGGCCGGCCGCTTCCGCCACGATTATATGAACGCCGAGGATTTCTACCTGGCCGGCACCCTGAAGGACATATCCGGGGACATCTCGAAGATAAAGGGCGACATCTCCGTCAAGGCCGGCGCCGGCACGTTCTACGACGTGCAGAAGACTTCCGAGGAGGACCATGTCTACTACCTCTTCTCACTGCCGCTGACCTTCATCCACCGGATGAACCGCGTCGGCGCGCTCAAGTTCGACTACAAGGTCAAGGACGTGTCCTTCAACTCCATAGGCGGCGATTACTCGGTGGACGACGGCAAGGTGGAGATAAAGAACTTCTACATGGAAGGCAAGGACTTCTCCGCCTTCGTCTCCGGCATGCTGGATTTTAAGAACGAGACCATGAAGGTAAAAATTTATACAATGTCTGGTAAGTACTCTTCCATGGGCAGCCTGCCGGAGGCTCTCACGGACTCCAGCGGCAAGCCGGCCCTGGCCTTCACGCTCGAGGGCAAGATGACCGCGCCGGAGTTCAAGATGATCAGCCCCAAGGACAGCGGAAGGATCATCCGGGAAGCAGCGCAGAAAGGCGCGAACATAGATTTCAACAGGATAGACAGTTTCGCGGGAGGAAAATAACGATGTCAAAACTGGGAAAATTCGACGTGGTAGGCCTGCTCCAGGAGCACGGCGCGATACTGAACGGCCATTTCCAGATACCTTCCGGCTTCCACACCCAGACCTATATCCAGCCCTCCCTGGTGCTCCAGTACCCGCACCTAGCCCAGAAGGTGGCTAAGGAGATGGCCGCCAAGTTCCCTCAGGAGATCAACGTGGTGATCTCCCCCTCAGTAGGTGCGATGGCCATCGGCCAGGAAGTCGCCCGCGTGAAGAAGGCGCGCTCCATCTTCACCGAGAAGATCAACGGCGTCATGGTGCTCAAGCGCGACTTCAAGATCTCCGAGGGCGAGCGCGTGCTGGTGGTGGACGACGTCCTCAACTCCGGCCGCCTCTGCGCCGAGGCCATCAGCCTGGCCCG
>JAKAMO010000006.1 GCA_021812825.1 bacterium | reverse complement strand
AAGGCGTAGTTGCCGTAGCCCTTGCTGACCGGCGCCACCACCTTGTGATTGCGCGAGAGCTTCACGATGAAGCTGTTAAGGTCGTCTTTTCTGAGGATGAAGTACCGCGTGTGCGTTCCCATAAGATGCCTCCGTGGCCGGGGCCCCGGCCTGGGACTTTCCGTCGGAAAATCCTCTATATTTATTGTGCAACATGGGGGGGCCGCTGTAAACAAGAACGGTCAACAGCGGGATTGAATTTAGTCAGGTCCCGGGGGGGAGTATGGTCAAGCCGCGCCCTGCCTTCGCCTGGCGCGCTGACGGCAAGGATATCCGCTTTCGGTCCCCCCGGTCCGGTCCCCAGATAACTGGATTTGTACGATATTTGGCCTGCCCGGGCAAGTAGCCTGTCGCGGTTATTCTATAATAGTCAGGTATGAAGAAGCGCTTGGACGTCGCGTGCGTGGAACTGGGGCTTTTCGAAAGCCGCGAGAAGGCCCTGCGCGCCATAATGGCGGGGCTGGTCATCGTCAACGGGAAGCCGGCCGACAAGGCCGGCATGCCGGTGCGGGACGGGGACGTGCTGGACCTGGCCGCCCCCGGCTGCCCTTACGTCTCCCGCGGGGGGCTGAAGCTGAAAGGGGCATTGGAGGCCTTCGGGCTGGAGCCCGCGGGCAAGATCTGCCTGGACGTCGGCGTGGCTACCGGCGGTTTCACCGACTGCTTCCTGCAGGCCGGCGCTTCCAGGGTCTACGCCGTGGACGTAGGCGAGGGCCAGATCCACGAGAAGATAAAAGCCGACCCGCGCGTGGTCTTCATGCCGCGCACGAACGCGCGCTTCCTCAAGCCGGAGCTTTTCCCGGAGAGGCCGGAACTGTGCGCGATAGACGTCTCTTTCATCTCGCTGAAGCTTATCCTCGGGCCAGTTCTGTCGGTGATTGCTCCCGGAGGGAAGGTAATAGCCCTGGTCAAGCCGCAGTTCGAACTGCAGCCTTCTGACCTGCGCAAAGGCATCGTAAAGGACGAGGAGACAAGACTGGGCGTGATGGTCTCCATGAGGGCTTTCCTTGCGGGATCCCTGCCCGGCGCGCAAGAACTGGGCCTGAGGGATTCTCCTATAAAGGGCGCGAAGGGGAACCTCGAGTTCCTCTGGCTGCTGGGTGTTTAATAGCTTCCCCCCGGAGGAAAAAAGAAAGGGCCCCTTCCGGGGCCCTTTCTTTTTTTAGGCTGTACGGCTTAGTAGCACTGACCCTGGTAGGTATAGATCTTCTCGGTCTCGACGGACTTGCCGGTGTAGCTGCCGAGCGTCTGATCGCCCTGCACGAACCCGGCGGCCAGGTCGCGCGTGGTGGTCTGGAAGTGGAAGGTCACGTTCTGGTGGCCCCACTGGGTGACCCACTGGGTGTAGCAGTTGGGGACGTGCGGAGGCTGGCCCTGGAAGTCGGGGGTGTGCACCGCGACCGGGTTGGGCACGGAAGGAGCCTGGCGGCTGCCGATCTCGTCCTGGCCGAGGCCGGCTTCCAGCGTCTTGGAGGCGGCGGTCTCATTGGACTTAAGGGCGCGGCAGATGGTCTCCGGGCGCTGGTAGGTGCAGGACTCCCAGCCGGACTGGTCGGCGGAGTTAGTGACGACGGTCTTCATCGTGCCCTTCAGGCCGAAGTTCTGGCCGATCTGGGCGGGGGTGAGGTCGAAGGTCTCGCCGATGTTGATGTTCTTGTCGAAGCTGATCTTGACCTTGGTGGGCTGGTCGGCGTTCTTGATCTCCAGCGTTATTTCCTTGTTGTTGCCGGACTTGCCGATGACGGCCTTGGTCTGGAACTGGCCGGGATTGATGGTCACGATCGCGCGGTTCTGGTTGGCGAAGGTCACAGGCGAAGTCAGGTCCAGCATACCGCCGAAGTTGATCTCGTTGCAGCCGACCAGGACGGCCATCATGGCGGCGATCCCGAGGCTGGATATTATCTTCTTGTTCATCTTTTAACTCTCCTCATTGCTTACCGTATTCTGCTTCCCCTTAACCCGATCATCGATCACTGGGGTACCTTCCATTAGACAAAATAGCGCGGACCCTGCATAGCGTCATAGGACCTATGCGCAAGTAGGTAAATGGTCCTATGCCGGGATAGGACCTTCGGGCAAAGGTTCCCGGCGGCCGGCAACTATCCGAGCGCGGAGAAATAATAGTATCATGAGGCTCTAGGGCAGACCTTCATTAATATGGCGACGAAAAGACAAGGCCCCGCATGCGTGGTCTGGGAGCTGACGCTGGCCTGCAACCTCAAATGCCTGCATTGCGGCTCCACCGCGGGAGGGCGCCGCGAGGCCGAGCTTTCCACGGCCGAGGCGCTCGAGCTCTGTTCCGGCCTTAAGGAGGCCGGCTGCGGCGGCGTGGCCCTTATGGGCGGCGAGCCGCTGTTGAGGAAGGATTTCCCGGCCATCGCATCCAGGGTGAGGGAGCTGGGCATGGAGCTCTCCGTCATCACCAACGGCACGGTGCGGCCTGACGGGATATTTACCCTGCTGAAGAGCCTGGGCCCCAGGGCCGTGGCCATAAGCCTGGACGCGGCCGGCCCGGAGCTGCACGACCGGATACGCGGGGTCCCGGGCGCGTTCGCCAAGGCCTCTTCGTTCATCGAAGACGCGCTGAAAGCCGGCCTGCCGGTCAGCGTTATCACCACGGTGCATAAACTCAACATCTCCGAGCTTCCCGGGCTGCGCGATATAATAAAAGGAAGGGGGATAGCCTGGCAGGTGCAGACCGCCGGCGCGGAAGGCGGCCGTTTCTCGCGCGACCTGCTGCTGGACCAGGAGGAGTTCTATTCCGTCGGGATGTTCGTGGAATCCTGCCGCCGCGAATATTCCCCGGAGGAGCTCCCGGTCATAGGCGCCCATGACCTCGGCTACCATTCCCTGCTGCTGAAGAACGTCTCGCTCTACGAGAAATGGGAGGGCTGTCAGGCCGGCGTCTCGGTGGCCGGCATACGCAGCGACGGCGGCGTGCTCGGTTGCCTGGCGGTCAACGACGACCGCTTCGTGGAAGGCAGCGTGCGCAGGGAGCCGTTCCAGGCCATCTGGAGCCGGCCCGGCGCGTTCTCCTACGCGAGGGATTTTTCGCCCGGGAAGCTGGGGGAGAACTGTGCCGGCTGCGGTCACGCCGAGACCTGCCGCGGCGGCTGCAGCGAGATGTCGCTGATGAAGACGGGCCGTCCGCACAACGATCCCTATTGCTTCCGCGCCATAGAGGACAGGCTGTTCTTCAAAGGTCCCGGAGGGGCCGTCAGGAAGCTCGGCGCCTCTATCGCCGCCGGCCGCGGACGTGCGCCGTTCGGCCGGCTCGGCCGGATATTCTCGGGGAAAAGGGGGGAGGCCGGTGGAGACAGATAAGGGCATACGCCTGAACCTGGGCTGCGGATATAACAGGCTCGAGGGCTGGCTTAACGCCGACGCCAGTCCGTACTCCGCGGCGGACCGCGTGATGGAGGCCCAGGACCTGGAGTTCGGGGCCTCGTCCGTGGAGGAGGTGAAGGCCCTGCAGCTCGTGGAGCATCTGGGCTTCTTCAGGACCAAGTATTTCCTGTCGGAATGCTGGCGGGTGCTGAAGCCCGGCGGCCGGCTGACGATAGAGACCCCGGACGTCGACGCGGCCTTCAGGGCCTATCTCGCGGGCGGTCACTCCGAGAAGGAGTCAGCGCTGGGCTGGATATTCGGTCCGGAGAGCCCGGGCATGCATCACCTCTACTGTTTCCCGCGGGAACTGCTGGCCGAGCTGCTCGCGGAGGCCGGCTTCTCCGTGGAAAAGCAGGAGGGCTTCCTGTTCCAGCCGTCCCGGCCGGCGCTGAGGTTCTCGGCCGTCAAGAAGGAAGGAGAGAAGGCTGCCCTTAATTCCGCCCTGCGCCGCCGCCTGCTGGACAGGGGGTTGGCCGCGTTCACGCGGGAGGAGGAGAGCGCGGGGCTGGAGCTGGCGGTGCGGAGGCTGGTGGCCGGCGGCGGGAATTCCGCGGCGGAGCTGGAGCAGGCCCTGATCAGCGCCCCGGCGGCCCTGGAGTATTTCGCGCTGGTGGAGGAGAACGAGCCGCGTCCGTCGCGCGAGGCGGCGGCCTGCGGCAGGCTGGCTTCCTGGTCGGCGCAGGGCAGGCTGGCGGCCGCGTTCCTGGAAGGGCTGCGCGGCGGGCTGGACGAGAACGCGGCGTTCTCGGCGGCGGAGTCGCTGGGCCGGCGCCTGCTCGCGGCCGCCCTGGAGGGCGGCGTCGAGCCGCCCGGGCCAAGGCCCCTGAACGGCGCCCCGGCGGCGTTCACTTTCGGCGCCGTTTCCGCCTGGGCTTTCCGCGAGAAGGCAGGCGGCAGGCGCTGAGGCGGTTCCCCGCTGGAGAGAAAATTAATAGAATTCTGTCGTATCCTGGAGGTGGAGAGGTGAATATGAAGAAACTTTTAGAGCTGGGCGCGAAGACGGGCCTGACCAAGGCCGAAGTGAACCGTGTGGCGAGGTTCGGGCTGCTGGGCCTGCTGGCCGTGGGCCTGGCCGGCATAGCGGGCTGCTTCAGGGCTCAGAAAGCGGAGGCGCCGCAGAGCGCCGATAAACCGGGCACTCTGCAGGATATAGTCAGCTCGGTGAACAAGAGCACCGGCGCCGCGCAGGGCCAGGACAACTGCGGTCCTTACCCGGGCTACCCCTGCGGCACCCGGTATTACACGGTGAGCGTTTCGGATTTCCGGCGGTCAGCCTGATGAGGGCCTGGCTGCTTTCCGTTCTTTTCCTGCTCCCGTCGGCGGCGGGCGCTTTCGACTGCCCGGCCGCCGGGGAGAAGCCGGAAGACTGCCCGTGGGCAGGGGTCGCCAGGCTGGCGGCCGGCGGAGCGGATATCGCGAAGACCCTCCGGGAGCATGCGCCGGGCCTGCTGGCCCAGGTGGACGCCGACAAGGCCAACGGCCGCCTGCTCGGTCTCTGGGGGGAGAGCATCAACTACGACGAGCTGGCCGAAGGCCAGATCGTAGACCCCGGCATACTTGCTTTCATAGCCGCGCGCCTGGGCGCCCCCGCGCCGGACGGCAGGATCATGCACGCCGGAGCGGAGCACACCTACGGCTATCTTTTCAGTCTCCTGCCGACGAAGTTCGGCTTTAAAAGGGCGCGCTGGGTCCGGCCTGACATCGAGGACGGCCTGGGGCTGCCTCGCGGCACGGCGGGACCTTCTCCGTCGTCCGGCACGCTGCTCTCCAACGTGACCTGCATAGCCGGCGGCATAGCCCTCCGGGACGACCCGCGAGCCTTCGCCTCGCTCAGGGAGGCCGGCGCTTCCTGCGCCCCCGCGGCGCGGCGCTTCATCGAGGCCGGGGCCGGGCGCGTCAGGCTCACTGAGGACGTCGGTCTGCCAGGCGGCAGGACGGTCTCGCTGCGCACCGATTTCGTCCGTTTCGCGAAGAGCTCCGGCACCAACTCGCGCCTGCTGATCTACTCCGTCAAGGATTCCGCCGCGGCCCATGCCTACCTGGTCACGGCCTTCCCCGTAAGCGAGGAATTCGAGGAGAAGGCCACCGCCCGTTCCGGCCTGGGGACCGATAAGCCGGTGCAGACCCGCTACAACGCCTTCGTCCGCGGCCTGACCGGCGCCGGCAGGTTCAAGGGCCGGCGAAGCGCGGCTAAACTGGAAAAATGAGGGGACTGCTTCTTCTGCCGCTGCTGGCCGCCCTGTCCGGGTGCGGCGGCTTCTATTCGGTCAGGGTGCCTTACCGCCTGCCGGCCAGCCCCGCGGCCGTTTCCGCCAGGCCGGCTTTGGGAGCGCTCTATCTGGTGCTGGTCCCTCCCGAAGGGGCGGCGGACAGGGAGCCCGGCCTTGCCGGCCTGCTCGGCAGACAGGGCCCTGACATGGACCTGCCTGCCCTCGCCGGGGCAGCGGCCGCCGCCATCAGGACCCCTTCGGTAAAGGTCTGCGCCTGGAACGTGGAAAGGGCCAGCGCATCGGCCGGCGCCTTCGCCTCCCGGTTCAGTCCCACCGGCCTGCTGGAGATATCGCTCTCGAGGCCGTCCATTTCCTCCGGGAAGGAGGAAAGGAGAGTGACCGTGACGGAGAAGGGGAAGAGCCGTCAGGTCAAGAGCAAGGTCTGGGTGTATACCGCCGTAGTCGGAGCGGACGTGAGGCTGTTGTCCTGGCCGGACCGGCGGCAGCTGGACAGCTGGTCGGATTCCGAGACGGTGTCCGAGGAGCGGGTGGACGATTCCCGCGATCCGGAGGACTGGTATTCCGGGTGGGAGGACCGGCTTTTCAAGGAGCTGGCCGGTAAAGTCGCCGCCAGGTACTCCGGGCGTACCGTGTTCAGGTCGCGCCCCCTGTTCGCCAAGAACAAGGACAAACTTTCGGAGAAGGCCCTGGCGCTGGCGCGCTCCGGGGACTGGAGCGGCGCCGCGGCCATCTGGCGCGAAAGAGCCGCCGCCGGCGGCGGCTGGCGCGACTATCTCGGCCTGGCGGTGGCGTCCGAGCTTTCCGGGGACCTTCCTGCCGCCCGCGGCTATTACGACCGCGCCAGGGCCGCCTCGGGCGGGGGAAAGGCCGCGTCCTCGGTGCGCTGGGAAGAAATATTCGGCGACATCGATTACGCCTCCTCGGCCCCGCCGGAGCGCGCCTGCGACGATTCCTGGTTCGGGGTGAAGACCGTCCTGCTGCCGTTCTCCGACGAGACCAACAGCGTGGACGGTCCGCCGCTGGTCAGGCAGCTGGTCTACGACCGGCTGAGGGAGGCCGGCTACGACCTGGTGCCGCTGGAGGCCGCGGACGAGGCCCTCAGGCGCCGCGGCTACAGCGACGGAGGCCAGCTGGCGGCCGCCAGGCCGGAGGAGATCGCTGCCTGGCTGGGCGCCGGCCGCCTGATATACTGCGATATCAGCGACTATGGCGAGGTCATAGCCGGCGTATACAACAGGCGCATGATAGCCGGCACGGCCAGGATATGGGAGAAAGGGGCGCCGGAAGTCTCCATCCGGGAAAGCGTGATAAAGATAAGCACGCAGAAGAGCCTGCTCGGCGGCCTCGCCTCACAGCTGGCCAGGGGACTGATGGAGAGGATCGGGAACAAGCCGTTGGGCCTTGAGGCGGGTCTTTTCGCCAGGCAGCTGTCATCCGACCTGCCGGCCATGTCCAGATAGGAGCGGTTCAGCCGCGCTCGAATACCAGCAGCGTCTCGGCGTGAGGGGTGTTCGGGTAGAAGTCGAAGCCGGCCGAACGGGTCAGTTTGTATTTCTCCAGGAAGAAGGCCGCATCCCGACCCTGCGTTATCGGGTTGCAGGACAGGTAGATGATCTTCTTCGGCAGTATCTCCATGATGCGCTTTATGACCTTGTTGTGCAGGCCCGCGCGCGGCGGGTCCAGCACAAGTATGTCCGTGCCGTCGAAGAGGTTCTCCTTTGCCTTTTCGGAAAGCGAGCAGACCGTCTCGAAATTCCTCGCGCCGTTGGCCTCGGCGTTCAGCGCCGCGTACTTGGCCGAGCTGCCCGAGGCTTCCACCGCCAGCACCTTGTCGGCCAGGTCGCGCAGCGTCAGGCCTATAACGCCTACCCCCGAATAGAGGTCCACCAGCTTGCCGCATTTGAAGGCGGCCGCCCTTATCTCCTTCAGCGCCTCCGTGAACAGCTCGATGTTGTTCTGGAAGAAGCAGTCGAAGCCGTAGGAGAACTTCCCGCCGAGTATCTCCTCGGTGACGAAGTCGTCCCCCCAGGACTTCATGATGCCGTCCACCTGGCTGACCGAGCTGACGGGGTTGGAATAGATGGCCAGGAAGCCGTTGAGACCCTCCACCTTCATGTCGGGGAGCTGTATATCCTGCCTTTTCAGGAACAGGGCAGCCACGCGCGAGCCGGGGGTCTTGGCCTCGCGGATTATCAGCGTTTTGAGATCCGCCGTAGAAAGTTTCAGGGAGTTCAATATCTCCAGTATCCTCTTCGCGGCGGAGTTCGTTTCGGGGCTGATCAGCGCGCAGCCCTCGGGCAGCAGGTACTTCTCCCGGTAGTTGCCGCGCTTGTGGAAGGCGAAGGAAAGCGAGCCCGGTTCTCCGGTGAAGCTGTACTCTATCTTGGTCCGGTAGCCGTACGTCCTCTCGGCGCCGTAGAACTTGTCCAGCCGTATGGTCTCCTTCGTGGTCTGGTAGAGGAGGTCCTCTATCAGGGCTTTCTTGGTCTCGCACTGGAAACCGTAGTCCATGACCTGCCACGGTGAACAGCTGAGGTAATGGTCCTCCTTAGGGGTCACGCGGTTAGGCGAAGGGGTGATTATCTCCAGCAGCTCGGCCTCCGCGAAGTTTCTCTTCTCGAAGGTGGTCCTGACCCGAGCGGTCTCGCCCGGCAGCACGCCGTAGCAGAAGACCACCTTGCCCTCGCTGCGGCCTAGCGCCTTGCCTTCCCCTACTATCTTCTTGAATTCCAGCGTTATCTCTCTCATCGGTGTCCTGCCTTGCCCTCCCCCGGGCGGACTGCGGGGAGCGGCTGTTGTTCGTGAGGCTCAAAAAACGACGGCTAATATACTACAATACTTGGGGGGACGGCTCCCAATAATGGACCTGTACAGCGCGCTTATCAAGATCGACATCCAGCGGGCTTCCCGCGGCTTTCTGCTGAGCCTCGCGTCCGCCGCGCTGGTCCTTAACCTCTCCACCTCGTGGAAGATCTTCGGCGGGGTGCCGCTGCGCGAGGCGGCCTCCCGCTCGCTGATGGCGGTGAATTCCTCTTTCTTCTACGATTCCGGCCTCTCGGAGCCAGTGCCGGTGGCGGCCCTGAAGGCCGGCATGCTTACGGGGGCGGACCCGGACCGGGTGGTCAGGGCCGAGGGCCTGGCTGCCTTAGCGGCGCTGTTCCTGGCTACCCTTTTCGTGCTCTGGAAGCGCTACGGCGATGCGGCCGCGTCGATGGCCGCGCTTTTCCTGGCGGCTAACCCGTATGCCGGCTACTACGCGATGCAGGGCGCGTCGCATCTGTACGCCCTTTTCTTCCTCCTGCTCTTCTGGCATTATTTCGACAGCCCGGAAGGCGGAAACCGCCACGCGGCGTTTGCGGGCGTCGCGGGCGGGCTGGCCTGTCTCAGCAGGCTGGATTCCGCCTGGGCTATGCTGATAATAGCCGCCCTTACCCTGGCGGTGAGGCGCGGGGGGCTGGACCTGAAGCGGGCTGGCCTTTCATTGGGCCTGGCGCTGCTGCTGTGCCTGCCGTACCTGGCCTGGCAGAAGTCACGGTACGGGAGTTCCATGTATTCGCAGGAGATATCCCTGAGACGTTGGGATAATGTCGACCGCTTCGGCTATGCCACCGGAGCAAAACGGGAACAGGGCCCGCTCCGGGTGACGGAGTTCGTTTTCCGCAACGGCGCCGCCGGTCCGCTGAACGACTCCTTCCGCGGCCTGGGAAGGGCGCTTTCCTATGAACTGCCCAAGACACTTTACTACAAGCCGCTGCTGGTGCTGGTCTTTCTCGGCGTATACGCCGGGTTCCTGCGCAAGAAGGACAGGCTTCTTTTCCTGCTGGCGGCGGTGCTGCTGCCGGTGCTGCCGCTGGCGGCCATCAACGAAGTCCCGTCCAGCGGCGGTATAGAGCTGAGCTATTATCTGCAGACGCTCTGGGCGCTGTGCGCGCTGGCCGGGCTTGGCCTGCAGGAGACCATGTCCTGGCTAGAGGAGTCCGGCATTAAATGGGCGGCTTCGCTGGCGGAGCGCGAAAGAAAGCACGGGAGGAAAAGGTGAAAATTCCAGTAAAGCACAAGTTCATCGCCGTCGTGGCGCTGATGTTCCTGCTCCCGTTCCTGCTGTTGAGCAGGCATTTCGTCTACGGCGAGCGGGAGATCCAGCAGCGGGACACGGTAGCCTACCTGGAGCTGCGCACCGTCACGGCCGCCTCGATCATCTCGGACGTGCTCAACCTGAACTACAGCCTCAACCGGATAGCGGGGCCGGAGGTCCAGTCCGGGGCGCAGGCCGTAAAGAAAGAGCTGGCTGCGCGCGTCAAGCAGAACCCTTTCGTCTATTCCGAGCTCGCGCTGCTGTCCGTTTCCGGTTCCGAGCTCGCCCGGTTCTCCGCGTACAAGGAGCCGGGGCCGCGGCTCGACTACGCCAAGAGCGACGTCTTCGCGGCGGCCAAGAAGACCTCCTCCCCGGCCGGGGCCGTGGAGTACGGGGAGTATACCCCGCCTGCGCTGGTGCTGACGGAGCCGCTCTACCGCAACGGCACGCCGGCCTATTACGCCGCCGGCCGTCTGAGCCTCGGCTACCTGGGAGAGGTCGTGCGGACGATGGGCCGCAATTCCCGCGGCAGCTTCGGACTGGTGGACATGGGCGGGCAGGTGATAGCGGATTCCCAGAGCATGTCCATAGTCCGCCCCGGGCTGAAAGCGCCTCCGGAGGTGCTCAAGATGGTCGCCGTGGCGGCCGGCAGGGAGTCCAGCAGCTTTTCCGGGGAGGCGAGCTTCCGCGGCAGGACCCTGCTGGCGGCCGTGGCCAACGTCCCCGGCTCTATGTGGTGGGTATATGAGATAGTCGACCCGGCCCGATTGCCTGCGCGCACCGGATCGTTCTGGGTCTGGCGGGTGGTGCTGTCCGGCGTGGGGCTGATCATCGCGTTCAGCGTAATAACCTGGATGCTGGCCATGCGCTGGCTGGCCGGTGGCGATACCGGGTCCGCCGGCTCCTAGGAGCCTGTCCGGCATAAGGCTTTCATGCGTGAAATTGACGATTTTGTTGACGAGCCGAAGCGACGCGAGGCGAGCATCCTCGAAGAGAGGCTGTGAGCAGAGCGGCGCAAAGGCGCAGGCCAAAAGCGGAAATTGCAGGCGAAATTGCTTATGTCGGACCGGCTCCTAAGGGCGTTTTTCCGGCCCATGTGCTATAATTGAACCGTGAGGGCGCCCGCCGCGCAGGCCGCGGGCCGATAAACAGGTCATGCTCCGCTCCAATCCGCACCTGATAGAGATAAACGCCAGGCTGTGGCTGAAACAGCTCAGGGCCAAGTATTCCCAGCCTGAGCTGACGCTCTCGTCCATCCCTGACGACGAATGGCTGCAGCTTCGCCATCTTGGCATCGACATAGTCTGGCTGGTGGGCGTCTGGGAGCCCAGCCCGGAATCCGAGCGCATAGCCAGGCAGGACAAGGCCCTGCTGGAAGAGGTCAAGACCATCCCGCCGGGCTTCGGGCCGGAGGACCTCTGTTCGTCCCCTTACTCCATCCACTGGTACCGCCTGAACCAGGACCTGGGCTTCGAATGGGAGCTCAAGGCCCTGCGCGAGAAGCTGAATTCCATGGGGATGAAGCTGATGGTGGACCTGGTCTCCAACCACACCTCCAGGGACAATCCTTACATCCGGGAATGCCCGGACTGCTTCATACACGGCACGGAGAAGGACTTCGCCGAGCACCCGGACTGGTTCTACGAGATGGAAGGGGGGGACGGCAGGAAGCTCTACATCGCCTACGGCCGTGACCCCAACTTCCCCGCCTGGACGGACAGCGCGCAGCTCAACTATTTCAATCCCGCCGCCAGGGAGCGGATGCTCTCGGTGCTGATGCGCATAGCGGACATGGCCGACGGCGTGCGCTGCGACATGGTGATGCTGACCCTGAACGAGATCCACGAGGCCACGTGGGGCTGGCTGCTGGGGCGCAACGGCTACCGCCGTCCGGACGAAGAGTTCTGGGACGGGGCGATCCGCGCTGTCAGGGAGAAGCACCCCGAGTTCATCTTCCTGGCCGAGGTCTATTGGGGCTTGGAGTGGCGCGTGCAGCAGATGGGCTTCGACTATACCTACGACAAGGGCACCTACGACAGGCTCCGCTTCCAGGGGCCCCAGGAAGTGCGCGGACACCTGCGCGCCGAGAAGCTCTACCAGAAGCGCTCGGCCCGTTTCATCGACAACCACGACGAGCAGCCCTCCCTTACGGCTTTCGGCCGTCAGAAGGCCATGTCGGCTGCGGTGATAATCTCCACCATCAAGGGCCTGCGCTTCTATAACGACAACCAGCTGGACGGCGTTCCGATACGCCCGCCCCTGCAGCTGGCCGGGCTTTATGACAGGCCGTCGGACCAGGAGGTCCGGAAATTCTATTCCAAGCTGCTGAAGATAACCGATCACCCTGCTTTCCACGGAGGGGAGTGGTCGCTGCTGGAGGTCCGCCAGTGCGACAAGGAGAACAAGACCAACGCCAATATCCTCGCCTGGTCCTGGGCCCAGCGCCGCACGCTGAAGGTCGTAGTGGTCAACTACTCCGGAGAGCCGTCCTGCGGCGTGATCAACATCTCCCTCAAGAGCGATGGCGAGACGAAGGCCATCTTCGAGGAGCTGTCCGACAGGTTCTTCTCTTTCAAGGCGGGGGACCTGGCCGGCGGCCTGCGGCTGCAGGAGATGGCCCCCTATTCGGCCTACATCTTCGACGTGGAATTCTGAGCGGCGTCGCTCTGGGCAGAAGGCCGGCTGAAGCCGGCCTTTCTTTTTGGTATGCGGCCGGAGCTTTACGGCTCCCGGGCCAGAGTGAAAGCCGCTACGGATACCGCCCCGGCCCGCCGGAGCCCGGAAGCCAGCTCCCTAAGGGTGGCCAGCGTGGTGGCCACGTCGTCCACAAGCAGTATGGACCTGCCTTTGACCAGCTCCGGCCTGGCCACCGAGAAGGCCCCCTCCACGTTCGCCAGCCTTTCCCGCTTGGAAAGAGCGGTCTGGCTGCCCGTATCCCTGTTCCTCGCCGCCGCGCCCTCCAGATGGAAAAGGTTGGCGCGGGCGGCCAGCGCGGCGGCCAGCAGCCCGGCCTGGTTGAAGCCTCTCTCCCGTTCCCGCGACGGATGCAGCGGCACCGCCACCGCGAAGCCGTGGCCGGCCAGCTCCGGGAAGCGCGGCAGCGCCGCGGCCATTTCAGCGCCGAGCCAAGCCGCCAGGTCGCTCCTTCCGCGGTATTTCAGCGCGTGCACGAGCGAGCGCAGCTGCGGGTTGAAGACGAAAGCGGAGCGGGCAGCGGACAACGGGCCGCCGCGGGCGCCGCGGCAGTCCCTGCAGGAGGCCCCGCCGTCGGGCAGCGGCAGGCCGCAGAAAGCGCAGTACGGAGCTCGCAGCGGCTCCAGCCCCCCGGCGCACGGCGCGCAGAGCGGCTCCCCGGCCAGGTAATGCAGGTCCTCTCCGCAATGGGCGCAGGTCCGCGGCAGCAGCGCGTTCAGCAGCCATTTGCCGGCCTTCGAGAGCGCCGTTCTCATGTGATCCCCCTGTAGGCCCTCCCGGACCTGTGTCAGAACTGGAACGTAAGCGTGCTGCCCGCCTGGTAGGAGAGGTATTCCTCCTGCTTCAGGTATTTGTGCCACAGCCGTTGCAGGCCGAGGTTGAAGGTGAGACGCAGGTTCTTGGCGGCCTCGTAGTCCGCGCTGGAGTTCAGCGAGAAAAGCCTGTTGTTCTCCGCTATGGTTATGGGCGAGGTCTTGATCGCGTAGCTCAGCGTCGTGGTCCAGACTATGCGGTTTGTGAAGATGATGGCCTGCTTCATGAACGGCAGCTTGAGCCCCTTGGGCAGCTGGAAGTCTGACTTTATGAGCACGCTGGGCGTCACGGTCCGGGTGTTGGCCGTGATCACTCCGAGCGCTCCCTTCGTCTTGTCGGATACGTAGTCCACCTTGGGGGTGAAGCGGAACTTGCCGCGGTCGAACGTGCCCTGCAGCGTGGCGTCGTCGTGGCGCGACTGCTGCGTGAAGCGGTCCACGCGCAGGTCCTTCTTGTCGGAGAGGCGCAGGTTGTAGCTGAGGGCGGTGTCTACCTTGTTCAGCAGCTTGAAGCGCAGGTCCACGCCATAGGTGCCAGCCGTCTCTAGGGAGACGGTCTTGGCCTCGTTGGTGTTGCGCGAGTATTTCAGGTTGACCGTCGCGCCCTGCGCCCAGCGCTGGACCCGCATCAGCGTCTCGAGCTGGGACAGCGAGAGTATCATGTCGGGGAAGGTGCGGTTCACGCTCTTGGATATGGTGCCGGTGACCTCGGAGCGCTGTACCGAGTTGGTGAAGTTGTTGGTCAGCGAGAGCGTCTTCAGCGGTGCCGCCCCTCCTGTCAGCCCGTAACCCTCGAAAGGCTGCCAGCGCTGCGTGGAGTTAACGGTATCGCGCAGCGTTACCGAGTTGCGCAGCGCGAACGGGCTGGCGGGCTTGAGCGAGTCGCGCAGCCAGAGCCTGGAGCGGGTATTGTAGTCCTTCTCCACGTTCAGCCACGAGTCGCCGTCCTGGATCTGGTAGTTGGAGGACAGCACCAGCGAGCGGAGCAGGCGGTTCCGCGGCATCAGGTCGTTCATGCTGAAAGTCAGGCCCACGCCGCCCTGCGCGGTGCGGTTCACGGTCTTGATCTCGCCGGTGGTGAAGACATGGGAGGACCGCGCCACCGTCACCGTGGTGATGTTGAGGTTGTTGCTCTCTATCGTGGTCACGGAATAGTTGATGGACGGGTTCAGCCAGCGGGCGAACAGAAGGTTGGAATTGAAGTCCACCGTCTGCTGCAGCGACTTGTTGTAGCGCTCGAGGCTCAGCGGGTCGGAGAGAGGGCTCCTCTCCTCCCTCGCTGTCTGCAGCGAGTAGCCGGGGTTGAACGAGGACCCCGTCCACGGTATGAACGTGAGCTTGGCGCCGTAGGCGTCGGTGCGCTCGCGGGTCTTGTATAGGCCCGACAGCAGGAGGAGCTTGTCGGCGTTGTAGCTGACGCGGTTCAGACCCAGCGAGTAGTTGAGGTTGAGCGTCCGAGGGAAGAGCGGGAAGCTGCCGGGCACGCTGTAGCCCAGCGTGGCCGCGTAGAGGTCCCTGTCGTCCTTGCGGCTGAGCAGGCTGTAGTCCACTACCCCTTTGGTGTAGTTCAGGCCCAGCTTCGGCAGCGCGGGCAGGCTCAACGTGCCCGCCGCCGTGCCGTCGAACTTCTTCACGCGGCCCTGCTGCAGCGAATTGACCAGGTTGTTGGAGCCGGTGACCAGCGTGTTGGGCGTCACGGTTATCTGCCTGGCCGCGGTGAAGTTCATCGGGAAGAAGGCCAGGCGGCTGATGTTCAGATAACCGGTCTGCTGCTCGTTATCCTGGTTGGAGATGGCGGTGACAGGCGTCTGGAAGCTGCGGTCCATGAAGCGGTGCTTGCCGCCGAAGCTGATCCAGCCGGGTATCTCGAAGGCGCCCTCCACCTTGCGCGCGTTGCCGACCCGGGTCAGAGGCTTGGCGACGTGAAGCTCGTTGAAGTAGACGGTGCCGGTGTGCGCGGAGGAATCGGTGGCCTCCACGCCGGCTATGAACTGCGGTATCTGCTGCAGGCTAGGGGCGCCGCTGGAGGAGACCGTCACTCCGAAGGTGCCGGAGGTCCAGACGTCCGGGATCTCGTCGCCGGTGATGTCCTCCTGGTCCAGTGTTATCAGCTTCCAGCCGGTGAAGTTCAGCGGCACGGAGGCCTTGAAATAATTGTTGCCGTCGCCGGCCTTCAGGTAGAAGGAGGCGCCCGCGTTCGCGCCGCTCTCGCTCTTGACCAGGAAGCGCAGCTCCTTGTGCTGGGAGACGTCTATCGCCCGGGTGAACTTGCGGTAGACGTAGACGGTGGACGTGGAGTAGATCCCGGTGTAATCTATTGCCAGCGTCTGCTCCGTGATGGAGCTGGCATTGCTCTTCTTCTTCTGCTCGGAAACGGAGCCGTAGAGGTCGTTGAAGACCCGCGTCGCGTCCCCGCCGGCCTCGTAGATCGGGGTGTAGCCTGGGTTGTCCTGGTTGTTGACTCCGATGGCCTGCATCGAGCCCGGGCTGGTGGAGGACTGCACCGACCAGGTGTTGCCCACCGCGGAGATGCGGGCGAACTTGACGACGCCAGAGTTCGCCCCGCCGGCGGATTTCTTCAGCGTGATGCGGACCTGCTTGATGGCGCTCCACTTGTAGGTGTCGGTGGAGGTTATGGCCAGCGGCAGGTAAAGGGTGTGCCAGCCGGTGAAGTCCACGGTGTTCTTGCGGTTGCCTGGCGCCGGCGTGCTGTCGTTGTTGTCTATGAACGTGGTGCCGTTGACGTAGCCGAGGCTGCCGCCGGTGAAATCCTGCTGGTCCAGGCGGCCGTTCTTGTTCAGGTCCTCCGAGTCCAGGCGGCCGTTCCCGGAGCCGTAGCGCTTGCTGTTCTTGCCGGTGGGAGCGTAGAGCCAGCCGATGTCTTCCGCGCTGGAGACCTGGCTGTCACAGTTCAGGTCCTCGCTCTTCGGCGCTCCCGAAAGGACTAGGCCTGAGGTGCAGACGAAGTTCTGGCCGCCGGTGTTGTCGGAGTCTTCGTCGATCTGGCCCAGGTGGATGTTGAACTGCGGCCCGGGCGTGCTGGGGGAGTTCTGGCCGTACATCACCAGCTCGAGCACGTTCTTCTGCGAGAAGTCCAGGCCGGTGGGTGACAGCGGGTAGACTATCGAGACCTCGTTCGAGTTCGTGAAGTCGTAGCTGATATCCAGCACCTGCTGCGTGCCGTCCGAGGTGGCCGCCGGGTTGATGTCCCTGGCCTTCACGCTCTCGTTGTACCAGTCCAGCGACAGCGGGTCGGCCGGGCCGGAGGAGCCCGGGGGGTTTGAGGCGATGAACCAGTAGTTCTTGTCCATCGACGGGGAGTCTTCCTGCTTGACGCCCTCCATGTTGTCTATCAGAGCGTATTTGTTCAGGTTGGGGTTCAGCCTGCTCTGCGCGGCCTCGGCCCCCAGCGTGGTCCTCAGCCCGAGCAGGTTAAGGCCCTTGAGCTGGGCGTCGCCTTCGTAGACCAGCATGCTGTTGGTCAGGTCGGTGATGTTGGGCACCGTGTTGGACTTGATGCCGCCCTGATAGAGCAGCGTGGAGCCGGCCGAGAAATGGCTGCCGAAATCGTAAGAGACTCGCCCGCCCACCAGCGACTGGTTGCCCACGCCGCCGAACGGCGAGACCTCGTAGGTGATCTCTATCTTCGAGTCCTGGCCTATGCGCTCCGGGTAGTAGAACGTGATGAAGCCGGAGTCGTAGTCGATGAAATATTCCTCGTTGCGGCCCAGCTTCTTGCCGTCCACGCGCACCACCTCCGACTGCAGCACGATATTGGGCTCCAGGATGAAGGTCTTGAAGCGGTACGAGTATTCCACCCGGATGACGCGCTTGGAGACCGGGGCGGCGGAATAGATCTGCGGGTCTTCCTGCGAGGCGTTGTCCTGGTCGGCGAAAGGCTTGAGCAGATGGAAGATGCCCTGTTCGAAGTCCACCTCGATAGTGTCCGGGTAGGTCTGCGGCGGGTTCAGCGTGGAGCCCACCGGCGTCCGGTTCAGGTCCTGCACCTTCAGTATGAAGTTGCCGCTGCCGTTGTCGCGCACGAGATTGCTCTGGCCTATGGAGTAGTAGGTCTTGAGCTCCCGGCGGTGGGATACCTGCTGCGCGGCCACGGCCGTATCCGAGGAGATCGCGATGTCGTTCTGCGTCTTGATTATCGCCGGTATCGCCGGCGCCGCCGCCGCGTCCAGGGTCGACGTGGAGCTGTTCTGCGACAGCATGGTGCCGCCCGCGTTCTGGAAGTCTATTATCACCACGTCCTGCGGGTTCAGCGTACGGCCGAAGGTCACGAGGCCCTTGGCGTAGTCCATCACGTAGTCTATGCCGGGGCTCATCAGCTGGAACCGGCCGGTATAGCTGGAGGTCTGGACGGACATGTCCTTGCCGGTCAGGGCGAAGACGGTCACGTTATCCACCTGTGCCTGCGTCTGCTGGTCGATATAGACCCGCTCCGAACCCGACTTGATCGGCAGACGGGCCGTGTTGCCGAAGGTCACGTCGTAGTATTTGCGGCGCAGATAGTTGGTGTCGAGGACGTCGACCCCCTGGAACTGGGTGTTCCCCGTGAACTGCCGGGTCTTCGTCTGGCCTTTCGTGCGGGAGCCCACCACCGTCATCTTCAGGCGGTTGGTCCTCAGGTCGGCCCTGATGCCGAACAGCTGCTTGTTGTAGGAGACGAACTCCGTGGCCGGCAGCGAGAGGTCTATGTCGCCGAACGACACGTTCTGCACCACCTCGTTCGGGTCGCCCTGGTAGACCACCGAGATGTCCTGCTTGTCCTGCTTGGTGTCGTCGTAGTCGACGTTGACGGTGATCTTCTGGCCGACCTTGCCCTGCATGCGCACCTGCATCTGCTGTGTGATCTCGAACAGGCTGAGGCTGCGCGGGCGCGTGACGGTGGTCTGCTCGTTGATGAACTTCTTGCCGCTGTAACTGAGGGCTATCACCTTGCGGCCGGTGACCGACAGCGAAGTGCCGGATTCGCGGAACTCCACCTGCGGCTCCGGGGGGGCGGGGGCCTCCGTGGACACCGCCACGGCCGCCACCGGCGGCAGTTCCTCGCTCATGTAGCGGCCGGTCTCCACCGCTTCCCTGGCCTCGTTCCAGGCCTCGTTACTGTAGGTGATGGGCACGTCCTCGGCCATGCTGTCGATGTCCGCGGCTCCGGTGGAGGTGGACACCTCTCCGGAGTCCAGTATCGCGGACGGGTCCTGCCTGTCCAGCAGCAGGAAGCGGCCGCCGCCGGGGGAGAGCACGGCGAAATCAGCCGCCCGCGCGGGCGCGCAGCTCAGGGCCAGGGCAAGTGACAGCAGTACAGGTTTGAAGTTCATTCCTCGCTACGGCGCCGGCAACGGAACCACCCCGCCGGGGGCGGGCAAACAGCAACAGCCCGTACCGCGCGGCATTCCGCGCGGACCGGGCTACTACAGTACGGCCGATATATAATAGAATAAATAAATGGCCGTGCCTATAGCCCGCCTGTACGTATTGAAGACGTTCGCCAAGTTCTTCCTGCTTTCCCTTTTTATATTCATTTCCCTGCTGGTCATGCTGAACTTCGTGGGCATAGTGAACCAGGGCGTGCTGGCCGGTTTCTCCTTCTATTTCTTCTCGGCGAGCATCTTCTACATGCTGCCGACCATCGTGTCGATGTCGCTGCCGCTGGCCTTCCTGCTGGCCGTGCTGCTCAGCCTCGGACAGATGTCGCAGGACGGCGAGATACTGGCCCTGCGCGCCGGCGGCTTCTCCTTCTTCGAGATCTTCTCGTGGGTGTTCGGCGCCGCAGTGCTGTCCGTGCTGCTTCTGGCGGCGGTCAATAACTGGCTGGGGCCGGCGGGGCAGAAGGTCTCCGGCGACTATACCGAGGCCATGCTTACGCGCCTGACCAAAATAGACCTCAAGCCGCGCACCTTCCAGCAGATCTCTGACTGGGTGCTTTACGCCGACGAGGTCAACAGCCTGACCGGCTCGATGCGCGGCGTGAAGCTGACGCGGCGGATAAATAAGAGGACCGGACCGGCCTTCATCAACAAGATCAGCGCCGCTTCCGGACGCTACAGCATGGCCATCGGCCGCGGCCTGCTCATTTCGCTTTCCGACGGGCAGTTCAGCCAGACCGATTACCGCCACCAGGAGAAGGTGCTGTACGGCCGCTTCGCCTCCTACTCCACGATGCTGCCGTTCTTCTCGGACGCGGGGCCAAAGAGGAAGCTGGGTCCCAAGGAACTCACTTCCTCACAGCTCTTCGACCGTGCGGCCGGGGCCGCCGACGCGGACCAGGCCGCGCGCTACCGGGTGGAGGCGCTGTCCCGTTTCGCGATGTCGCTGGCGCCGCTGGCGTTCTTCCTGGTGGGCGCCCCGCTGGGAGTCGGTCTGGACAAGCGCGGCAGGTCGGCCGCGTTCGCGCTCACGCTGCCGGTCATCTTCTTCTATTACGGGCTGACCATAACCGCCATGGTGCTCAGCCGCAAGCACGCCGTCCTCTACCCCTGGGCCATCTTCCTGCCCGCTGCGCTCATCATCGCCGCAGGGCTATGGTTCTGGAAGCGCAGGCTTTACGCGAAATGAACAGGATATTCTTCCGATATATAGCCGCCAGTTTCTGGGCCCCGTTCGGGTTCGGGCTGACGGTCTTCTGCCTGCTCCTTACCTTCGGCAGCCTCTTCGATTCGCTGAACTTCTTCATCCGCAGCGGCGCCGGGCCGTGGGTCTTCGCCAGGTACGTTCTTTTCCAGGTGCCGTATTTCGTCGTCAAGATGGCGCCCATAGCCACCCTGCTGGCCGTGCTGTTCTCCCTGGGCGGCATGATGTCCAGAGGGGAGTGGAAGGCCGGCCTGGCCGGCGGCTGGCGCCCGATGGACATGATAAAGCCGCTGCTGGCGTGCGCGCTGCTGGTCGGTGCCGGACAGTTCCTGCTGCAGGAGACCATAGCCCCAGAGCTCTATCTGCGTTCCACCCACCTTTACGAGGAGAACCTCCGCGGCCGCGAGGACTGGCAGAGGCTGGTCAAGAAGAACGTCACGTTCTCCGCCGGGGAGGGGACGTTCGTCACGGCCGCGCTCTTCGACGGGCTGAAGAAGACGATGTCGGGAGTGGTGGCGGATTTCTACGGCGGCGGCAGGCTCTCCCGCGAGCTCAACGCCGCCAGCGCCCGCTGGGACGACGCCGGGAGACGCTGGATATTCTCCTCCGGGGTGCGGGTCGACTACGAGGGCGACAGCCCGCGTTCCATCACGCGCTTTCCAGAGTACGTCTCCGAGGTCTCCGTGCCTCCGGAGGACCTGGTGCTGGAGCGCCTGGTCCCCGACGGGGTCTCCATCCCCGACGTGCTGGCGCGCATCGCCCGCCTGAAGGCGGTCGGCGCGCCCTCCGGAGAGGAGCGCACGCTGTTCTGGGTGCAGTTCTTCTCTCCGCTGGCCGCCCCGGTCATGGCGCTCATTGGCGCGGCCATGGCCATGTTCATGGGGCGGGGCAACAGGCTCTACAGCGTCGGCTTCTCGGTGGGCTTCGGCTTCTTCTTCTGGGCCATGCTGATCATGGGCCAGGAGGCGGGCAGCGCCGGGATGGTCTCCCCTTTCCTGGCCGGACTGCTTCCGGTGTTCGTTTTCGCGGCGGCGTCTTTCTGGGCGCTGAGTAAAGCCAGGGCGCTTTGAGTCCCGAGGCAAAAAAAGCCGGCCCTGCGGCCGGCTTTTTTTATCGGCCGTTCGGCCTACTTCACCATCTTGCGGGCCGTCTCGGCTATCCTGCGCGCGGTAAGGCCGAGCGCCTCATAGGCCTTTTCGGCCGGCGCCGACTTGCCGAACGTTTCCACTCCTACTGTCTCCACGTCGCCGCCGATCAGGTCGCGCCAGCCGGCGGACCTGCCGGCCTCCACGGCCACCTTCGGGAGCTCCGGTATGAACACGGAGTCGCGGTATGCCTTGTCCTGCCCGAGGAACAGCTCGAAGGACGGTACGGATATGATGCGCGCCCCGATGCCTTCCTTCTCCAGGAGGGCGGCGGCCTCGAACAGCAGCTGAACTTCCGAGCCGGAGCCGACCAGCTCCACTGACGGGACTATCGACGGGCCGCGCAGCAGGTAAGCGCCGCGCTTGACCCCGGCCGCTATCTTTTCGCGGTACTGGCCCATCAGCGGCAGCTTCTGGCGGGACAGGGCCAGGCAGGCCGGGCGGCCGGAACGGACCGCCGCCTCCCAGGCATAGAGCGTCTCCCAGGCGTCGGCCGGGCGCAGCACCGTCAGGTCCGGTATCAGCCTCAGGCTCATCAGGTGCTCTACGGGCTGGTGGGTAGGGCCGTCCTCGCCCACGCCTATGCTGTCGTGCGTGAAGACGAACACCGCGGGCGCCTTCATCAGCGCGGCCAGGCGCAGGGCCGGCCTCATATAGTCGGAGAATACCAGGAAGGTAGCGCCGAAGGGTATCAGCCCTCCGTGCAGGGCCAGGCCGTTGAGGACCGAGCCCATCGCGTGCTCGCGGATGCCGAAATGCAGCGTGCGCTCCGGCTCCTTGAGGAAGTCCGTCTTCGTCGAGGGGCCCAGGTCGGCCGAGCCGCCTGTGAGGCCCGGGAGCTTTTCGGCCATGAGGTTTATAACCTTGCCCGAGGCCTCGCGGGTCGCGAGCGGCTTGTCGAAGAACTCGGGGCCTGGCTCGAACAGCCCGTCGGGTATCTCCCGGCCGAGCATGGCCTTGGCCAGCTCCGCCTTCTCCGGGAGGGCCTCTGAATAGTTCTTCCAGAGCTTCAGCCAGCGCTTGCGGTCGCGCTCACCGGCGGCGGCCAGCTCGGCGAAGCGGGCCTTGGCCTCCTCCGGAACGCAGAACTGCTGGTCGGGATCGCAGCCGAGAGTCCTCTTCGTGGCCTGTATCTCGTCGGGCTTGAGCGGCTCGCCGTGCACCGAATTCCTGTCCTGCTTGGGACTGCCGAAGCCGATATGGGTCTTCGCGATTATCAGGGAGGGCTTCTCCTCTTCGCGCTTGGCCTTCTTGATCGCGTTGTCCACCTCGGCGAGGTCGTTGCCGTCCTCCACCTCTATCACCTGCCAGTCCTGCGCCTGGAAGCGCTTCTTAACGTCCTCGGTGAAGGTCAGGGCCGTGGAGCCCTCTATCGTGATGCCGTTGGAGTCGTAGAGGCAGATCAGCTTGCCCAGCTTCCAGTGGCCGGCCAGCGAAGCGGCCTCGTACGAGACTCCCTCCATCAGGTCCCCGTCGCCGCAGAGCACGTAGGTATGGTGGTTGACCAGCTGGAACTCGGGGGTGTTAAGCTTCCCGGCCAGCAGTTTCTCGGCCAGGGCCATGCCGACGGCCGAGGCGAAGCCCTGGCCCAGCGGACCGGTGGTCATCTCCACGCCCTTGGTGTGGCCGTATTCCGGATGGCCCGGGGTCAGGCTGTCGAGCTGGCGGAAATCCTTGAGGTCGTCCATCGTCAGGCCGAAGCCGTACATGAACAGCATCGAGTAGAGCAGCGAGGAGCCGTGCCCGGCGGAGAGCACGAAGCGGTCGCGGTCGAACCAGCCGGGGTCTGAGGGGGAGATCCTCAGGTGCCCCGCCCAGATGGCGTACGCCAGCGGGGCGGCGCCCAGTGGCAGTCCGGGGTGGCCGGAGTTGGCCTTTCCCACCATGTCTATGGAAAGGGTCCGCAGGGTCTCCACGCAGAGCTTGTCGGTGTTGTCGAATTTCATTTTCTCTCCAGTAGGCTGATCTTCCAGGCCTGCAGGGCTATGACCGTCTTCGAGTCGCGTATCTTGCCGGTCCTGACCATGCGCCAGGCTTTTTTGAAAGGGATGGTCTCGAGCGTGAGGAACTCGTCCTCGTCGGGCTCGGGCTTGCCGCCGGCGAGGCCGGTGGCGAAATAGATGTGCAGCACCTCGGTGGAGAAGGCGGGGGTGGGCCAGTAGGAGAGGATGCGGTATATCTTCTTCGCGGTGTAGCCGGTCTCTTCCTTGAGCTCCGCCTTCACGCGCGCGAGCGGGCTGTCCTTGGCCGAATGGAGCTTGCCTGCCGGTATCTCCAGCGTGACCTGGCCTACCGGGTAGCGGAACTGGCGGACGAAGACTATGCGGCCGTCGGAGAGCACCGGCAGCACGGCGACCGCGCCCGGGTGGTCGACGAACTCGCGGGTGGCTTTTTTCCCGTTCGGTATGGTTACGGTATCCGCGCGGAAATTTACGGTGCCGGAAAAGATAAGCCGCTTCTTATGCCTTTTCTCGGTATAAGGATGAACGGCCATATAACGATTATATAAATTCCGTAACCCCCGCGCCTTGACCAAAGTTCCGTGTCGCTCATCAGCGGTCAAATCTTGGAGAGTGAGAGACAAAGACAGATATGTTTTGAGAAGCCGCCGTGGAGCCCCGGCGGTTTTGTTTTCAGGGGAGATCGATGGCGGCGCGCACGGTGTGCGCGACCGCGTGCCTGAAGACCCGATACCACGCCAGCGCCGTTCCAGGCGGGGATTTCCCATAGGTCCTATTTTATTTATATAATTAAAGTCCGCGGTCAGGGAAACCGCGGGTTTTTCGTTTTCAAATATCTGTAATGGCTCCGGAATTCATTCACCTCCATAACCACTCCGAGTACTCGCTGCTCGACGGGATGCTGCGCATCTCCGACGGTCACGGCGGCCCCTCTGAATTCCTGAAGGGTCTCGCCGCCCAGCCCGGCAACGCCTTCGCTCTGACCGACCACGGCAACATGTACGGCGCGATGGAGTTCTATTTCATAGCCCAGAGCCTGGGGCTCAAGCCCATCGTCGGCTGCGAATGCTACATCGCCCGCGGCTCGCGCAAGGACAAGGAGAAGGGGACCACCCGCCGCGACAACGGCCACATGACCGTGCTCGCGAAGAACGAGACAGGCTACAAGAATCTGATGAAGATGGTCTCCGCCTCGTTCATCGAAGGCTTCTACCACGATCCCCGCATAGACGAGGAGCTGCTCGAGAAGCACAAGGAAGGCCTCGTCTGCCTCTCCGGCTGCCTGAAGTCGCACGTAGCGCGCAATTGCGCCGAGGGCAAGATCGACGAGGCGGTCAAGCTCGCCTCCCGCTATAACGACATCCTCGGCAAGGGCAACTTCTACCTGGAACTGATGGACCACAACATCCCCGAGGAGCAGGCGGCCATGGCCGGTCTCCTCGAGACGGCCAAACGCACCGGGATACCTCTCGTCGCCACCAACGACTGTCATTACCAGAAGAAAGAGGACTGGGAGGCGCACGACGCCCATATCTGCATCTCCACCGGCGCGCTGATGGATGACCCGGACCGCATGCGCATGACCACGCATGAACTCTATTACAAGTCCCCGGCGGAGATGATAAAGCTCTTCTCGCATACCCCGGAGGCCGTGAAGAACACCCTCGTCATAGCCGACATGTGCAACCTCAAGGTGGACAACAGCAAGCTGCACCTGCCCGCCTTCGACATTCCCGCCGAGTACAAGGCCAAATACGGCGACGAGGGGGACTTCCACTATCTGAAGGACCTTTGCGAAGAAGGCCTGCGCAAGAAGGTGCCTAACGCCGGGGAGGAGTACCGGAAGCGTCTCGAGTTCGAGCTGGATACCATCAAGAAGATGGGCTTCTCCAGCTACTTCCTGATAGTGATGGACTTCATCAGGCACGGCCGCAGCGTAGGCGTTCCCGTGGGCCCGGGCCGCGGCTCCGGCGCCGGCGCGCTGGTCGCCTACACGCTGGACATCACGCGGGTAGATCCGCTGCCCAACTCCCTGCTGTTCGAGCGTTTCCTCAACCCGGGCCGCAAGAGCATGCCAGACCTGGACATCGACTTTTCCGACGAGGGCCGCGAGCGGGTGGTGCAGTACGTGCGCGAGAAGTACGGCTCCTCGCGCGTGGCGAACATTATCACCTACGGCACCATCAAGGCCAAGAGCGCCATTCGGGACGTCGGCCGCGTGATGGGCATACCGCTCGCCGACGTCAACGCGATAGCCAAACTGATCCCCGGCGACCCGAAGGCCACCCTCTTCAAGTCCATCAACGACAGCAGCGAGTTGAAGGGCTTCATGCGGGACCCGAAGCTCAAGAAGATGTTCGACATCGCGATGAAGGTGGAGGGCCTGCGCCGGCACACCGGAGTGCACGCCGCGGGCGTCGTCATTTCCAAGGACGACGTGACCGACTACGTCCCGCTCGCCAACCGCAACACCAAGGAGATCATCACCACGCAGTACGACGGCAACATGCTGGGCTCGCTCGGCATGCTGAAGGTGGACTTCCTCGGCCTGCGCACGCTTTCGGTCATTGAGACCGCCTCCGAGTTCATACGCACGCTGCCCGGCAAGTCGGATTTTGACATATATTCCATCCCGATGGACGACAAGGCCACGTTCGACCTGCTCTGCGAGGGCCGGACCACCGGCGTGTTCCAGCTGGAAAGCGAGGGCATGAAGAAGCTGGTCAAGGGTCTAAAACCCACGGTCTTCAGCGACATCGCGGCCCTCGTGGCGCTATACCGCCCCGGCCCGATAGAGAGCGGCATGCTCGAGATGTTCGTCGAGCGCAAGCACGGCCGCAAGAGGATCGTCTACGACCACCCGCTGCTCGAGCCCATCCTGAAGGACACCTACGGTACGATGGTGTACCAGGAACAGGTGATGGAGATAGCCAAGAGCATGGCCAAGTTCACTCCGAGCGAGGCCGACGACTTCCGCAAGGCGATGGGCAAGAAGAAACTGGACGTGATGGAGAAGCTGCGCGAGAAGTTCATCAGGCAGTCCAAGGAGCACCACGACGTCCCGAACAAGCTCTCCGCCAAGATATTCGACGACATGGCCAAGTTCGCGGGCTACGGCTTCAATAAGTCCCATTCCGTAGCCTATGCCCTGGTGGCCTACCAGACCGCGTGGCTGAAGGCCAACTACCCCACCGAGTTCATGGCCGCGCTGCTGACCAGCGAGATCGGCCACAGCCCTATCGGCTCCGAGGACAAGGAGAACAAGCTGGTGACCTATATCGGAGAGGCCCAGGACATGGAGATAGGGATCCTGGGGCCGAGCGTGAACCGCTCCCAAAAGCGCTTTTCCATAGAGCCCCATAACGGCAAGCCCGCCATCCGCTTCGCGCTGACCGCGGTGAAGAACGTAGGTGAGGGCGTCGTGGAGGCTATGGTGGCCGAGCGCGCCAAGAACGGCCCGTTCCGCTCTTTCGAGGAGTTCACGCTGCGGGCGGATTCCAAGCAGCTCAACAAGCGCGTGCTGGAATCCCTGGCCAAGGGCGGCGCCTTCGACTGCTTCTACCCGGCCGAGAAGGCCGAGATCTCGCGGACGAAGGCGATGGAGGCCTACGAGTCCTTCTGCGGCGGCAAGGGCTCTTACGACTGCAACCAGACCATGCTGTTCGCGGAAGAGAAGAAGGAAGCGCCCGTGATGAACGAACACACGCTGCTGAAGAACGAGCGCGAGGTGCTGGGCTTCTATTTCTCCGGCCACCCGCTGAACAGCTACCGCCGCCATCTGGCCATGGTCTCGAACGCCCCGGTGGAGAAGGTGCTGGCCGGCGCTTTCGCCGAAGGGGCGGTCGTGCGCGTGGCCGGCATCGTGGCCCAGTTCAAGAGCATGCAGACCAAGAAGACCGGCGAGCCGATGGCCAAGTTCGAGGTGGAGGACCTGACCGGGAACCTCGGCGTCTGCCTGTTCCCCAAGAAGTACAAGGTCTACGGTCCGCAGCTCGGACCCAACAAGGTCGTAGTGGTCGCCGGCAAGGTGCAGAAATCTGATTTCGGTGAGCAGAATTACGAGCTGATAGCAGAGGAGGCCTACAGCCTCTTCGACGCGATGAACAAGTGGGCCAGGGGGCTGGTGGTCAAGCTGCCGGAAGGCATACTCTTCGACGAAAAGCAGCTGCACGAGCTCAAGACGCTGCTCGGGCGCAACCACGGCATGTGCCCGGTCTATTTCCAGGTGGACGCCAAGGGGCGCGGCACCTACCTGATAGAGACGACGGAGCGGGTGGAGCTCGGCGACGAGCTTCTGAGGGAGATAGAGAGGCTGCT
This sequence comes from bacterium, assembly GCA_021812825.1. The sequence continues at coordinate 24,172 of JAKAMO010000006.1, read as the reverse complement.
CGGAGACAAGACATGGAAAGTGGAAAGCGGATCCTGATAGCCGACGACGACCCGGACCTGATAGACCTGCTGGAAACCTACTTCCGCAGGCAGGGCTTCGACGTTACCGCCAAGGTCAACGGTAAGGACGCGCTGCAGGCGGCCGAGTCCGACAGGTTCGACCTTGTGCTGCTGGACGTGATGATGCCGTATATAGACGGCTACCACGTGGCCAGCGAGATCTCCTCCCGACTCGGGACCAACGCGCCCAAGATCATCATAATGACCTCGAGGGACACTTCGAGCGAGCGCGGCATCGCCCTGCTGAGCGGCGCCAACGAGATAGTGCAGAAGCCCTTCTCGCTGGAGGACATGGACGCCAAGGTGAAGGCCGTGCTCGGGACGTGACCCGCGGCGCAGAAATAAACTCAAGGAAGGTAAGATGAAAAAACTCAACCTCGTACTGGCCATGCTCCTCGTCCTGCCGGCGCTCGCCGCCGCGAAGGACGACGGCGGGGAAGCTGTCGTCCTCCCGGACACGGAGATGATAGACATCCCGACCGCCGGCATACTGGACTACTACGGCTTCATGCTGAAGACCCGTTTCTACTCCGCCGGCGGGGTGCTCGGCGGGATCAACTTCGGCGTGCAGGAGCGGCTGAACCTGGGCGCCTCGATGCTGGTGGACAGGCTGGTCGGCTCGGATTCCCCTATTAAGATGCGCCGTCCCGAGATCCGCGTCAAGTTCCGCTTCTCCGACGGCGGCTATTACATCCCGGCCATGGCCGTAGGTTACGACGGACAGGGCTACTACTACGACCCGGCGGCCAAGAAGTACCTGGAGAAGGGGCACGGGCTCTACCTGGTGGGCTCCAAGGAAGTGCTCGCCCCAGGCCTGGCCGTGCACGGCGGCTTCAACGTCTCGGACTTCGACAAGCAGTACCTGTTCGGCTTCCTGGGCGTAAACTACACGCTGGAGGACAAGGTGGCCTTCATGGTGGAGGAGGACAACCTCTTTCACACTGACGACCCTTCCAGGCTCAACATCGGCACGCGCCTCTACGTTACGCCCTACTTCCAGCTGGACTTCGGCGTGCGCGAGATAAACCGCAGCGGGCGCTACTCCAACGGTCTCAAGCGCCGCGCGGAGCGCATAGTGCAGATGCGCTATAACACCAGTTTCTGACCTTATCCGGACTTATTACCAAGGAGACGAAAATGAGCAAGAAAATAGCTATCCTTACCGGCGGCGGGGACTGCCCCGGCCTGAACCCGGCCATAAAGGGCTGCGTCTGGGCGGCGGAGAAGTTCGGGTTCGAATGCATAGGCCTCAACGACGGCTGGAAGGGCCTGGTGGACGGCCTGACCACGCCGCTGAACCGCGAACTGACCGAGTACGCGATAACCCAGGGCGGCACGATGCTCGGAACCTCCCGTACCAACCCCTTCAAGAACGAGGATAACGTAAAGAAGTGTCTGGACACGTTCAAAAAGCTGGACCTGCACGCGCTGGTCGCGATGGGCGGCGAGGACACCCTTGGCGTGGCCACCCGCTTCTACAGGGACCACGAGCTCAACGTGGTCGGCGTGCCTAAGACGATGGACAACGACCTGAACGCCACCGACTATACTTTCGGCTTCGACACTTCCGTTACCAAGGCGATGGAGGCCGCCGCCTCCCTGATGGATACCGGCCGCAGCCACCGGCGCGTGATGGTGCTCGAGGTCATGGGCCGCCATGCCGGCTGGGTGGCGTTGTTCACCGCCATCGCGGCCGCGGCCGACTTCGTCTGTATCCCGGAGAGAACGATAGACACGGAGGCCATGCTGAAGAAGATCAGGGGCTCCTACGCCCGCAAGAGGTTCGCGCTGGTGGTCACCAGCGAGGCTTCCGAACTGCCGGCGGTCGGAGAGGGCGAGCAGAAGCGCGAGCTCGACCAGTTCGGCCACGTGATCCTCAAGGACCGCGGCATGGGCGAGCGCATAGCCTCATTCATAGAGAAGAACACCGGCCTGGAGACCCGCTCGGCGGTGATAGGCCACATGCAGCGCGGCGGCGCGCCCACGCTGTTCGACCGCATGCTCGGAGTGCGCGTCGGCGTCAAGGCGGCCGAGTTGGTGCGCGACGGCAAGTTCGGCCAGATGTCCGCCCTGGTGGGCAATCAGATAGTCGGCGTGCCGCTGGAAAAGGCCACCGGAGAGCTCAAGACCGTCTCCAAGGACTGGGACGAGCTCATGACGGTGTTGTTCTAGGAGAGGGAAATGGAAAACGCTCAAGCCAAGGCGCCGGCCAAGTTCCAGCGCCGGACGATACTGATAAAGAAGCACCTGCAGTACCGCTACATGTCGCTGATCTTCTTCAGCGTACTGCTGGCGTTCATCGTGGTGGGCCTCGACGTGCTCTGGACGGTCTCTAAGGTCGTCAACGAGCATCCGATGATGCAGCCGCTGCTGGACGAGATGGCTCAGATGGTGCCTCTGTTCGCGCTGAAGATAGTGATGTACATGGTGATGGTGCTGATAGTCTCGGCCGTCATCTCGCACCGCATGGCCGGCCCCATCTTCAAGTTCGAGAAGAGCTGCTCCACCGTGGCCGACGGCGACCTGACGCACCGCGTGTACCTGCGCGAGGGCGACCAGCTCACCGAGCTGCAGGACCACTTCAACAACATGACGGGGGCCGTGAACGAGGTGGTCAGGGAGTACGAGAAGTTCCGCGGGGAAGCCGCCGCCGGGGGGATGGCCGAGAAGGCCGCCGAGCTGGGCCGCAAGGTCTCGGAGATAATGCCCAAGTTCAAGATATGACCCTTCTTCCTGCCGCGCTGGCGCTGGCCCTGGCCGCCGCGCCGGCGCCGGCCTTGGCCGAGGGGAACCCCCTGACCCTGGAAGAGGCCGTCTCGATAGCCGTCAAGAACAGCCCGGCGGCACTGGCCGCCGAGCAGGACATAATCATCACCCGGCAGCGGGTCAGCGAGGCCAGGTTCATGGCGCTGCCGCAGCTGGCCCTGTACGGCAGCGTGAGCCGGCTCAACCTGGATTCGCCCGTAGTCTCCGGCGCGGATTCCGGCGGTCCGGTGATCTACCGGGAGTTGGGCGACTACTTCTATCAGCTGCGCGCCCAGGCGCTGCAGCCGCTCTATACCGGCGGCAGGAACACCAATGTTCTAAAGCTCGCCAAGACCGCCAACAGCCAGGCCAAGGTCAATTTCGAGGCGGCCCGGTCGTCGGCCGCGCTGGAGGCCAAGAGGGCCTTCTATTCCCTGCTCTACCATTCCAGGATAAGAGGAGCCTCCTCTTACTGGCTGGAGCTGGCATCCAAGCTGTCCTCGGCGATGCGAAAGGACCCATTCGAGGAGATGGAAGCGGCTATGCTCCTGTCTTCGCTCTCGGACCGGCTCGCGGAGGCTTCGGAGGGGCTGGATAACGCCAAGACGGACCTTCTCAAGGCCCTGAACAGGGAGCCCGGCTTCGACGTAGAGGCCCAGGGCGATTTCAGACCGCTGCCGGTGGACGCCGACGTCAGCCGCAGCCTCGTTACCGCGATGGAGGCCAGGCCGGAGCTGAAGAGCGAGGTCTACAAGGCCCAGATGGAGGACATCGCCGTGAACATGGCGCTGGTGAGGCGCTACCCTACCATTTTCCTTTCCGCCAGCTACGACCTGAGCGCCTACAAGTTCTCCTCTCTCTCGGAAAGTACGGAGCGAAACGGCAACTGGCTGGCCTCGGTGGGGATACGATTCCCTCTCTCTTACGATATCTGGACCCAGGTGCAGCAGCGCCGCGCCCAGCAGCGGCAGGGCGAGCTGAAGAGGGCCGAACTGCAGGACAATATACGCTTCGGGATAATCTCCGCGCATAAGGAGGCGGTCGCCCGCCAGCAGGAGGCCGCGCGCCTTTCCGAAGAGTTCGAGCGCATGAAAGCGGCTTACGAGACGGCTTCGCGCCCGTCCCGGCCGTCGATGTCCCAGCTGCGCGCCCTCTGCTCGCTCTGCGGTCTGGAGCGCAAGTACCTGGACGCGGTCTATAAGCAGCTGCTGGCCCGCATACGCCTGGAGTGGGCCCAGGGAAGGGATTTCCAGTAGCCTTCATCCAGCATGCGCCCGAAGAGGATCCTTCTCGCACTTATACTGGCCTTCGCGCCTGGAGCCGCGCTCCACGCGCAGGAGCCGGAGGCCGGCGCCCCGCCGGCGGGATTGGTCCCCTGGGCCGCGTCCTGGGGCGACGAGACCGATGACGACGTACTGCGGGAGGCGGTCTGGACCCGCGTGGCCTCTTCCAAGCCTCCGGCGCGGCCTTCGGTGGGGCTCGCCTTGTCCGGCGGCGGCGCCAGGGGTTTCGCGCACGCCGGTGTGCTTGAGGCCCTCGAGTACGCCGGCTTCCCTGTCGACGAAGTTTCCGGCACCTCGATGGGTTCGGTAATAGGCTCCCTTTACGCGGCCGGCACGCCCGTGCAGGAGATCTGGAAGTTCGGCCGCGAAGCGGAGCGGCTCAAGATCTCTCGGGACTTCCGGAACATCAGGGTTCTCGGACTGCTGCTGGCCGACAAGCTGCTCACGCCCACCCATATAAACGAGTTCATAGAAAGTCATCTGGGCGGCAAGACCTTTGCCGATCTCCGCATCCCCTTCGCCTGTTCCGCGATGGACCTCCGCACCGGCGAGAAGATCGTCTTCACCGAGGGTCCGCTGGCCATAGCCGTGCGCGCCAGCGTGGACCTGCCCGGCATCTTCGCGCCGGTGCAGTACCGACACCGCTATCTGGTAGACGGCGGAGTGGTCGATTTCATCCCCGTGGAGGCCGCCAAGCAGTTGGGCGCAGAATGGGTGCTGGCCAGCGTTACCAGCAGCTCGCAGAGCCGCATGCCGGAGAACGTCCTTATGTCGCTGCTTCAGGTCATAGATATCAGGGGCTCCCTGCTGGCCGGCGCCGAGGAGAAAGAGGCCGGCTTCGTCTTCAAACCCGAGCTGGGCGGCGTGGGCGTGGCGGATTTCGACAAATGCGAGGACGCCGGAGAGGTCGGCCTGCTCGAGGCCTCGCGCCGCATGAACGAGGCCAAAGAGGCGCTGCTGATCTATTCCGCGCCGAGGGTGGTGGAGAAGTTGTGAGGACCCTGCTGCTGACGCTGCTGCTGCTTGCATCCGCCCGGTCGGAGGCCTTCCTGTTCTTCGGAGGCTCCCGCGACCGCGCCGCCGAGGCCGCGCTGGAGCAGGCGCGCGCCGCCTACGCGGCAGGCGACTGCCAGACCGCCCTTCAGAAGGCCGACGGGCTGCTGGCGGGCAAGCCTCCCTCCGCGGTCAGGGAAGGCGCTTACGCGCTGATGGGGCCGTGCTATGAGACGAGCGGAGCCGCGGACAAGGCCATAGGACTGTACCGGCTGGCCCTCGGACTGTATCCGGACAACATCGTCTTCTCCTCGCGCCTGGCGGACATCTACAACCGTTCCGGTTTCTACGAGAACGCGGTCCCGCTTTTGCTCAAGGTCCTGAACCTGCGTCCGGGCGACCTCGGAGCCACGCTGGGTCTGGCCAGGGCCTATTCTTCGCTCGGTTTCCTTTCCAAAGCCAAGGACTATTATTCCAAAACGGCGGCGCTGCAGAACTTCGGGGACGCCGGTCTGCTCGAAGAATACGCCCGCTGCATGCTCAGGAAGCGGGACTGGGACGAGTCGCTGTTCCTGGCCGGCAAAGGGGCCGCGCTCTCCCCGCGCTCGGCCGTCTGGCCGCTCGTGGAGGCAAGGGTGGCCGCCGGCCGCGGGGATTACTATGCCGCCGTAGCGTCGATGGAGCGGGCGATGCGCTTTTCGGACGCCAGGCGCCTGAGGATGGAAAGGGCTCTCTACCTGCTGCTAGGGGGCCTGCCAAGGCGCGCGGCCGATGCCGCCGAAGCGGAGCTCTCCTCCGCTCCGGAGGACCCGCTGGCTTCCGCGATAAAGGGCATGGCCCTGTATTCCCTGGGAGAACGCGCTCCGGCCGGCGCTTACTTCAAAGCCGCAGAAAAGGGGGGCGGGTTCACGGCCAGGCTGGCCGGAGCGTTCCTGAAAGGGCCCGGCTCGACGGGGGAGGCCGCGTGCGCAAAATGAAGTTCTGGAAGCTGTCCGGGGCCGGGAACGATTTCGTGCTGCTGACCGGGGGCGGGCTGACCGGCGCCCGGCTGAAGAAGCTGGCGCGTTCTCTCTGCGAGCGAAAGCTCTCCGTAGGCGCCGACGGTCTGCTTTACGTGAACCGGACCGGCTCCGGGGCCGTAAGCGTCCGCTATTTCAATCCGGACGGATCGGAGGCTTTCTGCGGCAACGGTTCGCGCTGCGCCGCCCTCTGGGCCAGCCGCCGGGGACTGGTCTCCGGCAGCTTCACGCTCAGGACGATAGCCGGCGACCTGGAAGCCAGGGTCCTGTCCCGTGGCATGGTGGAGATGCGCATGCCCGACGTGCGCGCGGTCAGCCTGCGCCATCCGGGCAGCTACCCGGCCGGAGTGCGCGAGGTCCATTTCCTCGACACCGGCGTGCCGCACGCGGTCGTGCAGGTGCGCTCCGCGGCCGCGGCGGACGTGGAAAGGCTGGGGCGCGCGCTGAGGCATAATCGGGCGTTCGGGGGCCCGGGCGCCAACGTGAATTTCGTGGAGGTAAGGAACGGCGGCCTGGTAGTGCGCACTTACGAGCGCGGAGTGGAGGGGGAGACCCTGGCCTGCGGCACGGGGATAGCGGCCAGCGCTGTGGCGCTGGTCCTGGACGGCAAGGTCAGGTCCCCGGTGGACGTGACCGCCCGCAGCGGGGAGCGTTTCCGCGTCAGCCTGAGGCCAGGCGAGGGCGGCGCCTCGGAAATCCGCATGAGCGGCCCGGCCGCGCTGGTATTCGAAGGCCGTCTGATGGTCGTCTGATGCGCAGAGCGCTTGATACGACACGCACATAGTACAGAGCAAAGCTCCTTAATACGGCACATGCATAGCACAGGGGAGATAACATGCTGAAACTTAAAGGATGTTTTACCGCCATCGTCACCCCGTTCAAGGGCGGCAAGCCCGATCTCGAGGCGCTTAAAAAGATAGTCGACTTCCAGGCCGGCAAAGGGGTCAGCGGCATAGTGCCCTGCGGGTCCACCGGCGAAGCGGCCACGCTGGTTCCCGAGGAATACCTGGCGGTCATCAAGGCCGCGGTCGCCGCCGCGAAAGGCCGCCTGCAGGTTATGCCGGGAGTAGGGACGAATTCCACGGCGAGATCGGTGGAGATGGTGAAGAAGGTCTCCGCGCTAGGAGTGGACGGTCTGCTGGCCATAGTTCCTTACTACAATAAGCCCACGCAGGACGGCCTCGCCGCGCATTTCTCAGAGATCGCCGGCGCCACGCGCCTGCCGGTGGTCCTTTATAACATCCCGGGCCGCACCGGCGTCAACATGCTGCCGGCCACCGTCCTCTCGCTCAGGCGCCGCTTCAACAATATCACCGGCATCAAGGAGGCTTCCGGCAGCCTGGACCAGGTCAGCGAGATAATAAACGGCGCCGACCAGGCCTTCTCGGTGATGAGCGGGGACGATTCCCTGACCCTGCCGATGATGTCGGTGGGCGCCCGCGGCGTTATCTCGGTAGTGTCCAACATCGCTCCGGCGGAGACGGCGAAGATGTGCGAGCTGTTCCTGCAGGGCGACATCTGCGGCGCCGCCGAACTTCACCATACGCTCTTCCCGCTGGTCAAGAAACTGTTCGTGGAGACCAACCCTATCCCGGTAAAGTACGCCGCCTCCCTGCTCGGCCTGTGCTCGCCGGAGCCGCGCCTGCCCCTGACCCCTCTGACGGTTAAGAACAGGGCCCCGCTCAAGAAGGCCATGGCCGCCGCCGGAATAGGGGCGGCGTAGCCGGGCCATGACGTCGAGGGGGCGAACTGCGGCTCTCTCCGCCGTGGCGGCCGCGCTCGGCGCCTGCTTCCTCCTGCTCGGCCTCAGCGCCTCGCGCCGTTCGTCGGCTTCGTTCGACGAGAGCTTCAATATCCTCTCCGGCTGGGAATTCTCCAGGAGCGGCCGCCTGCCTGCCGGGCAGCCGAACCCTCCGCTGCTGCTGCGCCTGCTGGCCCTGCCGCTCCAGTCCGAAGACTTGACGCGGCCGGACGAAGAGGCCTGCCTCGCGGAGCCGAGATCCTGCGGCTACCGCTTCATCTACGGCAACACCGTTCCGCCGGACACCCTGCTGGGCCGGGCCCGCGCGGTCTCCATGGCGCAGGGCCTGCTGCTGGTGCTCCTCTGCGGGCTGTGGGCCTACGGACTCGGCGGCGCGGCCGCCGCCGTCCCGGCGCTGGCGCTTGCCGCCTTCATGCCGCCGCTGCTGGCGCACTCCGCGGTGGCCGGCGCGGACATGGGCAACGCGCTGCTCTGCACCGCCGCGCTGTACCTGTTCTGGCGGTCCTCGGTCTCACGCCGGGTCCTGTTCACGGCCGCGGCGGGTATATTCTTAGGTCTCGCCCTGGCGGGGAAGTACACGGCCGCCATCCTGCTGCCGCTCTGCGCTTTCTATGCCCTGCGCGGCGGCGAAGGACGAGGCCGCCGATCCATCTGGTGGTCCTTGGCCGCCATCGCGGCCCTCTTACTGGCCTGTCTTCCCGAGCCGCCGTGGCGGTGGCTGTCCCGCGGTCTGGCGGTGGCCCGCGAGCTCGATGGCGGGCATCTCACCTACCTGCTGGGCGCAGTAAGCCGCGAGGGCAGCTGGTATTATTTTCCGCTGGCCCTTCTGGTGAAGACGCCGCTGCCTGCGCTCATCCTCGGGGCGGCCGGCCTGCGCTACTTCCCGGCCGGCAGGTCGGACAGGTTTTATCTGCTGCTGCCGGCGGCCGCCTGGCTGGCTCTGGGCCTGGCGGCGAAGACCCAGGTGGGGGTACGCCATCTGCTGCCGCTGTACCCGCTGCTCTGCGTCTGGTCCGGCGCGGCGGCCGGGGAGCTCTGGAAGGCCGGCGGCGCCGCACGCAGAACGCTTACTGCGGGGCTGCTGTTCTGGCAGGCGGCGGCCGCCGTGGCCGCCTCTCCCTGGCAGCTCTCCTACTTCAACGAGCTGGCCGGCGGAGAGACGAGCGGTTACCGCTTCCTGCTGGACTCCAACCTGGATTGGGGACAGGGCCTGAAGGAACTGGCAGCCTACTCACGTGCGAAAGGGACGGACCACGTCTACCTGAGCTATTTCGGTTGCGGGGACCCGCACGCTTACGGCCTGAAGTATTCGCCGGTGCTGATGACCACCTGCGCGCGTCTGCCCGGCGACGGCCCGCCGCCGGGAGGCGGCAGGCAGCTTCTCGCCGTTTCGGCCACTAACCGGCTGGGCGTGTATTACACGCCGAGGACGCTGTTCGGCTGGCTGGACGGCAGAGCCCCGTACAGGATAGCTGGCGGTTCCATCTGGGTGTACGACGTAACGGGGGACGCCAGGGCCCTGAAGTTGCTTTCCTGCCCGGGGCTCTCTCAGTAAGGGCCGGTGCTGAGCAGTACGGCGGTCCCGGACGAGAGCGAGATGTCCTCTTCCTCTTCGGGTTGGTCTTCCTCTTCGTCCTCGGGCAGGTAGCCGGAGGCGCGCATCCTGGAGATTATCCTCTCCTTCTGTCTTTCCATGAAGCGCGTATCCTTTACCGGGCTGTAGCGGCGCGGGCTGGGGAGCACGGCCGCGAGGGCGGCGGCCTCCTCCGGCGTCAGGTCGGCCGCGCTCTTGTCGAAGTACTCGCGGGCGGCGGCCTCCGCGCCGTAGATGCCGCGGCCCCATTCCGCGACGTTGAGGTACAGCTCCAGTATCCTGCTCTTGCCGAGCGTCCGCTCCAGGCGCCGGGCTATCAGCATCTCCTTGAGCTTGCGCAGCGGGTTCTTGGACGGCGAGAGATAGAGGTTGCGGGCCAGCTGCTGGGTTATGGTGCTGCCGCCGCGCGCGAAGCGCTTCTGTTTCCAGTCGGTCTCCAGCGCCTTCCTCGTGCTTTCCCAGTCTATGCCGCCGTGGCGGTAGAACGCGTCGTCCTCCGAGATGACGACGGCATGCCGCAGGTTCTCCGAGATGTCCCCGAGCCCGCGCCAGATCATCACGCGCGGCAGCTTCTTCCCCTTGGCCCGCGCCCGGGCCTCGTTTATCAGCATGAACGATGTGACCGATGGGTTCTTCGTCCTGAGTGGCGAGACGTCGGGCAGGAGCAGCAGGTATGAGGCCGATAAGGCCAGGGGCAGCAGCAGCAGGGCGGCCAGGAGATAGAGCTCTTTGCCGGCCAGCGGCCGCCAGTCGATCAGTTTCCGGAGCGAATGTCCAGACATGGCGGCCACTTGAGACTAGCGGCCCCGCAATATCTCGCGGGCGGCCTCGAGCCCTTCCTTCACGCTTTCTTCCATGAAGGAATACTTCCAGGCGCCGTAGCGGCCGATGGAACGGGCTTTTCTCGACTTGAGCCAGTCGAAGATGACAGGCAGGGCCCGGGCCCGTTCCCGGTTATAGACGACGTAGGCGCAGGGGATCTTCAGCCAGAGCCTCTCGGCTATCTGCGAGGAGCTCCTGATGAACCCGCAGGACTTCAGCCCCTTTATGACCGCGGCTTCCGCGGAAGCGAGGCCCAGCGCCGAGCCTGGGGTGGCCAGTTCTATGTAGAACGATTCATATCCGCGCGGCGCCAGCGCCGCGGAGAAGTTGGTGGCTATGCCGGCGCGGTAAAAGGGGAACTCGGCGCCCGGGAAGTAGCCCCAGTGCATCGGAGAGGCCGCGCCTTTTACTCCGAGGTTGAGCACGTAAACGGTATTGTGCCGCAGCGAGGCCGCGGCGCGGCGCACGGCCGCCGGGGCGTCCTCCGCGCGCGCGATAAGCTCGTTCAGTGGAGCGGTGTTCACCAGACGGCGGAAATGCACCGGCCCGAAATGGCGCACGTTGGCCACGCCCTTACGCAGGTTCAGGCTCTCCACTTCGAGTCCCAGTCGCAGGCCGCTCAGGCCGCGGGCCAGGGCGTTGGACAGCGAGCCGATGCCGCCTCTCCTGGGGTAATAGAAGACGGTATTGTAGCCGAGGCCTTCGGCCTTCCTGCCGTATGCCCCCTGTACTACCTCCTCGGGCCGGGGCATCGGCACGAACGGCGCGCACCATTCCGTGGTGAGACGCTCGAGAGGGTACTGCCAGAGCTTGGCGTTGTACGGCAGCATGAAGTGCCTGGAGATGCCTTCGCCGAAGACGCGCCTGGTCCAGCGGCTGAAGACCTCGGAGCCGTCGCCCGGGGCTTGGCCGCCGGAGGAGTAGGCCTTCAGGAAGCCGCTCACGCATTCGGACTTGACCCCGGCCGGCATTCCCGAGAGGTTGGCCTGGAACGGGTACGGGGTCCAGCTTCTGTGCGCGTAGATGCGGGCGTCGCGCTTCAGTTCCCGCGCGTTGCCCTTCAGCGCGCCGAGTATCAGCCTGCGCGTCTCCGGCCAGCGCAGGTGCAGCAGGTGCCCGGAATAGTCGAAGTGGTAGCCGCCTTTCTTTATCGTGGCCGCCAGGCCGCCGGGGCGGTTCTCCTTCTCGGCGATCAGATAGTCCTTGCGGCCTTCCAGCGCGCCGCCGGCTGCCAGGCCGGCGAGCCCGCCGCCGATCACGAGCACGTCCGTCTTAAGCATGCGCCCCGGCCTCCGGAGAGGAGCCCTTCACGCCGTAGCAGCTCCAGCTGTTGCCGTCCCGGTTGCTGATGCTGACGCCGCCCAGGCCCGCCCTGTCGAACCAGGGCCTGACGTCGTCCTCGTCGTAATAATTGACCACCGGCACGAACAGCTTGTCCATGATCGTGCAGTGCATCTCGCGGAAGTTGCGCACGGCGTACTGGCGGTACGGCACCTTCTCCGCCGCCGCGTAAAGGCCCGCGGCGCGCAGCGACAGGTAGGCCCACTTGGCGAAGAGCAGCGGCAGCGCGCACGGCAGGCTGAGCAGGTTGGCCAGCGGCTTCGGCATCCGGTGCATCGCCTTGCGCAGGAACTCTATAGCCGGCACCGCCGGGTCCTTGCCGTAGACCCAGATGAAGATCTCGCCGCCGGCCTTCAGCGCCTTCACGAGGCTCCTGAAACCGGTCTCCGGCTCCGGCAGGTGGTGGATGACGCCGTGGGAGATGATGAAGTCCAGCCCGGGCTTGAAGGGCAGGTGGAAGATGTCTCCCTGCACGGCGGTCACGTTGCCGTAATGGGCGGTGCGCCGGCCCGCCGTCTCCACGTCCAGGCCCAGGTTCATGCCGAAAAGGCGCTTCGCGCCGTAATGCTGCATCCTGTCCAGGAAGAAGCCTACGCCGGTGCCGGCCTCGAGCACGTTCTTGCCCTGCACGATGTCGGGCGGCAGAGGGGCCAGCGTGCGGACATATTCGTTCTCGCAGAACTCCGGCGAGAGCTCGGTGAACTCGTTCCACTCGTAGGCGAAGGCGCTCATCGTGGCGCGCTGTTTGGCCAGGAAGTCCTCCGTCTCTATCGTGCTGCGGTGGTCCCGCTTCTCGAGAGGGAACGAGAAGGAGAAGCCGGAGAAATCCTCCTTCAGCTGGGCGGCCAGCACCGGCATCAGCGAATCCGGCAGCAGGCGCGGGATGCCCCTGATCACCGGGTAGTCGCGGCCGCAGCCGGCGCACTTGAGCAAGGCCTTCTCTATCGCAGGGTCGGAACCTTCAGCCGACAGGCCGCCGCCGCATACGGGGCAGGCCAGGAAATTCAGGTCGTCTCTTCTCATGCTTCCTCCAGTGGCTTCTTGGCGCAGGACTCTCCCGGCGGCAGGCCCCTCAGCCTGCGCCAGCCTTCGGCCAGCGCGCAGGCCGCGAACATTATGAAGTAAGGGTCGGCCGGGACGCGATAGCGCAGCGTCACCGCGAAAGGGATATAGACGGCCGTATAGGAGACCAGCAGCGCCAGTAGCAGCGAGGTCTTCCTGAACGCGGGCAGCGCCAGGAAGAACCCGGCGGCGGCCAGCGGTATGTAGAGGCCGGACGTGGCCATCGCCGCCCATTTCTGCCAGCGGTAGGCTATCACCGGGTAGAGGCGCCACAGGTGCAGCGTACGGCGGTATAGCAGCCAGGCGTACTTGCCCGGGTTGTTCCTGATCCAGGACAGGGCCTTCTCCTTGCAGTACTTGTCGCGTTCCGGCAGCGGCAGGGAACCGACGTAGTTCCAGTCGGACGGCAGGAACTGGTTCACTTCGGCCACGCCGGGGCCCTTGTCTATCTCGCCGGTGTTCTCGTCGAGCAGGGCCTCGTCGCAGGCGGAGCCGTAAAGCGTGAACCAGGGCGTGCTGACCGGCATCACGTAGCCGCCGCTGAAATGGAGGTAGTTGCGCATCGACCAGGGCAGTATCACCAGCAGCGAGAAGGCCCCGGCGAGGAAGCCGGCGCGGAACCGGCCGGTGCGCCACCACAGCCAGGCGCAGGCCAGCAGGAAGAAAGGCAGTACCACCGATTTGGTAAGCGCGGCGCAGCCTATCAGCAGGCCCGCGAAGGCCAGGTTGCGCGTCGACGGGGCGGCGGCGGCCCGGACCACGCGGTACACCGCCGCGGCGAGTATGAAGGTGAGGAACGTCTCGCTGAGCAGGTCGGCGGAATAGGCGATGAAGTACGGGTAATAGGCCAGCAGGGCGGCCGTTATCCTGGCGGTGAGGGCGTCGAAGAGCTCGGCCGCTGTCCGGTAGCATATCCAGACGGTGGCCGCGGAAAGGATGGTCTGGATAACCTTGGCGGCTATTACGGACTTCCCGAAGACGGAGAACACCGCCGCCAGGAAGAAGGCGTAGCCCGGCGGGCGCCAGGAGCCGCCGAAGCCGTTGCCGGAGGCCACGGACCAGCCGGTGTTCATCCAGTCGTAGGCGTCGGGGGAGAGGCTGCCGGCCCCGGTCTTCAGGACGTAGACCAGGCGCAGCAGCAACGCCAGCCCCGCGCAGGCCAGCAGGTAGTTCCTTTCCGACGACAGCCAGGCCGCCGCTCTTTTGATCATTTCTGCCCCTGCTCCATGTCGAACAGCATCGCGAAGAGCAGGAACTGCGTGCCGGAGATTATCATCAGCGCCACCAGGATGGCGCGGGCCGGCGTCACGGCGTAGCCGCCGAGGAAGAGCTTGTCGTAGACCAGGTACAGGCCGTCCAGCAGGCCGGCCGGCAGCAGCACCAGCGCCAGGTAGTAGAAGAACACCAGCGGGTGGAAGTCCCGGTACATGTACTTGAAGTTCAGGCGCCAGAAGAAGTCGCGCACCAGCATCGGCGAGACCTTCAGGGCGTAGTTGAAGCCCTTGATCTGGCTCTGGCGCTCGCCGGGCAGATAGACCGCGGTGCGCGGTATGTCCACGATGCGCAGGCTGTAGGCGTTCATCCTGACCAGGAAATCCATCGGGTAGCCGTAGCCTTTCCAGGCCCTGTCCCAGTTTATGGTCTCTATGGCCTTCTTCGTGATCGCCGTGTAGCCGTCCACCACGTCCATCGTCTTGTAGTAGCCGGAGGAGATCTTGGTCAGCGCGGTTATCAGCCAGTTGCCGAACAGGCGGACCTTGGGCATCTTGGAGAGCGTGTCCTCCAGCTTGGAGTCCATGAAGCGGTTGCCCTTGGAATAGTCGGCCCTGCCGTCTATCAGCGGGTCCAGGAACTGGGCGGCCTCCGCGAGCTGCATCTGGTTGTCGCCGCCCACCACCATAGCGATGTCGTAGCCGTCGGCGGCCGACTGCCGGTAGCCGGTGATGATGCCGCCGCCCGGGCCCTGGTTCACGGTGTGCCTCAACAGGGTGACGCGGGGGTCCTTCTTGGCGTATTCGAGCACCACCTCGGCCTGGCGGTCCGGGCTCACGTCGTCGACCACGTAGACCTTGTCCACCAGCGGCGGCACTCCGGCCAGCGTGCTGGAGATGAGCTTTTCCTCGTTATAGGCCGGTATGACCAGCGAGATCTTCTTTCCTCGGTACATGTCGTTCCCCTATAGAAGTCTATATGATAGCCTCTTTTGCCCCGGCTAGGCAAATTGCCGCAGGATTAATGATAGAATAGAAGCGGAACTATGGCCCCTGACGCAAAGAACCTGAAATTCGCCCTGGTCGGCTGCGGCCGCATAGCCAGAAGGCACTCCGATCTGCTCGGCGGCGGGCAGATAGCAGGCGCGCGGCTGGCCGCCGTCTGCGACATAGTCCCGGAAAAGGCGAAGGCGCTTGGCGAGAAGTTCGGCGTGCCGTACTATACCGACATGCTGGAGATGATGGCGAAGACCCCGGTGGACGCCGTCTCCGTGCTGACCGAGAGCGGCAACCACGCCAGGCACGTGGTAGAGCTGGCGAAGTTCGGCAAGCATATCGTGGTCGAGAAGCCGATGGCGCTGACCCTCGACGATGCCGACGCGATGATCAAGGCCTGCGCCGGAGCCGGGATAAAGCTTTTCGTCGTGAAGCAGAACCGCTTCAACGTGCCGGTGGTCAAGCTGCGAGAGGCCCTGGAGGCCGGCCGCTTCGGCAAGCTGGTGCTGGGCACCGTGCGCGTGCGCT
This sequence comes from bacterium, assembly GCA_021812825.1. Next base: position 8,756 of record JAKAMO010000006.1, on the reverse strand, counting down.
GGTGCCGCGAACAGGGCTACTACGACCAGGACAGGTGGCGCGGAACCTGGGCGCTGGACGGCGGCGTGCTGGCCAACCAGGCCAGCCACCACGTGGACCTGCTCGAGTGGATGATGGGCGACGTCGAGGACGTCTTCGCGATGAGCGCCACCGCGCTCGTCAAGATAGAGACCGAGGATACCGCCGTGGTCAGCCTGCGCTTCCGCAACGGGGCGCTCGGTGTGATAGAGGCCACCACGGCCGCCCGCCCCAAGGACCTCGAGGGTTCCATTTCCATCATGGGCGAGAACGGCGCCGTGGAGATAGGCGGCTTCGCGGTCAACCAGATGAAGACCTGGAATTTCCGGACGCCACAGCCCGGCGACTCCGAGGTGATGACGAAGTATTCCGTCAACCCGCCGGACGTCTACGGCTTCGGCCACAAGGCCTACTACGAGCACGTCGTGGACTGCATAGTCAACGACACGAAACAGCTGGTGGACGGGGCCGAGGGCCGGCGCAGCCTGGAGCTTATCGCCGGTATCTACGAATCCATAGAGACCAAGCGCGAGGTCAGCCTGCGTTCGCGGCCCAGGAAGACCCGGCTGGGGGGGAAATGATGGGGAAACCCGAGGTAAGGATAGCCGGCATAGTCGACGTTAAGTTCGGGGACGGCGTCAAGGTCGTCGGCCCGTCCAACCTGTACGGCTGCGAGATAGGCGACGGCACCTTCGTCGGGCCCTTCGTGGAGGTCCAGAAGGGGGCGAAGATAGGCAGCCGCTGCAAGGTGCAGTCCCATGCCTTCGTCTGCGAATTGGTCACCGTCGGGGACGACTGCTTCATCGGCCACGGCGTGATGTTCATCAACGACACTTTCTCCTCAGGCGGCCCCGCCGGCGGCAGGAAGGAGCTATGGAAGTCCACCAAAATAGGCGACAGGGTATCGATAGGCTCGAACGCCACGCTGCTGCCGGTCTCGGTATGCGACGGCGCCGTGATAGGGGCCGGGGCAGTTGTCACTAAGGATATAACGAAGCCCGGCATCTACGCCGGCAACCCGGCAAGGCTGATAAGGGAGCTTAAATGACGACGACCAGGACCGCCGTTCCGTTCGCCGACCTGCACGCGCAGTACCTGACCATCAAGAAAGAGATAGATGGCGCTATCGCCGAGGTTATCGGGTCCTCCGCTTTTATCCGCGGACCGCATGTGGACGCTTTCGAGAAGGAGTTCTCCGCCCTGATAGGGTCCCCGCACTGCGTCTCCTGCGGCAACGGCACCGACGCGCTGTACCTGACGATGCGCGCGCTGGGCCTGAAGCCCGGCGACGAGGTGATAACCGCCGCGCACTCCTGGATAGCCACCAGCGAGACCATAACGCAGGCCGGAGGCTCGGTGGTCTTCTGCGACACCGACTACGACACTTTCACCATAGACCCGGCGCTGATAGAGGCGAAGATAACCCCGCGCACCGTAGGCATCATACCCGTGCACCTGTACGGCCAGCCGGCGGACATGCCGGCGATAATGCAAATAGCTTCGAAGCACAGGCTCTGGGTGCTGGAGGACTGCGCGCAGGCCCACCTGGCGCGCGTGGACGGCCGGACGGCCGGGACCTTCGGCATGGCCGGCTCGTTCTCTTTCTATCCCGGCAAGAACCTGGGCGCTATGGGCGACGCGGGCGCGGTAGTTACGGCGGACGGGGTCCTGGCGGAGCGGATAGCGATGCTGGCCCGCCACGGCGGGCTGAAGAAAGGCGATCACCGGATAGAGGGCGTGAACAGCCGTCTGGACGGCCTGCAGGCGGCCGTGCTCTCCGTGAAGATGAAGAAACTGGCGGCCTGGACGGCCGAGCGCAGGCGCCTGGCCGGCGTCTACGACATGGCGCTGACGGGCATAGACGGCCTCGAGGTTCCCATCTGCGCCGGCGGCCGGGAGCACGTCTACCATCTCTACGTCGTGCGCCATGAGAGGCGCGACGAGCTGAAGAAGTACCTCGCCGATCGCGGCATCGAGACCGTGATAAACTACCCGGTTTCCCTGCCGTATTTGCCGGCCTATTCACGCCTGGGAGCGCGGCCGGAGGATTTCCCCAACGCCTACCGGAACCAGTCGCGCGTGCTATCGCTGCCGATGTTCCCGGAGATGACCGAGGCCCAGCAGCACGCGGTGATAGACGCGGTCAAGGCCTTCTGCGGGGCCTGATTCAGCTAAGGTATTCGGCCTGCCAGAGGAAGAGCGAGGCCAGGCAGGTCAGCTTCCGGGTGTTGTCGCGGCGCCCTTCCAGGTGCTCCCTGAAGAGGCCTTCGGCGAAGGAATAATCGCAGAAATCCGGGTTCTTTGCCCTGGCCGCTCCCAGCGAGTCCAGGAAGAAGCCTTTCAGCTCCCTCTTCAGCCACTCCGCGGTAGGCATGCTGAAGCCCTTCTTGGGCATCTTCAGTATCTCCTCCGGCAGGTAATGCCGCAGCGTCTTGCGGATGATGTGCTTCGTCGTGAAGCCCTTCATCTTCAGCGACAGCGGCACCTCCTCGGCCAGTTCCAGCATCTCGTTGTCCAGGAAAGGCACGCGCGCCTCCTGCGAGTTGAACATCGTGACCAGGTCGGTGGAATGCAGCGAGCAGTAAGGCAGGAAGACGTTCAGGTCCAGGTACATCAGGCGGTCCAGCAGGCGGGCCGAGGCCACGTCGGGCAGATGCTGGGAGAATACCTCGAACGGGTCCTCGTGCTTCAGGTGCGGCATCAGCGCCCGTATCTCCCTGTCCGTCAGTATCTCCTTGTACTTCATGTGGGCTATCTCGGGCCGGAAGGCGGCGCCGCGGGCGAACGATTTGATCTTGAAGTCCAGGCTCAGCCTGGCGGTGGAGACCGGCAGGCGCTCGGCCGCGGCGCGCAGCGCGTCTTTCACCGGTCCCGGCAGGTACTGGTAGACGCGGCCCACCTTGGCGGCCGTCAGCGTGGGATATCCGGCGAAGAGCTCGTCGCCGCCGGCGCCGGTCAGGGCCACCGTGATGTCCTTCCTCGAAACGGCGGACAGGCGCTGCATCGCCAGCCAGGTCCAGTCGCCGTGCGGCTCGGCGAAGCCTTTCACGGCTGCGGGCAGCATCGCGGCTACGTCGGATGCGCCGAACAGACAGTCGTGGTGCTCGGTGCCGTATTTCCGGGCGACCAGGCGCGCTTCGGCGGTCTCGTTATGGGTGCCGCCGTCGGCGTAGCCTACCGTGTAGGTCTTCGGGCGCACCCCGAGCTTCGACATCATCGCTACGATGGCCGTGGAATCAAGGCCGCTGGACAGGAACACCCCCAGCGGCACTTCGCTCACCAGCTGGCGCTTTACCGAGGCCAGCAGCGAGGACTCTATGCGTTCCGAGGCCTCGGCCTCGGACATCTTCTGCGGGCGGAAGCGAAAGTTCCAGTAAGGCCTGACTTCGGCCTTGCCGCCGCCGGCCTTTATGAAATGCCCCTGCGGCAGGCGGCGTATATGCCTGAACACGGAGCGGGGGGAGGAGATGTAGTAGAAGGACAGGTAGTCGGCCAGCGCCTGCGGGTCGGCCTCGCGGGGCATGCCGGGGAAGGACAGCAGCGCCTTTATCTCCGAGGCGAAATAGAGAGAGCCTCCGAGGTCCGCGTAGAAGAGCGGCTTGATGCCCACGCGGTCGCGCGCGACGAACAATTCCTGTTTCTTAGCGTCCCAGAGGGCGAAGGCGAACATGCCGTTGAGCTTGTCCAGGCATTTCTCGCCGAGCTCTTCGTAGAGATGGACGATGACCTCGGTGTCGGAGCTGGTGGCGAAGCGGTGCCTGGGCTCCAGATCCTTCCTGAGCTCCCGGTAGTTGTAGATCTCGCCGTTGAGCACCACGGCCAGTGAGCGGTCCTCGCTGAAGACGGGCTGGCGGCCGCCGGCCACGTCGATGATGCTCAGCCTGCGCATCGCCAGGCCGCAGTGCCTGTCGGTCAGCACGCCGTCGTCGTCCGGGCCGCGGTGGAACATCTCGAAGAGACCGGACTTGAGGTCAGCCTCCCTCACCGGCTTGCCGGAGGAATAGTTAATCTGTCCCAGTATTCCGCACATATCTCAAAAGCAGGAGCCTGTTCCCGCTGTAGTCGAAGGTCCTCTCTTCTTCGAACTTGCCGGAGGAGAGGAGGGCGGCGGTTATGCCGCGGAAATCCGCGTCTATGCCGGGGATATTCGTGCCGGGCAGCAGCAGGTAGTCGAAGCGCCCGTCGGCCACCCTGGCTTCTGCCCTCCCCGCGTCGAGGCCAGGCGGGAGGTCCCTGTCCCAGCGCACCTTGCCGGCCAGGCCGTACTTGGCCAGGTAGAAGTGGCTGGGTTCCACCTCCATCGGAGCGTAGACGCTCTGACCGGGCCTTAGATAGCGCGCCGCCTCGGAGTAGGGGTAGACGTTGGCGGCGAAATTGAAGGCCGTCTTGCGCTGGTAAGGGTCTTTGGCCAGCATCGCCTGCCAGGCGAACAGGGCCAGTGCGGCGTATGGCAGCAGCCTGCCTGCCTGGCCCTTCAGCTTCGAGGAAAGGGCGGAGAGCGCCGGCAGAACAAGGACCGCCAGTCCTATGTAGAAGGGCTGCGCGTGACGCACGTAGCCTACCGCGGCGCTGGCGCTGATCATGACATAGTAGGCCGCAGTGAAATAGAGCAGCAGCCAGAGAGGGACCGATCGTCTCCGCATCACGGAGAACGCCGCGGAGGCGGCCAGCAGGGCCGTGATCGCGGCTCCCGAAGTGCGGTACAGGTCTATGAGGTCCAGCGTCATCAGCCGCGGGGAGAGCAGGTTGGCGGCCTGGAGGGCTGTGTTCCGTATCCCGGTCAGCGTGCTGATGGTTATGAACGGCAGGCCCAGCGCCGCTGGTATCGCCAGCGTCTTCAGCCCGTAAAGCCATTTCTCCCTACGGTCGGGGAGGAAGATGGCCAGTGCGGCCAGTGCCGGCAGGAAGGAGAGCAGGAGCCCCAGCAGCAACTGCTTGTAGAAGAAGCCCGCCGCGGTCCAGAACGCGCATTTCAGGAATTCCTTCCTGTCCCCGTCTACGGCGGCCAGGAAGTGATAGATGGCCGCCGCGAAGAAAAGGACGGTGCCGGCCTCGAGTTCCGCGCTGATGGCCAGGTTGAAGAAGGTGGGGAAGAAGAGCACCAGCAGGAAGGATAACCGCCGCGGCAGCCCTGACCCCAGCAGTCTCGAGGTTCGGAGCATATATGCCGCGGCCGCCGTCATGAACAGGAACTGCACCAGCCTGGGGGCGGCCTCGTTGACGCCGAGCAGCGCATAGGCGGGGAAGTACAGGAACTTGCTGAGGGGGGGGTAGCGGAGCACTGTTTCGAAGCGGCCGATAGCGCCGGCGATACCCCAGCGCAGGTCGGCGAGGAAATATATGTTGCCGGCCGCGAGCAGGGCGATGGCCGCAGTCCCGCGTCCCGGCACAAAGCGGTCTGCCGGCGCCTTGCGGACCGCGGCAATGGCCAGAAGCAGGGCCGGGACGGAGAACAGCGGCAGCAGCCTGATGTTCAATCCGGCGGCCGAGGTCAGGCGGCCTAGCAGCCAGGCCGCCGGCCCGGCGTGGGACTGTGCGTCCGAACCCGTCGGCAGAGGCAGGAGCCAGAAGGGCAGGCACACCGCCGCCGCGGCGGCCGCCACAGGCCAGAGCTCCCTGAGCTCCTCTGCCGGAGCCTGGAGCTCGACCTCGTCCAGGGACGTATAGAGCAGGGCCGCCGAAAGCAGAAGGAACAGGTTCAGGAGGGCCCATTGCGCCGGCCACGGGAGCGGCAGCCTCCATACGGGGTACGCGGCGTAAGAAGCCGCGGTCAGCGCGGAGAGTACCCAGTTGAGGCGGAACTTCATTTGGTTGCCGTAATCAGCAGGGAGCCGGCTATCTCGCGCAGCAGCGGCACCCGCTCCAGGAAGGTCCCGAAGCTGTCCGCCGCCGGCGCCAGCGCTCCTGGCACCCATGGGTGCAGGAAGTCGAACGGGCGCGCTGACGGCGCGGCGAAGCCGGCGCGCCGCAGCTCGCCGGCTATGTTCCACCTGAAGAAGGCCGTCTCGTCCGGGGAATCTCCCAGCAGTCGCTTCAGCGGCGGGATGTTCTTCTGCAGCATGATCTGCGGGTTGAGCATGTTGGGCTCGGTGAAGACGAAGGTGCCGCCGGGACGCAGCACGCGCAGCATCTCCGGAAGGGCCTTGGAGAGGTCGAGGTGGTGCAGCACCGAGCTGCCGCAGACGCAATCGAAGGAGTCGTCCGGGAAGTCCAGGCGTTCTACGTTCATCACCAGGAACTTAAGATTCGGGGAGGCGCTGTTGCGCTGGCGCGCCTTGTCCGCCAGCTCGGGGGAGAGGTCTATGGCGGTGATCTCTGCGCCGGAGCGGGCCAGCAGCCCGGAGAAGATGCCGGTGCCGCAGCCTATTTCGAGGACCTTTCTGTCAGGGGCCAGCCGCCCCTCCGAGATGTACATCGCGGCCCGGCGTTCCGAGCGCAGGCGTCCGGCCACGCCGGACCAGCCCCAGTAGAATTCCGGGTTGTCGGATATCTTCCGGCCGTGCGCCAGCTCGTTCTCTATCCTGTCCATTCTTTCCCCGCGCTAACGAAGCTTCAGCTTTACAAAAGCGATGAAAGCCATGCGGAACAGCAGCAGGCCGTGGCGGAAGCGGCTTATCTTTGTGACGCCGTACTTCCGCTCCTTGTAGCCGACCGGCAGCTCGGTGATCTTCAGGTTGAGCTTGCTGGCGCCGAACAGCAGGTCGAAGTCCCCGAACGGGTCGAACTCGCCGAAGTAGGCCCGCCCCGCCTTGATGCGCTCGTAATCCGACTTCAGCAGCACCTTGGTGCCGCAGAGCGTGTCTTTGATGCGCTGGCCGAGCGTCCACGTGAAGATCAGCGAGAAGGTCTTGTTCCCGAGCATGTTCAGGAAGCGCATCGCGCCCTTCTCCATCGGGTAGACCAGCCTGGAGCCGTTGATGAACTCGCCCTTGCCCTCGGCGATGGCGGCGTAGAATTTCTTCAGGTCTTCCGGCGGGACCGTCAGGTCAGCGTCCAGTATCATCAGGATGTCCCCGGCGCAGGCGTCGAAGCCCTTGCGCACTGCGTCCGCCTTGCCGAAGGCGCCGCCCTGCAGCAGGACCTTGGTGGGGATCTCCGGGTGAGCCGCCGCCTGCTCCTTTATCTTCTCTACGGTCCCGTCGGAGGAGTTGCCGTCCACGAAGACCAGCTCGGTGGAGGAGCCCAGCTTGGGCAGCTCCCTGAACAGGCGCTCCATATTGCCGGCCTCGTCGCGGCAGGGTACCATAACGGAGACCGAGTAGTCCTTCGCCTTGGGCCTGGAGGGGATCTCCCTGGCTATGATGAACTGGATGAGTCCCAGCTCCTTGAAAAGCGGCATCTTGGCGAGGAATCTGTTGAAGAACGCCGAGACCAGCGGCACGTAGAACGGCATCAGGAAGCGGTAGCCCTTCTTTACCACCTCGTAGCCGTTGAGGTACAGGAGGTTCTCTATGTCCGCGAGCGCCAGCCAGTTCTGGCGGGGGTTCTTCGCCTTGAGGCCGGCGGCCTCGGCGAGCATTACCAGGGGTTCCCAGAGCGGGTTGTAGGCCGTTATCACCACACGGGTATCGGGTTTCGTCACCTTGTGGAGGCTGCGGAAGGCCAGCCAGATGTCGTCCAGGTGGCCGAGCAGGTCCTGCATGACCACGTAGTCGAACTTCTCGTCTACCTCCAGCGCCTCTACGTCCCCGGTACTGAAGTCCAGGGCCGGGTGGGCCGCTTTGGCGGCGGCCGTCATGGCGGGGCTGAAATCCACTCCGAGCGCCTTCTGCGGCTGCAACTCGGCCAGCAGGCCGCCGGTGCCGGAGCCCAGCTCCAGGACGGAGGAGCCGCTCGGTATCAGGAAGCGGAAAAAGGCCAGCAGCTCGTTCTGGTAATGGCGGTTCCTGGCTCGCCAGGCGTCGCGGCTGGCGGCCGTCTCGTCGAAGAACTTTATCTTCTCTTCCTTGGTCATCGGTTGGCTTGTTCCCGGTACCACTTTATCGTGGCCTTAAGGCCGTCCTCGAAATGGGTCTTGGCCCTGAAGCCGAACTCGGAGAAGGCCCGGGAGGTGTCCAGCATCCGGCGCGGCTGACCGTCGGGCTTTGTGGTGTCCCAGTTTATCTTTCCGGAGAATCCCGTGAGGCGCGCTATCACGCCGGCGAGGTCCTTGATGGAGATCTCGAACCCGGCGCCTATGTTGACCGGCTCGGGCTTGTCGTAGCGGGCGGCGGCCATGCAGACGGCCAGCGCGCAGTCGTCCACATAGAGGAACTCTCGCGTGGCTTTGCCGGTGCCCCAGACCGTGACTTCCCCTGCGCCGGAGCGCACGGCCTCGTCGAACTTCTTTATCAGCGCCGGTATCACGTGGGAGGATTCCGGATCGAAATTGTCCCCGGGGCCGTACAGGTTCACCGGCAGCAGGTAGACCGCGTTGAAGCCGTACTGCTGCCGGTAGGCCTGCGCCTGCACCAGCAGCATTTTTTTAGCGAGGCCGTACGGGGCGTTGGTCTCCTCGGGGTAGCCGTTCCAGATGTCGTCCTCCCTGAACGGGACAGGGGCGAACTTGGGGTAGGCGCAGATGGTGCCGATGGCTACGAACTTCTGCACGCCGGACCTGCGCCCTTCCTCCATCAGCTGGGCGCCCATCATCAGGTTGTCGTAGAAGAACTTCCCGGGGTTGACGCGGTTGGCGCCTATGCCGCCGACCACGGCCGCGAGGTGGATGACCACCTCGGGGCACGCGACGGCGTACAGAC
>JAKAMO010000299.1 GCA_021812825.1 bacterium | reverse complement strand
CGACCAGACCGCCAGGCCCTGGGGCGGGATAGCCATAATACACGGCCCAAGGGTAAAGGCTTCCGGCAGCGAGGCGGCCCTCGAGAGGATGAAGCGGCAGGCACGCCGGCAGGCCGCGGAACTGGGGGCCGACGCCGTCATAGTCTCGGTGGACTCGGCCTCAGCCGGGCCGGAAATGGGGGTCTACGAGGAACCGGAGCTTTTCGTCAGCGCGCTGGCCATCAAATATGTCACAGAGGTCTCTACCCCCGCCGCGAAATGAGGTAAGGATAGCGCTGGACCGCGCCGACGCCCGCACCTGGCGCGGCCGCGGCATAGTGATAGACCTTTTCCGCTTCTCCAACACCATCTGCGCCCTGCTCGAGAGCGGGCGTTCCGACGTCAGGGTTTACGCCGCGCCTTCCATGGCGCTCGCCGCCAGGCGCGCGACCCCTTCGGCCGACATCTTCTCGGAGATAACCCTGGGTCCCGGGGTGGAGCAGTACGACAATTCGCCCTACGCCGCGCTGTACGGCTCCGATCCTTCCCGCCCCGCTTTCTCGGTCACCAATTCCGGCTCGCCGGCCGCCGCGTCGCTGCTGCTGGCCGGGGAGATACTGGTCGCCTGCTTCGCCAATTTCCCGGCCTTAGCGGCCTACTGCCTGGCCAAACCCATGCCCACGCTGATAGTGCCGGCCTGCCTTTTCTACGACGCCAGCCACGTCGAGGACCTGATCTGCGCGCGCGCCCTCGCCGAGGAGCTGCAGGGCCGGGACGCCTTCCCGGCCGCGCTGGAGGAGATACACGCCAGCGGCCGCGTGCTGGACTTCCTGGCTTTCAGGCCGGAAACGGGGCGGCGCGACATGGACATGGTCCTGAAGAAAGGAACGATGAAGGCCGTACCCGGCATCCGTTTCAAGGCCGGCGCCGGCATAGTCAGGGACGCGGCCGCCTGACGAGGCGCCGCGCCTGGCCCGGACATATGACTAAGAAAAAAGCAGTGGTATTGTTCTCCGGCGGCCTCGATTCCACCACCGCCCTCTGCTGGGCGCTGGACAGGGGCTACGCCTGCGAAGCCGTCTCTTTCGATTACGGACAGAGGCATTCGCGCGAGAACACGGCGGCGCGCGCCATAGCCCGGCGGCTCGGCGTGAAGCTCCACGAGATCAAGCTGGGCTTCCCGTGGCTGGCGACAAGCTCCCTGGTCAACAGGAGAATGAAGCTGCCGGACCTGCCGTCCGGGGAGATAGGCCGTAAGGGCGATATCCCGTCGACCTACGTTCCCGGGCGCAACCTGGTATTCGCCTCCATCGGCTTCTCGTTGGCGGATTCTTCGGGCGCGGACGCCGTGGTGCTCGGTCCCAACGTGCTGGACTATTCCGGCTACCCGGACTGCCGGCCTGAATTCTACCGAGCGCTGCAGAAGGCGGCGGCCTTCGGCACCCGACGCGGCGCCTCGGGCCGGCCGATAAAGATACTGACCCCGCTGATCAGGCTCAGCAAGGCCGGTATCGCCAGGCTCGGCGTGAAGCTGAACGCTCCCCTGGAGCTGACATGGTCCTGCTACAGCGGCGGCAGGCGCCCCTGCGGGCGCTGCGATTCCTGCAAGCTGCGGGCCAAGGGCTTCGCCGAGGCCCGGCTCACGGACCCCGCCCTCTGAGCTCCCGTATGAAGCCCATCACAGCCCCGGTGGCCGAGATCTTCTGCTCGCTGCAGGGCGAGGGGCTTTATGCCGGGCAGCGCCAGGTGTTCCTGCGCTTCGCCGGCTGCAACCTGGACTGCCGCTACTGCGACGAGCCTGCCGCGCTGGACGCGGCCGCGGCGGAACCGCTGTCGGTGCATGAAGCCGTCCGCCGCGCTATAAAGCTGGCCCGCGCCAAGAAGTCCGGGGACGTCTCTCTTACCGGCGGGGAGCCGCTGCTGCACTGGCGCTTCATAAAGGCGCTGGCCCCGAAGCTGAAGAAGGCCGGCCTGCGGCTGCACCTGGAGACCAACGGCGTCCTCTGCCGGGAGCTGGAAAACGTCTCCACCCTGGTCGACGTGGTGGCGATGGATATCAAGCTGCCTTCTTCCACGGGACAGCGCGGCTTCTGGACGGCTCACGGCCGCTTCCTGGCCCTGGCTCCGGAAAAGACCTTCATCAAGACGGTGCTGACCGATAAGAGCACTATGGCGGACTTCGGGAAAGCGGTGAGGCTGGCGGCCGGGGTCTCCGCCGAAATGCCGTTCTTCATACAGCCGGCCACGCCGCGGCGCGGCGGGCCGAAGCCGCCTTCGGAGCGCTTCGTGCGAGAGGCGTCGTGTCTAGCGGCGGAGAAGCTGAGGCATGTGACTGTGCTGCCGCAGCAGCACCCAATTTGGGGTGTTAGGTGAGAGCCGGACACGACGGGCCGGGTTAGCAAAACCTTCGCGAGGGCGAGGCTTGCGTAGCGCCGAGCCCGAGTGATGAGAGAGGCCACGGTGTGGCCGAACGCGTTTTGCGTTCCGGCCCGGAGTGGCCGGCGCTGAGGAGAGGAGAAGCTTATGAGCGAGGGGACGTTTTTGATTGACTGTCCGTGCTGCAAGGCGCGCATAGAGGTGGACCGCAAGACCGGCAAGGTGCTCAAGCACTGGGACAAGCCGCAGGTCAAGGAAGGCGGCGACCTGATGGCCGAGGCCATGAAGAAGATGCAGGCCGACAAGAGCCGCCTGGACGACTATTTCAACAACGCCGGCAAGTCCATGGAGGAAAAAAAGAAGGAATTGGAGGAGAAGTTCCAGAAAGAGAA
>JAKAMO010000298.1 GCA_021812825.1 bacterium | reverse complement strand
CTGGGCGGCCGCCTTCCTGGCCGCGGCGGCTATAGCCGGCGCGCTGGCGCTGAAGTTCTACTTCACCCCGGAAAGGCTGAAGGCCCTCACCACGGATTTCGCGGCCAGGAACCTCCGCCGCCGGGTCACCTTCGACTCGGTCTCGCTGAACCTCTCCGGCCTCGAGATACGCGGCCTGCGCGTCTCGGAATACCCCGATTTCGCGAAAGGCGAATTCTTCAGCGCCGCCGCTTTCTCCGTACGGCCCTCCTTCGGCGCGCTGCTGCGCGGCGAGCTCAAGGTCGACTCGGTGGCTTCGGAAGGGCTGAAGATGAACGTCAGGGAAGTAAAGCCGGAGACCTACAATTTCTCCGACCTGCTGGCGGCCCAGCCCGCCAGGCCCGCCCCCGCCAAAGCCCCGGCCAGGGCCTCCCAGCCGCCCAGGCTCTCGGTCTCCAGCCTGAAGGTGCGCGGCTCCTCCTTCTTCTACTCCAACGCCGCCGGCGACATGAAAGTGACGCTCAGCGGCATAGACCTCGCGGCCTCCGGCATCTCCCCGGACGAGCTCTTCCCGGTGGACGCCTCGTTCACGCTCGACGTCAAGTCTCCTTACTTCACCGGGCGCCTGCCCGCCTCCATCCGCGGCAAGGTGGCCCTCGGCGGCTTCGACCCGGCTAAAGGCCGGGCGGAGATCTCCGCGGCCTCCGTTTCCCTCGGGGGGGTCAAGGCCCGGCTGAGCGGCGCGCTGAAGAACCTGCTCGAGCCGGACGCCAGGCTGCGCCTGTCGGTGGACCAGTTCTCGACTTCCGACCTGAAGCAGTTCTTCGCCGCGCTGCCGCCGAAGATCCTGCTGCCCGCCGTGGACGCCGACGCCGACTTCAAGCTGACGGCCCGGGACGTGGACCTGCGCTCGGTGAAGCTGAAGGCCGGGCCGGTGGAAGCGGCGGTCAGGGGCAAGGCCGCCTGGAACCCGCGCCTCTATTACGCGATCTCCGCCGACGTGAAGGCGCAGATACCGGAAACCGACACCTCGCTGCTGGCCAGGAAAGCCCGCCAGTTCCCGGTGCTACCGGGCCTGAAGCTGCCGCTGACCCAGATCGCGGCCGACGTCCGCCTGCGCGAGGGACACGCCGACGTGCCCTCCTTCACGCTGGAGTCCAAAGCCTTCACGGCCTCGGGCAGGACCTTCGCCGACTATTCCGGCAAAGAGCTCTCCGTGACGGGCCGGGCCAGGGCCGACGTGAAGGACCTGGGCAGGCTGGCCGAGATAGCCCCGACGCAGCTGGCCCGGTACGGCCTCAAGGGAGGGGCGGCGCTCTCGCTGGACTACTCCTACGGGAAGGCCCTTTCCGCCAGGGGCGAAGCCGAGCTGAAGGGGGCCGGCGCCCAGGCCGCGGGCTACTCGATTTCCGACGTCTCGGGCAAGGTGGACTTCACGGCGGATTCCGCCGTCTCCCCGGGCGTCTCCGGCAAGCTCGAAGGGGAGCCTTTCACGGCCTCCTTCAAGGCGTTCTCGCTGACGTCCCATCCGAAGGCGGAGCTGAAGCTGCAGCTTTCCAGGCTGAAGGTCAAGGAGCTCCCGCAGGCCTCCGAGGCCGCGGCGCCGGACAAGAAGCCGGCCAAGGCCGCCGGCAAGCCCCTCTACGCCGACGTTTCCGGCTCGGCCGACATCGGGGCCGTGGAGCACCCCAACTTCCGCTGCGGCAGGGTGGAGGCGCGGCTCGCGCTTACGAACGTCTCCGACGACATGCGCGAGCTCGGCGGCACGGCCTCCTTCTCGGCCGGCGCCGGGAAGTTCTCCGGGCTTTACAAGCTGGCCGAGCAGCACAAGGCCGCGAAGGTGGCCCTGTACCCGCTGCTGGTGCTGCAAAAGGCATCGTCCGTCGCGAAGTCCCTGCGCCTGCCGGACTTCAACAACGTGGACTTCGACTCCATCGAGGGCGCCTATACTTTCCGCAACGGCGTGATGTCGCTGGACAAGTCCTCCCTGACCGGTCCCGCCGCCGACGTCTCCTCGTCCGGCACCATCAACCTGCCCGCGGAGAAGCTGGACATGAGGATCAATACGCGGCTCAAGGCGGCCAGCGGCATCAGGATGAGCGCGCCGGTGGCGCTGATAGTGACCGGCACCTTCTCCGACCCGTCGGCCAGGCCGGACCTGAAGTCGATCACGGAGCAGCCGGCGGTCAAGAAGGCCGTGGAGAAGCTGGCCCCGAAGGCCGAGAAGCTGCTGAAGGGGCTTTTCAAATGAGGACCTCTGCCCTTTGCGCCCTGCTCCCGCTGCTCCTGGCCGCCGGCTGCGCCACCGGCCGCCCGGAGGCGCGCCTCACCAGCGAGCCGTCGATAGAAAGGGCCTTCGACGTAATCAACAGCGCCCCGGAGGGTAAGTCCCTCTTCAAGTTCCTGCTGCGCCACCCCGTCAGGTTCGAGTACTCCAACACGCCGGGCCTCTGCCACAAGTTCTCCCTCGACAGCGGGCAGATCTTCCTGCCCGAGGCCTACCGCGACTCCGACCTGCTGCTGGCGCTGACCGTGGCCCGGGCGGCCTATATCTACCGGCTGTACACCCTGAGCGGCCTGGACGAGTTCATCTCCGAGGAGGAGGAGCTCGCGGCGCTGTTCCAGTCCCGCCTGGCGGTGCAGATAAACGTGGTCGAGGCGGATTTCGACAAGGCGAAGTGGACCAGGGAGATAAAGAACGACTTCTGCACCTACGTCCTCGAGAACTCGAACTACGCGATGGCCCAGGCCAGGAAGGAGGCGCTCAGCCCTGACGCCGC
>JAKAMO010000297.1 GCA_021812825.1 bacterium | reverse complement strand
TATATATTAGAGACTTCATGGGCCCTCCAGATGCTTAGATTCTACTAAAGAAATGCCCGGCGGCGAAGCGGGGATGGCGATAAAAGCCCCTTGACAAAATGATACCTATCTGGTATCATTTATCCACAATGAAACTTCTCAACAGGGACGTGGACTACGCGGCGCGCGCTCTCGTCTACATGGCCAGGGCGAACAAGCCCACGGTGGCCGTGGTGAGGATGCGGGAGGAGGTCGGCGTGACCGGGCCTTTCCTGCGCAAGATCATGCAGAAGCTGCAGAAGGCCGGCTTCGTGCACTCGGTGAAGGGCAAGGGGGGCGGCTTCGCGCTGGCCCGCCGGCCGGAGAACATCCGGCTCGGGGACCTGATAAACGCGCTGCAGGGGCCGGTCAAGTTCAACGAATGCGTCTTCAAGCAGAAGCTCTGCCAGCACCACGACGCCTGCGTGCTGCGCACCAAGATAGCCGGCCTGGAGAGCAGGCTGGCGGCCGAGATGGAGGGCATAACCGTCCGGGACCTGATATGAAGCGCAAGAGGCAGATCATCAATATCGACGAGGACAACTGCGACGGCTGCGGCAATTGTGTCACCGGCTGCCACGAGGGGGCCCTGCAGGTCATAGACGGCAAGGCCCGCCTGGTCAGCGACCTGCTCTGCGACGGCCTCGGGGCCTGCATAGGCGAATGTCCGCGCGGGGCGCTGAAGATAGAGGAGCGGCCCGCCGAGCCGTACGACGAGAAGAAGGTGATGGACGGCATGGTGAAGCACGGCGCCAACACCATAAAGGCCCACCTGAAGCACCTGGCGGACCATGGCCAGAAGACTTTCGTGAAGCAGGCGCTGGAATATCTCAAGGAAAACGGAATAGCTAACCCACTGGAGGAAGAAATGGCACACGGACACGATCACGGACACGGAGGCTGCCCCGGCAGCCGCATGATGGACCTGCGCGAGGGGGACGGCGCGGAGCAGGGGGACCCCGGCTTCAAGTCCCAGCTGAGGCAGTGGCCGGTGCAGCTGCACCTGGTCTCGCCGATGGCGCCCTATTTCCAGAAGGCTGACCTGGTGGTGGCCGCGGACTGCACGGCCTTCTCCTATGGCAACTTCCACAACGACTACATCAAGGGCCGGAGCGTAGTCATAGCCTGCCCCAAGCTGGACGACGGACAGGAGATCTACGTGGAGAAGCTGCAGGCGCTGATAGAGGACGCCAAGGTGAACACGCTGACCGTGCTGACGATGGAGGTCCCCTGCTGCGGCGGCCTGCTCGCCATGGTGAAGCAGGCGGCCGAGGCCTCCAAGCGCAAGGTGCCGATCAAGAGCGTCGTCATAGGCATACAGGGCGGCATCAAGAGCGAAGACTGGGTCTGACCCGGGTGTAACCGCCCGGCCCTTTACCTCCCGCCGTCTTAGCTGTACAATATAACGGACCTCTTGACGCGGGAGGAAGCTATGGGCAAGTTCATCACTCTGCTGCTGCTGGGCCTGCTGGCCGTCTACGGCCTGCTGCTGGCCAAGCCGGACCTGTATTTCGACAGGAAGCTGGAGCACGGCTCTTTCGTGCTGCACGCCCGCGGCCCGCTGCCTGATTCGCCGGAGGCGGTGCTCGACGACGCCGAACAGGCCGTAGCCGCTTCGGACATCTACCTGCAGGGCAGCAGGTTCGACGTGTACCTGCCGTCCGGCCCGGGCCAGTACAAGTTCTTCACGCCGCTGCTGTCCGGGGATTATTTCCGGGTGGGGCCCTTCAACGGCGCCATCTACCTGGCCAACGCCGATTTCACGGCTAAGGAGGCCAGGCCCTATTCCGGCGCGGAGCAGCGCCGGTCGCTGCGCGGGGTGCTGGTGGCCGCGGCCGTCTGGGACATGGTGCGGCTCAAGGTTAGGCCGCTGACCTTCTTCGCGATGGACAAGTGGATGGTCAGGGGCTACGCCGAGATGATCTCCGGCGGCACAGGCGAGTTCGCCCCCCAGGACGCCTGCGGGGCAGCTTCGCGCCCCGGGCTCGACGATTACAGGTTCGGGCTGATGCTCGACAGGGTGCTCAAGGAAGAGAACACCGTGTTCAACGACCTGCTGGGCAGGAATTACAGCGAAGAGCAGGCCGAGTCTAGGTTCAGGAAAGCCTATTGCGGGGCCAGTTAGGGGTCAGTCCGCCAGCCCCGCCCGCTTGAGCTGCTGCCGGTACCGCGCGTCGAAGTCCTCCATGGCGCGGCTTTCCCGGTAACGGTGTATCTCCAGCCATTCCAGGTAGAACTGGTCCCTCTTCGGGTCCACGTCGCCGGCTCCCGGCAGGGCGAGCGCGGTTATCCCTCTCGAATAGGCGTCCTCTATGGCGAAGAGCTTCTGCGTATAATCTCCGGTTATGGAGAAAGCCTCCGGCGCCGGCGGCGCGGCGGCTATTTCCTTAAGCAGCGTTTCCTTGGCGGCAAGGTAGCCTGCCAGCAGTTTGTCAGCGGCGTCGGTCCTGGCGCCGAAGCGGTTGAGCCGCGGCTGGGACAGGACGCTGTCCGGCGCCCGCGGACCCATGAAGTGGACGGCTAGGCCTACGGTCAAGGCCAGCAGGGCCGCCGCGGCCGCGACCTGGGGGAGGCCCGGCCTCGGTTCTGCGGCAGGCCCGCCGGAAGGGGAGGGGGCTCTGCCCGCCTTTTCAGCGGTACGCTTGTTCAGCGGCTCGTAGCAGAGGCCGCAGTAGGGGGCCTCCGGCTTGTTCCAGTAGCCGCATTTCATGCATTTTATCTTGCGCCGCACGGCCTAATGATACAAAATTAGCC
>JAKAMO010000296.1 GCA_021812825.1 bacterium | reverse complement strand
CTGCCGGTCCCCCGCAGAGGCGCGCTAGATATCGCCGCGCCGTATCTCGTGGGTGGCCAGGTAGTCCAGCGCGTTCCTGGCGGCCGCCTGCTGGGCTTCCTTCTTGTTCTTGCCCGAGCCGAGGCCGAGGGTCTTCTTCCCCAGATAGACCCTTACGGTGAAAAGCTTGGCGTGCTCGGGGCCCGCCTCGCTGACGAGCTCGTAGTCCGGCGGCCGCTTGTGGAGCTTCTGTATCTCTTCCTGCAGGGCGCTCTTGTAGTCGGCGTCCAGGCTCTCCGGACCCTGGGACTCGAGCCAGGGTATCACTATCTTCTCCACCGGTCCGAGGCCGCCGTCCAGGTAGACGGCGCCGAGAACGGCCTCGATGGCGTTCGCGAGTATGCTCTGGCGCTTGGCGCCGCCGCTGAGATGCTCTCCGGCGCCCAGGCGGATGTGCTGGCCCAGCTTGAGCTCGCCGGCCCAGCGGGCCAGGTTGGCGCGGGAGACGATGGCGGACTTGGTCTTGGAAAGGAACCCCTCGTCTTCCGAGGGGTTCTTGAGGAATAGATAATAGGATACGACCAGGCCGAGTACGCTGTCGCCGAGGAATTCGAGCCTCTCGTTATGGCGGACCCCCCCGCACTCAGTCGCGTGCGACTTGTGCGTGAGGGCCTCCTCCAGCAGTACTCCGTCCCTGAACCTGTAGCCGATCACCTCTTCCAGGGAGGACATGGGAAAAGCTGGCTTACTTGCCGGCTTTTTCCTTGATGTAGTTTATAGCCTCGCCGACGGTCTTGATCTTCTCGGCGTCCTCGTCGGGTATCTCGATGTCGAACTCTTCCTCGAGGGCCATCACCAGCTCGACGGTGTCGAGGGAGTCCGCGCCGAGGTCCTGCACGAACTGGGCCTGCGGGGTGACCTCGGCCGCGTCGGCGGCCAGCTGCTCGGTGATTATCTTCTTCACTCTCTCTTCAAGGTTATCGGTAACTGCCATTGCGGTACCCTCCTGATTATTTGCGGATCTGTCTCACATGTATAGCCCGCCGTTGACGGCGAGCACCTGGCCGGTGATGTAGTCGGAATCTCCGCCGGCCAGGAACAGCACTGCTTTCGCGACCTCTCCGGGCTCGCCCATGCGGCCCAGCGGTATCATCTCCGAGATCTTGGCTTTTGCCTCGTCCTTCAGCGTCTCGGTCATGCGCGTGCGGATGAAGCCAGGGGCGACGGCGTTGACCAGGACCTGCCTGGGAGCGAATTCCCTGGCCAGAGACTTGGTGAGGCCGATCAGGCCGGCCTTGGAGGCCGAGTAGTTGGCCTGGCCGGCCTGGCCGCTCTGCCCCACGACCGAGGAGATGTTTATAATGCGGCCGCAGCGGGCCTTCAGCATCAGCTTCGCGGCGGCCTTCGACATCAGGAACGAGCCCTTGAGGTTAACGTCGATAACCGCGTCAAAATCCGTTTCCTTCATGCGTAGGACCAGGTTGTCCTTGGTGATGCCAGCGTTGTTGACGAGTATGTCCAGCTTGCCCAGGGCCTTGGCGGTCTCTTCCACCGCCCTGTCGCAGTCCTGCTCGCTGGAAACGTTCAGCGCCATGCCAACGGCCCGTACGCCGAACCTGGCCGCTATGTCGGCCGCCGCCTTCGTGCTCTCTTCGGCGGAGAGGTCGGCTACGGCCACGGAGGCGCCGGCCGCGGCGAAAGCTGAGGCTATCTCCAGGCCTATACCGCGCGCCGCCCCGGTCACCAGCGCCGTCTTTCCCTCGAGAGGCTTCATTTCCCGGCCTCCTTGGCGGCGGAGATCTTCTCCTTGACCTTGTCCATCTGTATCTTGATGGCCGTGACCATGCCGGAGGAGGCCAGCTCGCCCGCCACCCGTATGGCGTTGAAGACGGCGGTCGGGCTGACGCGGCCGTGGCAGACGAGGACCACGCCGTTGACCCCGAGCAGCGGCGCGCCGCCGTAGGCGTCCACGCTCATCTTGGCTTTCATCTCGGCGAAAAGCTTGCGCATCAGCATCGCGCCTATCTTGTAGGTGAACTTGCGCATGATCTGGTCCTTCAGCATCTTGAAGATGACCTTGCCGGTCCCTTCGTAGAGCTTAAGGACCACGTTGCCGTTGAAGCCGTCGGCCACCACCACATCGGTGACGCCCTCGGGTATGTCCCGCCCCTCGACCGGGCCGTAGAAGTTGACCCCCACGCCTTTGATCAGCGGCAGGGTCTCCTGTACCAGCGAGTCGCCCTTGGTCTCTTCCTCACCGACGGAAAGCAGGCCGACGGAGGGGTTGTCCAGCTTAAACAGGGACCTCATGTAGATGGAGCCCATGACCGCGAACTGGGCCAGATGCCAGGGCTTGCAGTCCATGTTCGCGCCGGCGTCCAGCAGCAGAGTGGTCCCCTTGGCGGTCGGCAGCGGGGCGGCTATGGCCGGCCTGATGACGCCGGGTATGCGCTTGAGGCTGAGCAGCGAGGCCACCATGATGGCCCCGGAATTGCCGGCGGAGATGAAGGCGTCCGCCTTCCCCTCGGCGACCAGTCCGGCGCCCACCATCAGCGAGGAATCCGGCTTGGAGCGGCATTCCTCGACCGGCTCTCCCGCCATGTCCACGGTCTGCGGGGCGTGCACGATGGAGATCCCCTTCGGGGCCTCCGCGCCGTGACGGCGCAGCTCCTCCCTGATCTCGGGATCCTTCCCGACGAGGATCACCTCGTGGGAAAGCTTGTGAACGGCCGCCAGAGCCCCTTCTATGTTGGGCTTGAGGCCGAAATCACCGCCGTGGGCGTCGAGCGCTATGCGCATTGCTG
>JAKAMO010000079.1 GCA_021812825.1 bacterium | reverse complement strand
ACGGTAACCAAAGATCAGGTAAAACGAGTAGAATATCTGCTAAACACACGGCCGCGGAAATGTCTGGACTACAGGACCCCGGCCGAAGTTTTTAAGCAGGGTGTTGCACTTCGCGGTTGAATCCGGCGCGGGAAAAAAATAAATTTAAAATTTATTTTTCCGTCGGAAAAACTGCGGGAAACAAAGGCGCTAGCGGATATTTCTTGCGCCAATTTTTCCCGCGGGAAAATTTGGCGGCCCCTACGGGATTCGAACCCGTGATCTCTGCCTTGAGAGGGCAGCGTCCTAGGCCGCTAGACGAAGGGGCCGTATCTACAGATTATAGCAAATTTCGGCCTGCGGCCGAATCGAACCGGGTGGGCCGGCCGCCGGCAACGCTTTTCAGGGCTATGTAAATCTTCAGCCGACTATCGGATTCGAACCGATGACCTACTGTTTACAAAACAGTTGCTCTACCGCTGAGCTAAGTCGGCGTTTCCTGTACAATTTTACTAAATTCGGGCCCTTGGGGATGGCGCTGATGTCCGCCCGGGCGCCCGCGGCGTGTGCTGCCGGCCGCCGGCCGGCGGAGAGGGGGGCCAAGTATTAAAAATTTGCCGCAGGCCCGGTTGTTTCCTACAATTTGTCAATATGAGATGCTTTATATTCGCTGTCATGACCTTTTCCGCGGGCCTGTCCTGGGCCGGCGGCGCCTCTTTGGTGGGCACGTGGCTTAAGGACGGCGGCGTGTTCGCCGAATTGCGGTCCGACGGTACCGGCCGTATAGACCAGGACCAGGTCTCCTGGAAGGCGGACGGAAAGCGGCTTTTGATCTCCTACGGGGACGGGGGGACCGAGCTGTTCTCTTACCGGCTGGACGGCCCGCTCCTGCGCGTTACCGTGGACGGCGAGGTGATGACGCTGAAGCGGGCGGATGGCGTTAAGACCGAGAAGGCCAAGCCCGGAAAAAAGACGGAGAAAGCGGCGGCCTCAAAGGACAGGCTGTCGGAGCTGCTGCTCTCCTCCGCCTGGTGCTCTTTTACCTATAACGAGAGGACCGGCGCCTCCCATCAGTCGCGCGTGGTCTTCCGCGGGGACGGGACCTGGTCTTCCGGGGCGCGCGGGGAAACGTATTCCAGCGGGAAGTACGGGACCGTGTCCGGCCAGTCCGATTCCGGAGACGGCGGGCTCTGGCGCGCGCAGGGCGGCCGGTTGCTGCTGTCCCAGGGCGCCGGGCCGCTGGAGGACGCGGGCCTTGGCGTCAAGCTCAATTCCAACGGCTATCCGATACTCACCGCCGGGGGCAGGGAATACTCGCAGTGTCGTTAGGCGGCGTTCCCCGGACTATTCTCCCGAGGCGGCGGACATGGACTCCTTGAGCTTGGACTCCATGATCTTGCCATAGCGCTCGGCCTTCTTCTCCAGCTCCTTCGAGAACTGCTTGTAAAAATCCGACTTCTGGTCGCTGGTGCGGCTGTATTTCTTCAGCAGCTGCTTGCGCTCCGCGGAGAGTGACTTGACGGCGGCCTTGACTGCCTTTTTGTCGGAGCCTTTCTTGGCCTCCTCTATCGCGGCGTCCTTGCCGTCTATCTGCTTCTGTATGGCGGACAGGCTCTCCTTGAAGTCCGCTGCCTTGGTCTCCATCTGCGTCAGCCAGGGCTCCAGCTCCGAGAGTATGGTTTTGTAGCCCTCCGGCATGGGCCTGAAGCAATGGGGACAGGCCTCCGGGCGCGCGGGTTTGGTCTGCTCGGTGGCCGGAGCCGTCGGCGCGGGGGCGGGCTGCTCCTGCTTCCGGGGCTGAGCGGCCTCCTGCGGAGCCGCGGCCTCGGCTTTCGGCTGCTGGGCTTCGGCAATGGCCGTAGCGGCCGGCTGTTCCGCGGCCAGGGCCGGGGCTTCCGCCGCCGGTTGCCGGGGCGGCTGTTCGTCCTGCGCGAAGGCCGGCTTGAACGCCAGGCCCTGGAAGATCAATGCCGAGAAAATTATGGCTGAGAATTTCATTTTTGGCTCCGTGACCGCTGTTGTCTGGCGGCGCAAACCCGCCTGCGGACATCATATAAAAAAAGCGGCCGGGCCGGCGTCGCGCGGGGGGCCGGGGGACGAAGAACCCCGCCGGGGGCGGGGTTCTTCGGGCGGGAAGCGTTGCCGCTTACGGCACGAAGGCGAACTTGATGCTGACGGAGCTGCGGCTCCAGTCGCGGGTGCTCTGGCAGATGAACTGGGCAACGTCGCGGAAGTCCGCGTAGAGCTTCTCGTCGGCCCGGCGCATCTTGTCGGAGCCGCGCACCATGATGAGCAGCTTGCTGGTCCGCAGCATGGCGGGCAGGTCGCCCAGGTCATCGATGAAGGCGTCCCAGTTCTCAGGTACCTCGGGCAGGCCGAGCCTCTGGGCGGCGTGGGAGAGCAGCTTCGCCTTGGTGGTCATCTGGGAGCCGTCCAGCGTCAGCACCGTGTAGCCGTTGGCGGCCGCGTAGGAGGCAAGGACGTAGGAGTAGTTGGGCGTGAGGTCCATCACGTCAGCGGTCAGGGCCTTCGCGGGCTCCGGGGAAGATGTGACTGGGAGCGGTATGTCGGCCCGGACGGTCCGGACGGACTCTACGCCGGCGGCGGCGCCAAGCGCGGTTATGGCCGAAGGGGCAGCCGAGAAGGCGGACCCGGTGACGAACATAGAGACAGCGATAGCGTAAACGAACTTATTCATAGCATAAGCCTCCGAAATATAGATTCTATATTCCCGATACTTTGTGCCAGTTCCAGTTAGGTGGGAGGAAACTTAGCGCGCCTTCCGCTGTTATCTTGGAAGGACATCACCGGACGCGTGGCCTTGGGTATTTTTGAACACGCGGACGGCTTGTAAGATACGGTTACTACCCTTATATTATACCAAAAAGCCGGCTTCCGGGTGAAGGCCCTATGTTATAATGGGTTAGGAGGAGGGGATATGAAAAAAATAGCGATGTTCATAGCTTTTCAGGGTTTCAGGGACGAGGAGTACATAGAGCCGAAGAAGGCGCTGGAGGCGGCCGGCCACAAGGTTACAACGGTTTCCACGGCCAAGGGTGAGGCAAGGGGCAAGTTCCGCGCCACCGCGCAGGTGGACCGGACCATAGCCGAGATAGATCCGGCCGAATACGACGCTCTGACGCTGGTGGGCGGTCCCGGCGCTCTGGAGCACCTGGACAAGCCGGCGGTGCACGAGCTTTTCCGCAAGGCTGAGGCGGCCGGCAAGCTGATAGGCGCCATCTGCATCTCCCCGGTGGTGCTGGCCCACGCGGGCCTGCTGAAGGGCAGGACCGTGACCTGCTGGCCGGACGGGGAGTCCGATGTGGTCAAGGGCGGCGGGAAATACACCGGCGCCGAGCTGGAGACGGACGGCAGGCTTATAACCGCTAACGGGCCGGTTCCCGCGAGGAAGTACGGCCAGGCGCTGGTGGAAGCCCTTAAATAAGGTTAGGCCCGGAGCGGGCCGCCGAAGACGGACCTGAAGTCGCTCCAGAAACCCGGGTATGATTTGTCCACGCAGCCCGGGTTCTCTATTTTGAGGGACGGGCAGGCGGCCGAGGCGGCGGCGGCCGCCATGGCTATGCGATGGTCGCTGAAGGTGTCCACGGGGGCCGCCGCGCGTAGCTTGTTCCCTCCGGCGATGATAAGCGCGCCTTTTTTGTATTCCGCCGCGGCGCCGAGCGAGGCCAGCAGGGCCATCGTGGACTTTACCCTGTCGGATTCCTTTGTTTTCAACCCTTCTATGCCGGTTATGCGGGTGACGCCCTTGGCCGCGGCGGCCAGCACGGCCAGCAGCGGTACCTCGTCTATCAGCGCGGGAATATCCTTGGGGGCCAGCTTGGCCGCTTTCAGGGAAGAAGGCAGTACTTCGATATCGCCGCAGGGCTCGGGGAAACAGTTCCCCTGCTTTATCCTTATTTTCGCGCCCATGGAAACGAGCGTTTTGATAAAGCCCAGCCTGGTGGGATTCAGTCCGCAGCCTTCTATCTTCAGCGGTTCTTTTTTCAGCAGGGCGGCGGCTATCAGCGGGGCGGCGGAGGAGATGTCGCCGGGCACGGCGAGCGGCCTGGCGGTCAGGCGGCCGGGCTGCAGCAGTACGCGGCCGGCTTTGGAGGACAATCGGGCACCCATCAGCGCGAGCAGGCGCTCCGTGTGGTCGCGTGTAGGGAACTTCTCCTTCACTTCTACCGGGCCGGAAGCGTAGAGGCCGGCCAGCAGCAGGGCGGATTTTACCTGCGCGCTGGTCACGCCGCTCACTCTGGAACCCCTGAGCTTTGCGGGCTTTATGGTCAGCGGCAGCAGGCCTTTGGAGGTCCCGACCTTAGCGCCCAGCTTCTTCAGAGCTTCGGCCGCCGGGGCCATAGGCCGCTTCAGCAGCGTGCCGCGGCCCGTGATGACGGAGGGGAAATCCTGGCCGGCCAGCAGCCCGGCCAGCAGGCGCGCGAGCGCGGCCGATTCGCCGGCGTCCAGCGGACCGGCCGGCTTCTTCAGGCCGGTCAGGCCGCGGCCTTCCACTATCAGCGCGTTGCCGTCGCGGCAATGCCGGACCCCGAGGGTCTCCAGGCAGGCCAGAGCGGCCTCGGTGTCGGCGCAGAAAAGCGGGTTCTCCACCCGCGCCGGGCCGTCCGCCACGGCGCCAAGAAGCAGCGCGCGTATGGTGACGGACTTGTCGGGCGGGGGGGCGTAGGACTTCATTTTTTCTTCGGCGGCAGCGAAAGGCAATAGTCCAGCGCCTTGAAATAGGAGCGCCGGCCCTCGCCCTTGAACTGCGCCAGGCATACCGGCTTTATCACGGATATCCTGCGGAACGGCTCGCGCTTCGCGATGTCGCTCAGGTGCACTTCTATGGCCGGCAGGCCCAGCGCCTCGATGGCGTCCCGGATGGCGTAGCTGTAATGGGTGTAGGCGCCGGGGTTGATGACCAGCGCGTCGGCCCAGCCGGAGTTGGCCGTGAGCAGGTCTATGATCTTCCCCTCGGAATTGCTCTGGAAGATGCGGACCTTCTGGCCGAGCCCGGCGGCGTGCCCGCGTATGGCCGCGTCAAGCTGTTTCAGCGTGGCGCTGCCGTAGATCTCCGGAGCGCGCCGGCCAAGCAGATGCAGGTTCGGGCCGTGTATGACGAGCACGTTCATTTCAGGGCTCCTTCGAAGGCTTTCTTTAGCAGCGGGGCGTCCAGGTCCTCGGCGGGCGCCAGGCGGCCGGGGCCGGCTATCAGCACGAAGCGGTTGGAGGCGCCGCGGGCCTTCTTGTCGCGCGAGACCAGCGAGAGGAAATGGCGGAAGTCCTTCCTGACCCGGGCCGGCTTCAGGCGCAGCGCGTCCACCATGGCGTCGAGCCGGGCGAAGTCGGCGCGCCGGAGTATGCCGGTCTCCAGCGAGGCTGTCAGCGCGAAGCGTATGCCGCGCGCGACGGCCTCGCCGTGCGGCAGCTTCCCGCCGGCCATGGCCTCGAAGGCGTGCCCGGCGGTGTGGCCGAAGTTGAGCGCCTCGCGCACGCCGAGCTCGTCGTGTTCGTCGCGGGCCACGAGCTTCAGCTTGTAGGCCGCGCAGGCGCTGACGCAGGCGGTGAGGGCCGCCTTGTCGCCGGCCAGAGTGCCGGAGAGGTTCTTCCTGACGGTGTCGTAGAGCGCGGAGGGGCCTATCATCGCGTACTTGACCAGCTCTCCGGCGCCGCTGCGAAGCTCGGAGTGCGGCAACGAGTCCAGGAAGGCCGTGTCGCAGACGGCCAGCGCCGGCTGGTGGAAGGCGCCGGCTATGTTCTTGGCGCCGCCGAGGTTCACCGCCGTCTTGCCGCCGAGCCCCGCGTCTATCTGGCCGAGGAAAGAGGTGGGAACGCTGACCCAGCGTATGCCGCGCATGTAGATGGAAGCCGCGAAGCCGGCCAGGTCGGTGACCGCCCCGCCGCCCGCCGCGATAAGCAGCGAGCTGCGTGAAAAACCCTCGTCGAAAAGAAAAGAGGCTAGCCGGCCGGCTTCTTCGAGGGTCTTGGCCTTTTCCGAAGGGGGCAGCCAGTAGTAGGAATGGGGCCGCGCTTTCTCTGGGAACAGCGCCAGCGTCCGGGCCCGCAGGCTGGGCGGCGCGTCCGAGCCGGTCACCACGCAGATCCTGTCGGCCGCGCCGAACAGCTCCGGGAACAGCGCCGGCAGGTCGCGCATGTCGCGGCCGAGCGCCGCTTTCATCGAGGAGCGGCTTTTGAGGGAATAGCTGTAGGTTTTCATGGCAGAAGGTCCTTCTTCCGAAGCGCGGCCTTTATCCTGGCCGCGACGGCTTCCGGCTTTAGCCCGGCGGTGTCTATCGTGACGTCGGCGCGGCGGTAGTACGGCAGCCTGGCCGCGTGGAGTTTCCCGGCGCGGACGGAGGCTTTTTCCCAGGGGCCGGCCAAGAGCGGCCTGGGGCCGCGCGCCGCCCTGAGGCGCTTCTCCAGTTCGGTCCAGGGGCAATACAGGAAAACGGTGACTCCGGTGGAGGACAGCAGGCGGGCGCGCCAGCCCGACGGGTAGAAGCCGCCGCCGAGAGCGACTACCCGGCCGCCTTCCCGGGCCAGCGCCCTGACGGCCGCGGCCTCGGCCGCGCGGAAGGCTGCGAGGCCCTTCTTCCTGATGAACTCCCCGGCGGACATGCCGGAAGCCAGCCTGACGGCCGCGTCGCTGTCAGAGAAACGGCGGTCCAGCGCGCGCGCGAGGGCCCTGCCGGCCAGCGTCTTGCCGGAGCACATGAAGCCGGTCAGGTAAATATTACCTACAGCCGGCGAAGTACTTTTCCGGTGCTTTTCCGCCATTCTTCGAGCCGCGCGCTTATCTCGGCGAGCGAGTCGCCGCCGAACTTCTCCAGCAGCGCCGAGGCCAGCTCCAGGGCCGCGGCGTGCTCTCCGACTACCGCGGCCGCGAAGACGGCGGTAGTGTCCGAAGTCTTGGAGACGCAAAGCTTCTTCTTGAAGGTACGGAGGTCTGTGGAGAGAACCCCTCCGGGCAGTCCGGGCACCGGCTTGACGGCGCAGCGCAATGTCAGCGTCCCGCCGTTGGTGATGCCGCCGTCCAGTCCGCCGGACAGTCCCGGCTCGCCGGCGGCCCTGATGCCGCTTTCGGCGGCCAGGCCGAAGCCGCCGCCTATCTCGAAGCCTTTCACGCCGTTGATGCCCAGCATCGCCGCTGCCAGGCGCGATCCCAGCCTGCGGTCCCAGTGCATGCAGGAGCCGAGTCCGGCCGGCAGTCCTTCGGCCGTCACCTCGAAGACCCCTCCGAGCGTATCGCCGGCGCGGCGCGCGCGCAGCAGCTCGGCGGCGGCGGCCGCGGCGCTGAGCGAAGTCAGGCGGCCGAGAGCCGTCACCCGTGAGTTTATATCTATCCCCAGCTGTTCGGCCAGGCGGCGGGCGAACGAGCCTAGCGCCACCCGCATGGCGGTCTCCCTGGCGCTGGCGCGCTCGCGCACCAGCACGGCGTCGAGGGCGCCGAACTTCAGCATGCCGGGCAGGTCGGCGTGGCCGGGGCGCGGCAGGCTGGACGGCGCGGGCAGGGCGCGGCCGGAGTTGAGCAGGGTGACGGCTATCGGCGCGCCGGTGGTGACGCCGCGGCTCAGGCCGGCGGTTATCTCGAAACTGTCGGTCTCTATCGTCTGGCGGGCGCTGCGGCCGGGGGCCTGCCTGCGGCGGCGCAGCTGGGCGGCTATGTAGGCCGCGGGAACGCTCACCCCGGCGGGGAAGCCCTCCAGTATGCCGGTAAGATATTTGCCGTGCGATTCGCCGGCGGTCAGGTAGCGGAGCATGTTCTCACCCTTCCCGTTGGAGGCCTTCCCTGAACAGCTTTTCGGCCTTCCTGCTAAATTCTACTATATCGCCCGATGGCAGGCCCGACCAGAAGCGCAGCGACAGCGCCGCCTGGCGCACCAGCAGGCCGATGCCGTCCATGACCAGCGCTCCGGCCGCTCCGGCGGCCGCCGTGAACTCGGTGCCGCCGGGGGCGTAGGCCAGGTCCGCGCAGAGCGAGCCCCGCGCCGGGGCCGCCGGAGGCCTGCCCGGGCCGTACATGCCCAGTGGAGTGGCGTTTACCAGAATGTCCGGGGAGTCCTGAGGCGTTTCGAACGGAGCCCAGCCGTAGAGAGTGGCCGGGAAAGCTTCTGAAAGGCGGGAGACCAGCTCTTCGGCGGCTGTGCGGTTCCTGGCCCTGAACGTGACCGAGGCCGTGGCGGAGCGGCCCAGCGCCCAGCCGGAGGAGGCGGCCGATCCGCCGGAACCGAAAATGACCGCTTTTTTGCCGCGCGTCTCGAAGCCGGCCTCTTCGACGGCTTGCAGCAGCGCCCGCGCGTCGGTGTTCAGGCCTTCCAGGCCTGCCCTGCCGAAGCGCACGGCGTTGACGGCGCCGCAGCATTTCGCGGCCGGATCGGCCAGGTCGAGCATGGAGCAGACGGCGCGCTTGTACGGGATGGTAACGTTGAAACCAGCCCAGCCGTCGGCCTTGAGCGACGGGACCAGCCTGGCCAGGTCTTCCGGCGCGCAGTCCACCGGGCTATAGTCGATATCCACGCCGATGAGCCCGGCGAAGACCTCGAACACTTCGCGTGAAAGGGACCTGGACAGCGGGTGGCCTATCAGGCCGGCCTTCAACTGCTTTTTTTGCATTATTCCCCGGTTATCCCGCGGAAAGCGTCCACCGTCAGGGTGTGCCGGCCGTCCACGCGGGCGGCAAATGGGTTCAGGCTGACTTCTATCAGCAGGCCGTCGGCTCCGGCGCACAGGGCCCTGCCGGCCAGGGCGGCAGCGTGAGCCCTGTCGCGCGCGGCATGGCTGGGGTCGGCTATCACCGGCAGGCCGGTGAGGCGCCTGGCCGCGGCCAGCAGCTTGAGATCGAGGTCCTGCCGGTCGCCGCATGGGGAGCCGCCGCGCTCGCAGAGGATGATCCTGCCTGCGCCGTGGGCCAGCAGGTATTCCACGGACAGCAGCCACTCGGTTAGGCCCGCGTGTGGGGCCCGCTTGAGCAGCACCGGCCGGCCGGAGCTGGCCAGTTCCTTGAGCAGCTCGTAGTTGCGCATGTTGCGCGCGCCCACCTGGAGGACGTCGCAGGCCTCCGCCAGTCTCTCCACCTGGCGGGTGTCGGTGGCTTCGGAGACCAGCGGCAGGCCGGTGAGCTTTTTCGCTTTCAGAACCGTTCTCAGGCCTTTCCAGCCCAGTCCCTGGAAGGCGTAGGGCGAGGAGCGCGGCTTGAAGATGGCGGCGCGCAGGGCGTGCGCTCCGGCCGCCTTGAGAGCGAGGGCGGAGGCTACGTAGGAGGCCTCGTCCTCCACGGCGCAGGGGCCGGCTATGAACACGGGGCCGCTGGTGAAATCCAGCGGCGAGGAGAGCGGCTTCCTTCCGCCGGCGCAGGCCAGCGGGCAGAGCTCTGCGGTGGAAAGGGATACGGAAGCTACGCCGGGCAGGTTCTCTATGGCGGGGGCCGCCTCGGCGAAAGAGGCGGTGGACACGGAAGAGGCGTGCAGGCAGCCGCGCCCGGAGGTAACAGCGGCGCCCGGCAGCAGGCGGCGCACCCTGGCGGTTATGCCGGCGGTTCCGCCGCGCAGGTCTTTATGCAGGAGTATCTTCATTTTCGCGACTGCAGTTTCTTTGTCTGGCCTATTATGCAGGCGAACACGGTTTTTGCGCTGCCGGCGTAGCGCCTTCCGGCTGCGGCGCCGGCTTTGGCCAGCACCTGTCGCTCCCGTGCGCTGTCGGTCGTCTTCGTCTTCAGGGACCGCAGCGGGACGGCCAGGTCCCAGCGGCGCGCGAGCAGTCCGGCTATCCGCCTGTCGAGGACGTCTATCTTGCGGCGGGCGGACTGGAGCGGGTCGCGCATATATAGATTTTATTAAAAATACGCGGCAAAACTAAAATTGCTAAAATAGACCCATGGCCGGAACGCTGGAACTCAAGGATATCGCCAACAAGCTGGAGGAGCTGGAGGGGGCGCTGGCCGCCGCCGCGAAGCTCTACGGGCTGGACGCCAGGCGCGCCACGCTGCGCGAGAAGGAGGCCGTCTCCGGCACCGGCGATTTCTGGAACGACGCGCAGAAGGCCCAGGCCCATATGAAGGAGCTCAACGAGATCAAGAAGGGCGTGGAGCTGCTGGACTCGGTCGGCCGCGAGATAGAGGATTTTAAGGTGCATTTCGAGCTGGCCAAGGACGCCGGCGACGCTGGGGAGCTGCAGGTCATCATGGACGGCCTCTCGGTCATAGAGGGTAAGCTGAAGATAATGGACTTCGAGCTGAAGCTCTCGGACCCCAACGACAAGATGGACGCCATCATCAGCATCCACGCGGGCGCCGGCGGCACCGAGGCCTGCGACTGGGCGCAGATGCTGCTGCGCATGTATACGCGCTGGGCCGAGCAGAAGGGCTTTTCTTTTTCCATCACCGACATCCTGCAGGGCGAGGAGGCCGGAGTGAGGGGCGTTACCGCCATCGTGCGCGGCCGCTACGCCTACGGCTACCTGAAGAGCGAGATAGGCGTGCACCGGCTGGTGCGCATCTCGCCGTTCGACGCCAACAAGCGGCGCCACACGTCGTTCTCGTCAGTGGACGTGCTGGCCGACATAGAGGACGACATAGACATAAAGATAGAGGACAAGGACATCTCGATGGACACGTTCCGCTCCGGCGGCGCAGGCGGCCAGAACGTGAACAAGGTGGAGACGGCCGTGCGCCTGACGCATGCCCCGTCGGGGGTCATCGTCTCCTGCCAGGTGGAGCGCAGCCAGCTGAAGAACCGAGAGATGGCGATGAAGATGCTGAAGGCCCGCCTCTACGAGATAGAGATGGACAAGAAGCGCACGGAGATGGAGAAGCATTACGACGCGAAGGGCGCTATCGGCTGGGGCCACCAGATACGCTCCTATGTTTTCATGCCGTACCAGCTGGTGAAGGACCTGCGCACCGGAGAGGAGACCTCACAGATAGACTCCGTGATGGACGGCGCGCTGGACCCGTTCATGCATTCCTATCTGTCCTGGGACGCCGGCGGCCGGAAGAAGCGCGACGTCAGCGCGGACGATTGAGGCCCGACGAAGGTATGTGTCCGTCGGGCACGCGTCGGCCGCACCGCGGCCGCGCTCCCGCTCGGGCTCGGCGCTAATGCAAGCCTCGCCCTCCGCGAGGTCCCGCCGAACCCATACCTTCGCCGGGTTTTCAGGATATTAAATGCTCATAGAGACACACGCTCATCTGAACGATAAGGCATTCGACGCCGACCGCGCCGAGGTCGTTACGCGCTCCTTCGCAGCCGGCGTGGAGAGGATAGTGGAGATAGCCTGCCAGCCATCGGAGTGGAAGCAGGGCGAGGACCTCTGCGCCGCCTATCCGGGTAAGGTGATGTGCGCTTTCGGGGCGCACCCGGAGTACACCCGGACCCTGGCGCCGGAACAGCTGGCGAACCTCGAGGATTTTATGGCCAAGCCCTGCGCCGTGGCGCTGGGCGAGGTGGGGGTGGATTACTGGTGGGACATCGGGACCAAAGAGGAACAGCTGGCGCTGATGAAATCGCAGCTGCCGCTCTGCGCCAGGTTCGACAGGCCGGCCGTCTTCCACGCCCGCAATGGCAAAACTCCGGACAAGGACGCCTACGCCGACCTGCTGGCCGCGCTGAAAACCTGGGACTATTCCTCTAAGCGGCGCTTCCGCGGCGTGCTGCATTGCTTTTCCGGCCGCTGGGAGGACGCGAAGGCGGGCCTGGACCTGGGGCTGTGCCTGGGCATAAACGGGACCTTCACTTATAAGAAGAACGACGACCTGAGGGAGACCATAAAGAAGGCCGGCATCGGGAACATAGTGGTGGAGACCGATTGTCCCTACCTGCCGCCGCAGAGCTCGCGCGGCAAGCGCAACGACCCGTCGTTCATCCCGGAGATAGCGGCGATGGCGGCTTCATACCTCGGCCTGAGCAACGGGCAGTTCGCGGACGCCACCACCGCCAACGCCTTCGATCTTTTCGGCGAGTTTTAGGCGCGGGTTCGGAGAGGGGCTGGCCGGGGTATGTGTCGTCAGGCACAGCGTCGCGCACACCGTGCGCGCGCCTCGTCACTCGGTTTCGGCGCTTACGCAAGCCTCAACCTCCGTGACGGCCTTCCGACCCATACCGCCGGCCGCGCCCCTGGGGGAGGGCTTCGCGGAGCAAAGCCCCGGCCTTAACCGGCCGCGTTGCAGGTGGCGGAAAATCTTTGCGTTGGCGGTGGACCTGTCCTTGAAAGGTATATATGACGAACGAAGAAATTAAGAAGATCTTAGCGGAGCGCATACCGGTGTTCGACGGGGCGATGGGCACCTATCTGCCGCAGTTCGGCCTGAAGGAGGCCGACTACGCCGGACATGAGGGGCTCA
>JAKAMO010000295.1 GCA_021812825.1 bacterium | reverse complement strand
CGGAGGCGTCCTTCAGCGTATAGAGCTTGCGGCAGGGCTGAGCGCATTCGCCGCGGTTGCCGCTGCGGCCGCCGAGCGCGTAGCTGAGGTAGCACTGGCCCGAGTAGCAGACGCACAGCGCGCCGTGCACGAAAAACTCAAGCTCCACGGAGGTCTTCGCGCGGATGGCCTTCACCTCCTCGAGCGTGAGCTCGCGGGCGAGTATGACCCTTTTGAACCCCGCCTTCTCCAGGAACAGCACCTTTTCCGGGGTGGAGTTGTGGCACTGGGTGCTCGCTATCAGCGGTATCGGCGGCAGATCGAGCTCCAGCAGGCCCATGTCCTGTATTATCAGGCCGGCCGCGCCCGCCTCCCACAGCTGTCGGACCAGCCTCTGGGCGCGCGTCAGCTCTTCGTCGGAAAGTATCGTGTTCAGCGCGGCGTAGACCCTGGCGCGGTAGCGCCCGGCGTAGGAGCAGAGCTTCTCGATGTCCTGGATGGAATTGCCGGCGGAAACGCGGGCGCCGAAGCGTTCCGCGCCTATATAGACGGCGTCGGCGCCGCTGTTGACGGCCTCCAGGCCGCAGGCCAGGTCCTTGGCCGGGGCCAGCAGTTCCAGTTCGTTGTCCTTCATCGGGCGGCGGTCAGCCTGAGACGCTGCCGGCGCTCCCGGCGCGGCTCGAGTCAGGAAGACCGGCATAGTCGGCCTCTATCTTGTAGTACTTGTAGGTGGTCTTGGCCACCTTGGAAATGAAGGCCTTGGCGCTGGAATAGCTGGGCACCTTGCCGGTCAGCACCGCTATCACGTAGTCGCCGCGCGGCGAGAAGACTATCCCCACGTCGTGGCAGGAGCGCCGCAGCAGGCCGGTCTTATGCCCTATCTCCCAGCCCATCGGCAGGCCGCGGCGCAGACGGCTGCGGCTCTTATTGTGCTTGAGGACGTCCAGCATCTGCTCGCTGGCCTGCTTGTCCACCAGCTGGCCGTCGTAGATCCTCTCCATCAGCACGGCCATCTCCTTGGCCGTGGTGTAGTTCTCGTTCTTCACCGGCCTCGAGGTAAGGCTCATCCCATCCGGGGTGATATTGGTGTACCTCAGGCCCATCCCGGAAAAGGCGCGCTCCAGATAGTCCATGCCGACGGTGTCTATCAGCATCCGGGTGGCCGTATTGTCGCTCTCGGTTATCATCTTGTAGACGATCTCCATCACCGAGAGGGAGGTGCCGTTGCGCACCCATTTCAGCGAGCCGGAACCGCCTACGCGGTAGGCGTTGGTCAGTCTGATCTGCGTATCCAGCTTAATGCCCCCGTCGCGTATCTTCTCGAAGACTGCCGCCATGATCGGCACCTTGATCAGGCTGGCGGACGGGAAGCGCTTGTCGGCGTCGTATTCCCAGGTCTTCCCGGTCTCGAGGTCCTTCAGGTAGATGCCCACCTCGCCGCGGTAGTTCCGCGACAGCTCCTGCAGGCCGGCGACCATCTCCGTCCATTCCTCGTCGTTGATCGGGGCCTCGACCACCTTCTTCTCCGGCTCCGGGTTCAGGCTCTCGGCGATCAGAGAGACCGCCTTGTAGGCGGCCCAGACGCCGGCCGCGCCCATCAGCAGGGCCAGCAGCAGCTTGAGGACGGGGAAACGCGCCGGCGCCGGCCTTGCGGCCGGCGGCGGTACGCGGTGCTGAGGATGCGGACGGCGCTGCTGCACTTGGCTGCTCCCGGGCAGGTCTTCAGCGGACCTTCAGCTCGAGGGCGTCGCCCTCTCCCTTGTAGTCCACCTTGATGACGTCGCCCTGCTTCATCGAGCTGTTCAGCAGGAATTCCGCCATCGGGTCCTCGAGATAGCGCTGCACGGTGCGCAGCAGCGGGCGGGCGCCGTAGTTCGGGTCGAAGCCCTTCTTGACGAGGAAGTCCTTGGCGGCCTGCGAGATCGTGAACTTCACGCTCTTCTCCTCGAGCTTCTTCGCCACCTTCGCCAGGCTGAGCTCGAGGATCTTGGCGGTGTCCTCCTCGGTCAGCGGGCGGAACACGACCACTTCGTCGAGGCGGTTGATGAACTCGGGGTTGAAGACGCGCTTCACCTCGTCCATCACGGTGCCCTTCATCTCCTTGTAGTCCTTCTCCTTGTCCTCGGCGGGCATAAAGCCGAGCGTCTTGCCCTTCGTGATCATGCGGGCGCCGACGTTGGAGGTCATGATGATGATGGCGTTCTTGAAGCTGACCTTGTGGCCGAGGCTGTCGGTCAGCGTGCCCTCGTCCATGATCTGCAGCAGGATGTTGAAGACGTCCGGGTGGGCCTTCTCTATCTCGTCGAGCACCACCACGGAGTAGGGCTTGCGGCGCACCAGCTCGGTGAGCTTGCCGCCCTCCTCGTAGCCGACGTAGCCTGGGGGCGCTCCGATCAGGCGGCTGACGGAGAACTTCTCCATGTACTCGGACATGTCGATGCGCACCATCGCCTCCTCGTTGCCGAACAGGAAGTCCGCGAGCACGCGCGCGAGCTCGGTCTTGCCGACGCCGGTGGGGCCCAGGAAGATGAAGTTGCCGATCGGGCGCTTGGCGTCCTTCATGCCGGTGCGGCTGCGCTTGATGGCCTGCGCGACGATGCGCACGGCCTCGTCCTGGCCGATCAGGCGCTTGTGCAGCTCGTCCTCCATGTGCTGCAGCTTCTGCGTCTCGGTCTCGGTCATGCGGGTGACCGGGATGCCGGTCCACTTGGAGGCGATCTGCGCTATGTCCTCCTCGGTGACCTCCGGGAAGACCTTGTCGCGGCCCTCGCGCCACTTCTTGCGGGCGTCCTCGAGGGCCTTCTTGAGCTCCTTCTCCTTGTCGCGC
>JAKAMO010000294.1 GCA_021812825.1 bacterium | reverse complement strand
CGCGGGCGCCGGCGCAGCGCCTCGGTCTGCCGGCCCATGCTCTCGCCGCCTATTATCACGGCGGCCTCCAGCCCCATCACCGGGGCGAACTTGCGCACCACCTCTGCCACCTGCAGGGCGAGCTCGCGCGTGGGCACCAGCACCAGACCCCTGCCGTGGCCGGTGGCGGCCAGGCGCTGTATCATCGGCACCGCGAAGGCGATGGTCTTGCCGGTGCCGGTCTGGGCTATGCCTACGAGGTCCTTGCCTTCGGCGGCCTGCGGTATGGCCTTGTGCTGTATCGGGGTGGGAGTGGTGAATTTCATGGCGTCCAAGGTCTCGAGCAGCTTGGGAGCTATTCCGAGACCGTAGAAGCCGGGAGCGGGGGATGTGGCGTTATTGTTCATTAACTGATTATCCCATATCCTGAGCGCCTCGGACAGCCCCATGCGGTTCCAGGGACGCGGCGAGGCCGGCCGCCGGCGCGGGCAGCTTACCTGCACGGTGAATTTGCTATATTATTGACTCAGGTCAACACCCAGAGGATACGATATGAAGAACACACCCCTCAGGACCAGCCTGCTGGCCGCGCTGCTGGCCGCGGCCGGCGCTCCGGCGCCAGCCCCGCTTTCGGCCGCGCCGGCCCTGGATTCGCTCAGGTCGATGGCGCCGCTGCCGGCCCGCTCCGCGGAGGCCCCGGAATTACCGCCGGCGGCCGGCGAGCAGCTGCGCCCCGGCGTCTTCGACGCCGCGCCGGAGCGGGTCTTCTACATCACTCCTTCCGACGTGGACCTCTCGCTTTTCCCGGAGCCGCCGGCGGCCGGTTCCGCGGAGGACAGTGCCGACCTGGCCGAAGTGAAGCGCTGGCAGGCCGCGAGGACTGCGGAACAATGCCGGGCCGCGCAGGCGCAGGAACACGCCTCGTACGAAAGCTTCTTCGGCTCGATAAGCCCCTTCGGACAGTATACCCCCAAGGCCGTGAGCAGGATCCTCGATAAAGTTAAG
The DNA here is from genome assembly GCA_021812825.1 of bacterium. The sequence continues at coordinate 1,825 of JAKAMO010000294.1, read as the reverse complement.
GCCGACACCAGCTATGTCGACTACACCCTTAAGCGCCGTTACCAGCGCCCCCGGCCTTTCCTGCGCGATGATTCCATCTCGCCCTGCCTGGCCAAGACCAGCGGCTATTCCTACCCCAGCGGACATTCCACCGCGGCCAGGGTATTCGGCCTGCTGCTCTCCGACCTGGCCCCCTCCGGGGCGGCGCAGTTCATGGCCTACTCCGACCAGGCCGCCCTCAACCGGGTGATAGGCGGCGTTCATCACCCCTCCGACATCGAAGCCGGCAAGAAACTGGGGGACGCCGTCTACGCGGCCCTCAAGCGGAACTCCGCCTTCAGGAAGGACCTGGCGGAGCTGAAGAAGTATCTCAAGCCCTGACGCGGCGCCGATGCGCAAGACCGAGAAAGCCGAGCCTTCGGCGGCTGCCCCCGGGGCTGCCGCGGGCCCGGCGGTCTCCCCGGACCGGCTCCTCTGGCTGCTGACCCTCCTGGCCCTGGCCGCGCGCGCGGCCTACGTCTTCTGGACCAGGACCGAGCCGCCGCACATGGACTTGGGCTCCTTCCTGCCGTCCTCCCTGCCGCTGATCCAGCCCTTCGATACTTCGCCGCGGGAACCCCTCTTCGTCTGGTGGCTCTGGCTGCTGGGAAAGCTGGGAGCGGGGACCACGGCCTGGATACGCCTGGCCACCAGCCTCTGGGCAGCGCCGGCGCTGCTGCTGCTGTTCCGGCTGGCCGACCGCCTGCTGGGCCGCGGCTCAGCCTGGGCCGCGGTCCTCCTCTACGCCTTCCTGCCTGGCCAGGTAATGTCGGACGGGGTCGGCCTGAGGCACCTGATAGAAACGCCCTGCCTGCTCCTGCTGCTTAACACGCTGTACGACGACCCGGCCTTGCGGCGACGGAGGAACTGGCTTGCCGCGGCCGGAACTCTCGCGGCGCTCATACTTACGCGCGTCACCTACGCAGGCTCGGCCCTGCTGCTGCTCTGCGCGGCCGGCCTGAAAGCTCGCACCCCGCGGCCGCTGCTGGCGCTGCTGCCGGCCCTGCTGCTCCTGACAGGCCACCTGCGGAACAATTACGTAAGACACGGGGACGCCTTCTATTCGGTGAACCTGCACACCTATTTCCTGGCCAACCTGGAGTATATAGGCAAGCCGGGGTTCGACGCCACGTTCGACGACTGGCAGAAGGACGCCTACGCCCCGCGCCTCAATTTCCGCCGGTGGGCTTTCGAGAAGCACACGCCGTGGGAATTAGTCCGGGATTCCGCGGTCGGCATGTCTCGCGGCTTCTGGGACTTCTACGAGAAGGTGTACTTCTCCCTGGGGCTGCCGGGCGCGCTGAAATGGCTCCTGCTGGCGCTGTACCTGCTGGGGCTGGGGACCGCGCTCGCCTCGCCGGCGCTGCGCCTTATCCCGGGCTGGATGTTCCTGCTCACGCTTCCCTACGCCTTCCCGGGCCACGTCTTCTGGGCCGGGCGCTTCTTCTCTCCGTTCGCCCCGCTGGGGCTGCTGCTGACCGTGAAGGGCGGCTGCGCCGCGGCCGCCCTGGCGGCGCGCCTGAAAAAAGCGGAGCGCGGGGCCTGAACCCCGCGCTCCGCTCTTCGCCCGCCTTCAGCGGCCTCAGACCGCCGCCGCGAACTCCTCCACCTCGCGCATGGCCTTTTTCCGCATCTCATCACCCCTGTCCGGGTCGCCGAGAGCGGTGGCGGTTATGAACTTCACGTCGTGGGACAGGCCGAGGAAGCCGATAGCCGCGGTCAGGATGGTCTCCTGCACGTTCATGTACGGGTAATGCGGCGGGTCCGCCTTGCCGTCGGCGCGGTAGTCGCCGTCCCTCGAGAGCAG
>JAKAMO010000293.1 GCA_021812825.1 bacterium | reverse complement strand
AGAAGCTGGACGACGCGGAGCTGCTGGCGCTGCTGCTGCGCACCGGCGCGCGGGGAAAGGGGGTGCTGGAGCTGGCCGGCGAACTGCTGCGGCGCTTCGGCAGGGCGGAGATAGCCAAGGCCGGCTTCGCCGAGCTGAAGGCCGTTCCGGGGCTGGGGCCCGCGCGGGCCTGCGAGATCACGGCGGCGTTCGAGCTGGGGCGGCGCTACCTGAACGGCAAGAAGGCCGGCATCTACCTGAAGCCGCGCGACATCTGGGAGGAGCTGCGCGACGTGCGCGGCGAGAAGAAGGAGCACTTCGTCGTGTTCTTCCTCGACACGCGCAACCAGGAGATCAAACGGGACATCGTCTCCATCGGCACGCTGAACTACAACCTCGTCCACCCGCGGGAGGTGTTCGAGCCGGCGGTGAAGAACCTGGCCGCCAGCGTGATAGTGGCGCACAACCACCCGTCGGGCTGCCTCGAGCCGTCGGACGAGGACCTGTCGCTGACCAAGCGGCTCGCGCAGGGGGGGAAGCTGCTCGGCATAGAGCTGCTGGACCACGTGATAGTGACGAAAGAGGGCTTCATGAGCTTCAAGCAGAAGGGCCTGCTGTAGCAACTGCCGGCTCCGGCAGATTTTGATATTCGCGTGCCGCGGCGTTATAATATTACCGGAGAAAGCGTCCGCGCCGGTGCCGCCATGCACGCAGATAAAGGCCGGACAAGATGCCGCCCCCCGGAGATAGCCGTGTAAGGGACCCCGGGAAGAACCATAATATAAATGACCAAACTCAGCAGCCGCGCCAAGCTCATCTCCGGTCTAGCGTTGTTCTGGCTGCTCCTTTCCTGTGCCCTGCTGCTGATCTACCAGCGCGCCTATCACTCCAGCCGTGAGTTGACCGGCAGGATAACGGCAGACCTGGTGAACCAGAGCATTACCAGCGGACTGGAGCAGTCCATGCTGAAGGGCGGGAAGGGAAAGAACTTTCATCCTTTCCTGGTGGACGCTTTCTCTGATACTCCCGGTTTTCACGGCGCCATAGTCTCGGACCTCGCCGGCCGCCCTGTCTGGGCCTCGTCGGGTCTCGGTCCAGAGAAACGTGACAGGGAACGCCTCGTTGGGCTGATAGCGGCCGCGGCCTCCTCCGGCTACCACGCGGAACGCGCCGCGGACGGCTGCTGGACCGTGCTGCGCCTCCTGCCAAGGGAAGGTTCGTGCAGCCGCTGCCACCAGGGCCAGGGGCGCTGGATAGGTGCGGTGCTCTCCGAAGGTACCACGGCCCCCGCGCTATCCCAGGCGCATAAGCGGGAGGAAATTGCCGTTTTCGCTTCGATAGTCGCGCTTCTGGTGTCCGGCCTCCTTTCCTTCTACTGGCTGCTTGCCCGCTACTTTGTGCGCCCCCTGGCTGCTCTCGCGGAGTCCATAAAGGCTACGGACATGGACAACCCGGCTGGTTCCAAGCTTGAACTGGCGGCCGGCAAGGAGATGGGAGTGGTCATTGACCGGTTCAACAGCCTTCTTGACCGGCTGGCAGAATCCAAGAAGGCCCTGCGCTCCAGCGAGGAACAGTTCCGCCAGGCTCAGAAGATGGAGGCGGTCGGGAGGCTAGCCGGCGGGGTAGCACATGATTTCAACAACCTGATTACAGCCATCAACGGCTACGGCAGCATGCTGCTGCGTAGCCTGCCTCCAGACGACGCCAGACGTCAGGACGCGGAGGAGATACTGGTAGCCGGGGACAGGGCCGCCGCCCTGACGCGCCGCCTCCTGGCTTTCAGCCGCAAGCAGGTGCTGAACCCGGTGGTGCTGGACCTCAACGCGGCCGTGGAGGGAGCTTCCAAAATGCTGTGCCGCCTTATCGGGGAGGACGTGCGCCTGGAGGTGAACCTAGGCCCATCCCCCTGCTGTATAACCATAGATCCGAACCAGGTGGACCAGGTGCTGATGAACCTGGCCGTGAACGCCCGTGACGCCATGCCGGCAGGGGGGGAACTTGTCATAACCGCCGATATCGCCGACATGCCGGAAAGCTTGGGGGCCGCAAGGCCGGGCCTCCCCGCCGGCCGCCTGGCCAGGCTGACCGTTTCCGATACCGGCACCGGCATGACTCCTGAAGTGAGAGGGCACCTGTTCGAGCCTTTTTTCACCACTAAGGCGCAGGGCAAGGGGACTGGCTTGGGACTTTCAACGGTTTACGGCATAGTAAAGCAGAGCGGGGGCGATATAGAGGTGGAGACCTCTCCCGGAAAGGGTACAAAATTCCTTTTGTACTTCCCCTTGTCCTACAGGCCGCCGGAAGCGGAGAGGGCGGCGGAAGCGGCGCCACGGGGAGGCAACGAGACCGTGCTGCTGGTGGAGGACGAGGAATCCCTGCTGAAACTGGGCCGGCGCGTCCTGTCGGGGCTGGGGTACTCGGTGCTGGCCGCGGCCGATGGGGCGGAGGCCCTGACCCTGCTCAGCGGTCACGGCAGGCCGGTGGACCTGCTGGTCACCGACATCCGCCTGCCCGGCATGGACGGCGGCGAACTGGCTCGCCTGGTCTCGGCGCGCTGTCCAGGGGTGAAGATACTGTATGTTTCCGGTCGCATAGATCCGGAAACGCTCGCCGGGCTGCCGGCCGGGGATAATTTCCTGCAGAAACCTTTCTCTCCCGACACGCTGGCCGCCAAGGTCAGGCGCGTGCTGGGGCCGGGGACCTGAATACGGTCAGCGCCGCCGGGACCAGTGCTATTCCTGTTCCTCCGTCGTAGGATTGGCCCGGCGGGCCGGTTTTTTATATCCTGTCCAGAGGTCTTGCTTCGGAGGATATGGATGAGCGACGCATA
>JAKAMO010000292.1 GCA_021812825.1 bacterium | reverse complement strand
GCGCGTGGCCCCGATGTTCGAGGGCGTGAAGGCCTGGAACTAAGCAGGCCGGGACAATGAAAAAGGACGGCGCGGGAAACCGCGCCGTCCTTTTTTGCGCCCGCCCGGGAAAGGTCAGTCGCTGGCGGACTTGATCTTGCTCTCGAGCAGGTTGGAGATCAGCAGCATAGTGGAGGCGTCCAGCGAGGCGGTGGACTTCTCGAAGCGCTTTACCCTGTCCGCCGCCTCGTAGTAGCGCTGGATGCCGGGGACCAGGCCCAGCGCGTCTGCGACCGTGCCCTGCAGGCCCATCGCGGAGCGCACGTTGGCGGGCGCTCCGCCAGCCGACACCTCGCTCATGATCCTCTCCAGCTCCTTCAGCCAGTTTTCCAGGTCGTTCTCCCTGGAGAGGTAGGCCTCCGCGTCGCCGATCAGCCAGAGACGGATGAACTCCATCTCGTCGGGCGCGGGCGCCAGGCCCTTCTGCAGTTTGGAGATCAGTATCTTGACCGTCTCCGCCGTGGCGGCCTGCATCTCCTCGCGCAGCGCCGCGTTCAGGTTGAACAGGGAGTCGTAGAGGGCGCGGAGCTGGTCCGGCTTCTTCTCCGAAACGAATTTGTCGTAGGCCGCGGCGGCCTCCGCCCTGAATTCCGCGCTGGTCCTTGCGCCCATGTAGCCTCCCGTCCGTCCCCCGCCGTTGCCCGGCTGGGCTTAAAAGATTATATATTAAAAAACTTTCCCCGGTGAACCGGGGGCGTACGCCGGCGCGGCCCGACTTTTCTATAATATGTGCGGCGATGCTCAGATTCTTCGAGGACCTGAAGAACAGGAACCACCGGCGCATACAGGGCGGGCTGGAGCTGCTGAAGTATATCGGCCCCGGCCTTATAGTCACCGTCGGCTTCATAGACCCGGGCAACTGGGCCTCCAACCTCGCGGCCGGGGCGTCGTTCGGCTATTCCCTGCTGTGGATGGTCACGCTCTCCACCGTGATGCTGATGATCCTGCAGCACAACGTGGCGCACCTGGGCATAGCCAGCGGCCTTTGCCTGAGCGAGGCGGCCGAGAAGCACGTGAGGCCTTCGCTCGCCAGGCCGCTGCTGTGGTCGGCGATGGCGGCTTCCGCGGCCACCTCCCTGGCCGAAATACTGGGCGGCGCCATTGCCCTGCAGATGCTGTTCGGCGTGCCGGTCAAACTGGGCTCGGCGCTGGTCGCCGCGCTGGTAGTCTACCTCCTGTTCTCCAACAACTACCGGAGGCTCGAGAAGTGGATAATCGGCTTCGTGTCGCTGATCGGGCTGTCATTCATCTACGAGCTGAGCCTGGCCCCGGTGGACTGGGGACGGGCCGCGGCCGGCTGGGTGGTGCCGTCCACCCCGGCCGGTTCCATGGTGGTGGTGATGAGCGTGCTCGGGGCGGTGGTGATGCCGCACAACCTGTTCCTGCACTCGGAGATCATCCAGAGCCGCCAGTGGAACCTGGAGGACGAGAAGGTGATCCGCCGCCAGCTCAAGTTCGAGTTCACCGACACGCTGCTGTCCATGCTGGTGGGCTGGGCGATAAACAGCGCTATGATCATCATGGCGGCCGCCACCTTCTTCAAGGCCGGCAAGCCGGTCTCCGAGCTGCAGCAGGCGCGGGAAATGCTGGCGCCGCTCTTGGGCGGGCACTCGGGGCCGGTATTCGCGCTGGCGCTGCTGTTCGCCGGGGTCTCCTCCAGCGTCACGTCCGGCATGGCCGGGGCCTCCATCTTCGCCGGCCTCTACGGCGAGCCGCTGAACCTGAAGGACAGCCACAGCCGCATGGGCGTATATATCTCCTTCATCGCCGCGCTGGCCGTGATACTCGTCATCGGCGACCCGTTCAAGGGCCTGATCTATTCCCAGATGGCGCTCAGCGTCCAGCTGCCGTTCACGATCTTCCTGCAGGTCTACCTGACCTCGTCGAGAAAGGTCATGGGCGCGCACGCCAACCCGCGCTGGATGGCGGCGCTGCTCTCTTTCATCGGACTTGTCGTAGCCTATCTCAACATAAGGCTGCTGTTGAGCCTGTTCGCCGGCTGACGGACCGCGCTTCCCGAATTGCTAGAATTTATGCGGATGGACAACCTGCTCGACCGCTGGCGCAAGACCGATCCCGCTTTCAGGGCCTTCCTGCTCGGTGTCTTCTTCCTGGGCATCAACGCCGGTATACTTTCCTCGGCCTTCAACAACTACCTCAACGACACCCTGCGCCTCAGCTCGGAGCAGCGCGGCTTCCTGGAGTTCCCGCGCGAGCTGCCCGGCTTCATGGTGGTCTTCATGACCGGCCTGCTGGCGGCGCTGCCGGTGCGCCTCTGGGCGGTCCTGACCGGCCTGCTGACCGCCGCGGGCGTCGCCGGGCTGGGCTTCCTGTCGCCGGGCTATTACCCGATGGTTTTCTGGATGCTGCTCTGGAGCGCCGGCAGCCACCTGTTCATGCCGGTGGAGAGCGTGATGGGGCTGCGGTTCTCCAAGGCCGGCGGCCACGGGCGCAGGCTGGGCCAGATCAGCGGCATGACCAACTTCGCGGGCATAGCCGGGGCCGGGCTCGTCTGGGTGCTGGCCAAGACCACCGGCGCGCGCATCTACCACTGGGCCTTCGCGCTGGGCGCGGCGGCCTCTTTGGTCTCGGCCTGGCTGTTCTACCGGGTGGGAGGGGAAGAGGAATCGGTGCCCGGCGGCAAGCGCTTCGTGTTCAGGTGGAAATACAAGTGGTATTACCTGCTGAACATCCTGTTCGGCGCGCGCAAGCAGATCTTCCTCACCTTCGCGCCGTGGGTGCTGGTCACCGTCTACGGGGCGAGCCCGGCGGT
>JAKAMO010000291.1 GCA_021812825.1 bacterium | reverse complement strand
CACCGACGCGCAGGGCTACAAGCTGCTGATCATCAAGGAATGCGGCGACTGCCACGCCGACTACCTGGCCACCTACCGCGACACCTACCACGGCAAGATAACCCGGCTGGGCTATACCAAGGTGGCCCGCTGCTCCGACTGCCACACCGCCCACAACATCCGGAAGGTGGCCGACCCGCTTTCCTCGCTGTCCCCGGAGAACAAGAAGGAGACCTGCCGCAAGTGCCACCCCGGCGCCAACGACAACTTCGTAAAGTACATAGCGCACTCCACGAAGGGCAAGCAGGTGCAGTTCCGCGTGATGTTCTGGACCGTGCTGCTGATGTCCGCGCTGCTGATAGGCACGTTCGCCTTCTTCGGCGCGCACACGCTGCTCTGGATGGCCCGCCTGGTGGGCGACTTCAGGAAGCGGCGAGAGGAGGAGGCCGAGAAGCACAAGTCGGGACAGTACTACTTCCGCTTCCGCCTGTACCACCGCATCCTGCACGGCATCATCATCACCAGCTTCCTGGGCCTGGTGCTGACCGGCATGCCGATGAAGTTCTCCCACATGTGGTGGGCCTCGTTCCTGGCCCACCTGTTCGGCGGCTTCGAGATCATGGGGCTGCTGCACCGCTTCTTCGCGCTGCTGACCTTCACCTACTTCGGCCTGCACCTGTCGTACGCCGCGCGCTATATCATCTCGCACCGCGACTTCCGGGTGTTCGGCCCGGACTCGATGATCCCCCGCTGGAAGGACGTACAGGACTTCATAGGGCAGATCAGGTGGTTCCTCGGCAAGGGCCCGCGGCCGCGTTTCGACCGCTGGACCTACTGGGAGAAGTTCGACTACTGGGCCGTGTTCTGGGGCGTCAGCATCATCGGCTCCTCGGGCCTCGTGCTCTGGTTCCCCGAGTTCTTCGCGGCCGTGCTGCCCGGCTGGGTGTTCAACGTGGCCACGATCATCCACAGCGACGAGGCGCTGCTGGCCACCGGCTTCATCTTCACGATACACTTCTTCCACACGCACCTCCGGCCGGGCAAGTTCCCCATGGACGACGTCATCTTCACCGGCAGGATCTCGCTGGAGGAGATGAAGGAGGAGCGGCCCGAGGAATACGAGCGGCTGGTTGCCAGCGGGGAGCTCGAGAAGCTGAAGACCGAGCCCACCCCCGAGTGGCTGTGGAATTTCGCCAGGGTGATAGGCTTCACCGCGCTGTCGATAGGCGTGGTGACCATCATCCTGATAATCATAGCCCTGGTGTCGCAGCACCTGTAATAGGCCCGCCCCCCGGGGGCGCGGGCCGGGCGATGTCCCGGTGAACAACATGAAGAAAAACCTGATATACCTCTCCCTCGCGGTACTGATCTGCGGCGCCGCGGAGGCGGCGCGCGCAGAGGAAAGCCCCTGCCTGATGTGCCACGGCCAGAAGGATTCCGGAGCGCCGTACGTGGACCCCAAGCTGATGGCGGCCTCGACGCACAAGGATGTGTCCTGCGACTCCTGTCACATGGGCATAGACTCCTACCCGCACCCGGACCCCAAGCCTAAGCCGGTCTTCTGCGGCGGCTGCCACAGCGACGTCTCCGAGCGCCTGCTGAGCTCCGACCACGGCAAGGCCATCTCCAAGACCAAGTCGGGCTTCGCCATCTGCCTTTCCTGCCACGGCTCCCCGCACAACGTCCGCCGCCCCGAGGACCCCGCGTCGCCGCTGCACCGCTCCAACATCCCGAACACCTGCGACACCTGCCACAAGGAACTCTTCGCCGCCGGCAAGCTGCTGTTCGAGCCCAGGATGACCTACGACAAGACCGTGCACGGGCGCGCGTTCATGAAGAGCAAGGACGCGAAGGTGGCCATCTGCACGGACTGCCACGGCGACCACGACATCAACTTCCCGGCCAACTCCAAGAGCCGCATCAACAGGGTCAACGTGCCGCAGACCTGCGGCCGCTGCCACAAGAAGCAGGTGGAGCTGTACTCCAGGTCCGTGCACGGCAAGCAGCTGGCCGCCGGGCACAAGGAGGCGCCGGTCTGCACCTCGTGCCACGGGGAGCACAACATCGTGGCTCACGGGGAATCAGGCTCCAGCGTCTATTCCGGCTCCATCGTAAAGACCTGCAGCAACTGCCACGGCTCCGAGAAGATAACGGCCCAGTTCGGCCTGCCGATCAGCCCGGTCAAGAGCTACATGGACAGCTACCACGGCGTGGCTTTCCGCGCCGGCAACCTGACCGTGGCCAACTGCGCCTCCTGCCACCGCTACCACGACATCCTGGCGCCCTCGGACCCGGACTCCTCGGTCAACCCGGCCAACCTGCAGAATACCTGCGGCGTCTGCCACAAGAAGGCGGGCGAGCTGGTGGCCAAGGGCAAGATCCACTCCGACCTGTCCGTGATGCAGGACAAGGGCAGCTACGAGTGGCTGTTGAAGACGGTCAAGGAGGTCTACATCCTCCTGATCGTGCTGACCATCGGCTTCATGCTGCCGCATAACCTGATAGACCTTTACCGCAAGGCCGTCAGCGGCTGGCGCGCCCACCCGGCCGAGGACAGGATGACCGTCAACGAGCGCTGGCAGCACGCGCTGCTGGCCCTGACGTTCATAGGCCTGGCCTACACGGGCTTCTGCCACAGGTACCCTGACTCGCTCTTCAACACGGTTTTCTTCCCCGGACAGGAAGGCGCGGCCATGCGCGCGCTGCTGCACCGCGTGCTGGCGGGCCTGTTCATGGCCCTGGCGGTCTACCACGCCTTCTGGCTGGTGCTGCTCAAGCACGGCCGCAGCCGCCTGCTGGCGCTGCTGCCCGCGCTCGACGACCTGCGCGACCTGATACAGC
>JAKAMO010000290.1 GCA_021812825.1 bacterium | reverse complement strand
GGCCTTTTCCTCGTCGCGGCCGCCCAGGGTATAGGCCGCCTTGTAGATGGCGGCTTTTATCTTCTCTATGTTGAAAGGAGCCACCTTGCCGTCGCGCTTCTTGATCACTTTAGGAAAAAATTCGTTCATTTTATTTCTTGTCCCCTCTTTGTTTATTGCTGCCCGGACTTCTTGTTTATAGATTTTATCTCTTTCTCGAAATCCGCCACGTCCTCGAAGTCCTTGTATATGGACGCGAAACGGATGTACGCGACCTTGTCGAGACGCTTGAGCTTCCTGGCTACCAGTTCCCCGATCAGACGGCTCGGTATCTCGCTGGTATCCTCCTCCCTAAGAGCGTTCTCGATCTCCCTGCCCGCCTCCTCCATCTTCTCCATGCTGACGTCCCGCTTCTGGCAGGACTTGATGATGCCGCTCATCACCTTCTCGCGCGCGAACCCCTCGCGGCGGCCGTCCTTCTTGATCACCACCAGCGGGTGCGACTCTATGCGCTCGTAGGTGGTGAACCTCTTTTCGCACTTCCCGCACTCGCGGCGGCGCCGGATCTCGAAGGCCTCGGCCGAATCACGGCTGTCTATGACCTTGGTATCCTCGGCTCCGCAGAACGGGCATTTCATCTTTCGTCTTCCCTGTCCCTGGGCCGAAAAGGCCCCCTGGGCGGCGCCGAGCTATACTATACTAGACACTCGCCAGACTACTATAGATTGTGTTCCCTGTTGACCCCACCACTATTAGTAGTACCGCGGATATTTTACACTATGTCGCGATTTTTGCGCAATAAAAAACTTTATTCTCATAGGGGAAAATAATAGTTGACATCCGCGCGCGCGGATACAGAAGGTCCCGCGACCCCGGCGAACGCGCCCGCGGAACGGCCGCCGGCGCCCGGGAAGCCTGTGTAACTTTCGCACTATTTGATATTGATTTGAACTCCCGCTGTTAGGCTATATCCGTGGCAGCGGCTCCCCGGGCCTTATCTTTAAATTATCCCGGGGGATGGGCTGTCGCAGGAGGTAGCGTATGAAGAGGAAACAGGGGTTCACCCTGATAGAGCTGATGATAGTGGTCGCGATCATAGGTATCCTGGCGGCGATAGCGATACCCAAGTTCGCGGACCTTATCAACAAGTCCAAGGAAGGCGCCACGAAGGGCGCTCTCTCCTCGGTCCGCAGCGCTATCCAGGTGTACTACGGAGACAACGAGGGCTGGTTCCCGGCGGACACGCTGTCCGTGCTGACCGCCAACGCCAAGTACATAGCGGAGATCCCGCAGGCCAAGATGCCAGGCACGGGCCATCTGGACTCCAACACCGTCTCCGCCGTGGCTAACGGCGGCGCGGTGACCGACGGCGCGGGCTGGGCGTACTTCAACGACCCGACCCACGCCGCCAGCTGGGGCAACTTCGTAGTCAGTTGCACCCACGAGGACATAAAGGGCCGCGACAGCACCACGCTGACGACCCCGTGGTCGACCTTCTAAGGGAGGAGAAGGCACAGGGCCCCGCGCTTCACGGCGCGGGGCCTTAGATTTTTATGGCCACGCACGGGTCATCCCGGGCGGAGCCCGGCGGAAAACGGTTATAATATAGCCTTAACTTACGGCCGCGGCCGCGCCTAGTTCGCCGGACAATACTATTACCGCTCCAAGGGAGGACCATGACGGCCACTTTCAGATCCACACGCATAGCCCCGCTCGTCGCGGCCGCCGCGCTGCTGGCGCAGTGCGCCGCGCCGGCTTTCTGCGGGGAGCGGCCGGCCCCCGACCCGCTGGGCTACGGTGGCAGGCTCTGGAGCGACCTGAAGGAGCTCCCTACCCTCCCGGCCAGGTGGAGCGGCGGCCAGTTGGCAATAGCAGGAGGGGTGCTCGGCGCCACCGCCGGCTCGCTGATGTACGACGAGAAGATACGCTCCTACAACGAGAGCCACCGGAAGGAATTCTGGCAGAACGTGAGCTTCGCCTCCACGCATTTCGGCGACTACAAGTACCAGGCCCCCATCATCACGGCGCTGTGGGCGGGCGGCTACGCTTTCGGCAGCGTCAGGATGCGCGGCATGGCGGCCGACGCGGCCGAATCCAGCATCATCGCGGCCCTTATCATCAACCCCACCATCTGCTTCTTCACCGGCCGCAGGCTGCCCAGCAAGCAGGACGAGCCCAGCAGCTTCAGGCCCTTCAGGCACAGCGGCTACTCCTTCCCCTCCGGCCATACCAGCGCCGCCTTCGCGCTGGCCTCCTCGCTGGACATAGACCTCAGGGACACCCTGGGCTACTGGCAGACACCCGTGCTGTACGGCATGGCCGCCGGCGTGGCCCGGTCCAGGGTCTACGACGACAAGCACTATCTTTCGGAGGTCATACTGGGCGGCGGCATAGGCTGGGCCGTAGGCACCTGGGTGGCCTCCAAGCACCGCGCGGGCGCCGCCGGAAAGCCGGCGGAGGGGAAGCCGGCCGTCACGCTGCTGCCCTATTTCCCAGGCGGCCCGGGCCTGATCGTTTCCTCCCTGTTCTGAGGCGGCAGTTCAGGCCAGGTCTATCAGGTTCCAGCGGGAGGCGTAGCTGTCCCGCAGTTTACGGTGCAGGCGCATGTTCTCCGGCGCCCGCAGGTCCGGGTCGACGGCCAGGATAGCGTCGCGGTCGGCCAGGGCCTGCTCCAGGATTTCCTTGTCCCGGCCCATGTCCGCCAGCTTCAGGTCCATGTCCCCGTGCTGGCGAACGCCCAGTATCTCCCCCGCCCCCCTGATGTAGATATCCTTCTCGCTGTTGTATGTGAATTTAGATTCGTGGAATTCAGGCTTTGGTATGCCTGTCTTTTTGTCTGGCATTCCGTGTTTTGCTTCGGGAATGTACGC
>JAKAMO010000289.1 GCA_021812825.1 bacterium | reverse complement strand
ATCCTGGAGTTCCAGGCCCCCGACAGCTAGCTGCAGGCCTTCTACAAGTCCTACCTGAAAGCGCTTAAGTAAAAGCTTTCGGGAAGATAGCGGGGCGGAAAGGGGCCTGCCTCTTTTCGCTTCGCGCTTTTACGCATGAGCGACGGCGAACACAAGAGCTTATTCCTGACGCGCAAGGCGCTGGCCCTGCTGCCGCTGCTGCTGCTGGGCGGGGCGGTCTGGTATTTCGTGCAGGTGCGCTCCTCGTCCACCGACGCGCCCGCCGTTCCCGCCGGCGCCAGGATCTTCGGCCAGGCCGCCCCTGCGCCCGGCGGGGCCGCAGCGGGCCCGGCACCGGTCTCCGCGCCGGCCCCCGCCCAGGCGCAGGACGAAGGGGAGGGGGTAGCCGCCGCCCGTATCCCCGAGGCTTACGACCCGCGCTCAGGGCTGGACATACAGGGCTCGCCCGGGTTCAAGCGGCAGGTCACCAACGCCCTCAAGCTCATCTGGAGCTCCGACCGCGACACCTTCCTTTTCATCAGGCGCAACCTCTACGTGATCCGCAGCGAGAACAAGACCGGCTTCTACTTCGAGAACGGCGTGCCGGTGGCCGCCCTGTCGGACGCGCAGGCCTTCAAGTCGGTCACCTGGTGCGCGGGCATCATCGCCCACCAGGCCTGGCACGCCGCCTACGAGATGAGCCGCCGGAAGCGGACGGCCGGCAAGGTGCCTCCCCCCGGCCAGACGAGCGACCTGCAGGTGGAGGCTAACCCGATGGTGTTCGACTACAAGGGCCTGGACTCGGTGCTGGCCGTGGAGGACAAGGCCTTCTCCTTCCAGCTGGACGTGCTGAGGAAGGCGGGCGCCCCGCGCGCGGAAACGGACCCCGTCTTCCGCCGCGCCCCGCGGGAGTTCTTCCTCGCCCACGACGGCAGCTATTCCGTGAACCCGTGACGGAGCCACTCCTGCGGCCGCTGCGCGTAGGCGCCGTTCAATTAGCCAATAACCTGGCGCTGGCCCCGATGGCCGGCATAACCAACGCGGCCTTCCGCATACTCGCCGCCGGCGGAGGGGCCGGGCTGGTGGTGACCGAGATGGTCTCGGCCGAGAGCCTGAAGTACGGCAACAAGAAGTCCTTCAGGATGCTGGAGCTGCTACCCGGGGAGCGCCCCGCGGCGATACAAGTCTTCGGGGCCGATCCGGCGTCCATGGCGCAGGCGGCGCAGGCGACCGAGCGCGCCGGGGCCGACATGGTGGACGTGAACGCCGGCTGCCCGGTGAAGAAGGTGCGTCGGTCCGGCGCCGGCGCGGAGCTGATGCGCTCGCCGCTGCTGCTGGCGGACATCGTCTCGCGCATGGTGAAGAGCGTGAAGGTCCCCGTCACCGTGAAGTTCCGCACCGGTCTCGAGGAGGGCGCCAACCTCGGGCCGCTGCTGGCCCGCGTCTGCGAGGAGGCCGGCGCCTCGGCCATAACGCTGCACGGCAGGCCCGCCTCCCAGTTCCACTCCGGGCCGGTCAACCTGGAGCACATGGCGGCCGCCGCCGCCGCGGTGAAGATCCCGGTCTTCGGCAACGGCGGCGTGGACGGGGCCGCCGCGGCGCGGGCTATGCTCGAGGCCGGCTGCTCCGGAGTGGCGGTGGGGCGGGCGGCCGTCTTCAACCCGGCCGTCTTCGCCGAGATCGCCGCCGGCCTGGCGGGCAGGGAAGCGCCCGCTCCGTCGGACGCGGACCGCATTAAGCTCTTCCTGCGCTTCCTGGAGCTGAACGCCGGCATCTACGGCGAGGAACACGGCCTGGCGCGCGCCCGCAAGCTGGTCGGGTACTGGCTCAAGGGCCTGCCAGGGGCCGCCGGCGCCCGCGGCGCTTTCATGAAGCTCAAAACCCTTAAAGAAGCCGAAGAGCTTTTGATACAATATACCCGGCAGTAGCGCGCAGTTACGGGCGCGTATCCTCTTTGCGGCTTCCGGCGGCCGGGCCGCCTGACCGACCATATGACACAGGTTGAAACACCCGAAACCCCTCTGATGCAGCAGTACCAGGCGCTGAAGAAGTCCTATCCGCACGCGCTGCTGTTCTTCAGGCTGGGGGATTTCTACGAGCTCTTCTTCGACGACGCCAAGACCGCCAGCTCCGAGCTGGGACTGACGCTCACCGCCAGGCAGAGCGTGCCGATGTGCGGCGTCCCGCACCACTCGGCCACCAATTACATCGCCCGCCTGCTGGCGGCCGGGCACAAGGTGGCCATCTGCGAGCAGGTCGCCCCTTCCGGGGACGCGAAGAAGACCAAGCTGTTCAAGCGCGAGGTGGTGCGGCTGATAACCCCCGGCACCGTGGTGGAGGACGAGCTGCTGCAGCCGCGGGCCAGCCGCTACCTGGCCGCGCTGGAGCTGGACATCGTGGGCTGGGGCCTCGCCACGTTCGACGCCTCCACCGGGGATTTCCTCGCCACCCAGAACCTCAACGACCCCGACCTTTACCAGCTGCTCTCCCAGGTCTCCAGGACGGCTCCTGCCGAGCTGATAGCCGGCCCGAAGACGATGAAGGAGATAAAACGGCGCGGGCTGGACTTCGGCCCGGTGCCGCTTACCGAGTACCACGGCGACGACGCCGGCTCCCCCGACTGGGCCTCGCAGCCGGTGTGGCAGAACCATAAGCTGGCCATGCAGACCGCCCTGCGAGCCGTCTCCTACGTGCGCCAGACCCAGCCGGGCCTGAAAGAGGTCTTCTCTCCGTCCTACCACGAGCCCTCCAACCGCCTGCAGCTCGACGAGTCCGCCATCAAGACGCTGGAGCTGGTCTCCTCCCCGGACGGCGACGATTCCAAGACGCTCTGGGGCGTGCTGGACCTGTGCCGCACTTCGATGGGCTCGCGCATGCTGCGCCG
>JAKAMO010000288.1 GCA_021812825.1 bacterium | reverse complement strand
GCACTTTCAAGGAGCCCGATATCGCTATGAAAAAGATACTCGTCACCGCTTTCGAGCCTTTCGGCGGCCGTTCCGAGAACCCGTCCCTGGCCGTGCTGGCCGGGCTGAAGGCGCCTGAAGGCGCGAAGCTCTTCAGGGCCCGCCTGCCGGTCAGCGGCCGGGCGGTAGGCGGGAAGATCGCCGGGCTTATAGCTAAAGTAAAGCCGGACCTGCTTATCTCCCTCGGCCTGGCGGCCGGAGAGACGGCCGTGCGCGTGGAGCGCTTCGGCCTGAACATAGCGGACTACGGCATCGTCGATAACGCCGGCTGGCGGCCGGAAGGCGAAAAGCTGGACGTAAAAGGCCCCGCCGCTTATTTCGTCACCATAGACCCGATAAAGCTGGCTGCCGCCGTCCGCCGGGCCGGGGCCCCGGCCTACGTCAGCAACCACGCCGGCGGCTACGTCTGCAACACGCTGATGTACTCCGCGCTGCGGGCTATAGAAGCTTCCGGCCTTAAGACTAAATACGCCTTCCTCCACCTGCCCGTCAGCACCGAGATGGCCCTGAAGGAAAAGCCCTGCCGGAACATCTCCCCCTCCCTGCCGCTCGGCCTGCTCTCCAAAGCGGTACAGGCGGCCTTAGGGGCCGCCTGAGCGGGCACCGCGTATCGTTTCCGGATCAGCGCAGCAGCGGCTTGAGGGCCCTCAGGTCGGCCCTGAAGGCCGGCTCTTTTTTCAGGGCTTCGTAGAGAGTATCGGCCAGTAGCTTGCCGGCTTGCGTGTCGGTGGGATGGTGGGCGCCGCCTATGACGCGCAGCAGCGCGCTCTCGTCGGCCTTGGCCAGGAATTCGGCCCGGCGGGAAGGGACCAGGTCGGAAAGTATCAGCGCGAAGAGCCGCGACATGGCCGAATGGCCGCTCGGATAGGAGAGGCCGCGGGCGTTGGGTATGCACGGCTTTACCCGGCTGTCCCTGTCGGCAGGCCGGGGCCTCCGGTAGGCGTCCTTCAGGAAGGTGTGCGCCGCCACGGAATCCTTGCTTACGTTGTTGAAGAACTTTTTGACCTCCGGCGGGGTCGGGGAGCCGAAGGGGCTTATCTTGCCGAAGAAAGTCTCGTAATCGTGGCTCATCTCGGCGCGCGCGGCCGCGCACTGGGCGCCGGTGCGCCTGGCCTGCCAGTCCAGGACGGCCCGGAGATCCTCCCTGTCCTCGTAGGAGCCGTCCGCGGGCGGCGCCGGCACGGCGCGCAGGTCCAGGCCGTCCAGCGAAAGGTAATGAGGCTTCTGCGCGGAGCGGGTTGCGGCCGGCAACGCGGCCGGCAACTCCGGTACCGCCGCGGGGCGGCCGGAGGAAAGCTCTGCGAAAACGCCGGCGCCCGCCCGCAGCGGCAACAGCGCCAGGGAAAGGGAAAGCAGGACGGAACGTAAAGACGCGGACATCGCTTTAATTCTACAAACAGGACCGCCGCCGCGACAGGGCCTTACGGCCTACGCGGGCGGCGGAAAAAGGGCCGCTCCGGCCTTTAATGTACCGCGCTGTTCTCGCGCGGCGCCGGGACGGCGGCCGCGGCCGGGCGGGAAAGGGCTTCCATGGTCTCCTTCACTATCAGGTCGGCCCATTCCTTGCGCAGCTCGGTGGACGGCGGGGGCAGCGTGCGGTGCTCTATATTGAACTCTTCCAGCAGCGAGTTGAGGCGCTCGAAGATGTCGCGGCGGAAATCCTCGCTCTTGGCGTCGCGTATGCCGTCGTCCACCAGCTCGCCCACCATAGGCAGCTTGTAGATGACGTCGTACGGGAAGGTCCCGGCGTAGGCCCGCAGGAAGTCGCGCAGGGCCGGGTTCTCGCCGCAGCGGCGCTCCAGGTACACGAGGTTGTCGAAGACGCTGCGGTCGCAGACCACCACCTGGTAGCCGCGCAGCGTGCCGCGCAGCTCCTCGGTGATGTGCTGCATCATGATGTACATCTGCGCGGGCAGCGTGGTGTTCTCGTTTATCGGGATCCCCTGCTCGAAGGCCGTGGCGGCCAGCTCGGAGAAGACCTTCACCTTGAGCCCGCGCTTCTTCAGCTCGGCGGCCACCTCGTAGCAGAGGGTGGTCTTGCCGGTGCCGTGCGTGGATATCAGCGAGATCTTGTACGGGCGCTTCCTGTTGTGGGGCATTTGATACTCCGAAATCCGGATTTGTCCTATACTACACTTTATTTGCCGCACGCTCAAATCTACCCGGCGGCGGCCGCAAAATGAGTTTACCAGCGGGACGGGCGGCTGTCATGGGGCCCATGGCCCATCCGCCCGCGGTCTTTAGTCCCGGGCCTGCCCCAGCAGGCCCTCGTAGACCGCGAGATCCTCCGGGAGGAAGCAGCAGAAGACCACTTCCAGAGGATAGCCGCCTTTCAGAAATTCGCGTACGGCCGCCACCGCTATCCCCGCGGCCTCGCGCCGCGGATAGCCGAAGATGCCCGTGCTGATGCAGGGGAAAGCTATGCTCGACAGGCCCTTCTCCCTGGCGAGCGCGAGGGCGTTCAGGTAGCAGCTCCTCAGCAGCCCCGCCTCCCCCTCGCCGCCGCCGCTCCAGGCCGGTCCGACGGCGTGTATGATGTATTTGGCCGGAAGGCCGTGGGAACCGGTGATCCTCGCCTCCCCCGCAGGACAGCCGCCCAGCAGCGTCCGGTTGGCCGCGTTGACGATGGCGTCCACCTTCAGCACGGTGATATCGCCCTGTATGGCTTTCATGCTCATAAATAAAGCCGGCCTCCCGCGCCGCGGCGCCGGGAGGCCGGAGGTCGGCCGCCGGGCCCTACTTCTTGAGCTCGGCCTTCTCCACTATCACGGAGTAGGCGTAGCCGTAGCCGAAATCCTTGTCGCTGGCGAGCACGCCGCGGACC
>JAKAMO010000287.1 GCA_021812825.1 bacterium | reverse complement strand
CAGGGTGGTCAGCATCAAGCGCCGCGGCGACCTGGGCGAGGGCCTGGTGCTGGCCTTCTCCTGGGGCCTGCTGGTCATCCTGATGGGCACCTGGCTCAACAGCACGCTGCTGAAGGTGACCCCGGCGGAGATGAAGCAGATACGCGCCGCGCGCACTACTATCTCCAAGCTGGCCATGCTCGAGCATATCTACATGAAGCAGAACGGCCGCTATACCGAGGACCTCGGCCGCCTCGCGGACCTGACCGGCAACGTCAACGCGGTCAGGGCCGAGCTGTACCAGAACCTGACCCCGGAGTCGCTGGTGATCTCTTCCAACGGCAGGCGTTTCATCATCACGGCCAAGGCCAGGAACTGGCGCAAGACGGAGGTGAAGGTGGTCTCCAAGGTGGACGCCCCCCCGCCGCCGGGCATAATGCCCTAGGCGCAGGACCAGGCGCATAAAAAAGCCCCGCTTCCGCGGGGCTTTTTTTAGGGCCGGTAGGCTTCAGGAGCCGCTGCGCTCGGAGCCGCTCTGGCAGGCCATGCAGTACCTGGCGGAGGGCAGCGCCTTGATGCGCTTCTTCTGTATCGGCTTCTTGCAGTGCTCGCAGAGGCCGTAAGTGCCCTTCTCCATCTTGCGCAGGGCCGCGTCTATGTCGCGCAGGATGCGGCGCTCGTTGTCCGACAGCTCGAAAAGGATCTCCTTGTCCAGGCTCTGGCTGGCCTGGTCTATGGAATCCCCTACCTCCGGCTCGAGGAGGTCCATGTTCCTCTTGTCCTCGACGTTCTTGGAGATGTCGGTCTTCATCTCGTTCAGGGAGGTCGCTATCTCGGCCAGCTCCTGGCGCGTCAGCGCCTCCGCGGCCGGCTGGGCCTTGGCCGCGGCGGGGCGCGCTTTGGCCCTGGGGGCGGCCTTCTTCGCCGCCGGCTTCTTCGCGGCCGGCTTCTTCGCCGGCGCTTTTTTCTCTGTTTCTTGGTTTTTTTCATATCGTTCTCCGTCGCTTCTTAGTGGGTTTGGATCTCAGCGCTGCGAGGTGCTGAAGAACACCGGGCGCGCCTGCGTTATCACCGCGCGGCTGGCCCTGATCCTGTCCCTATAGTACCTGGGCAGGCTGAAGGCCCCTGTTATCGTCTCCCCGTCCGAGTACCTGAGCGGCCTGCGCAGGCGCGCGGCGGCGGCCCTGTCCAGCGCGGCGGCCGACAGCCTGGCCGGCGCCTTGGCCGGGTCGTCCGTGCAGTAGAGGAAGGTCCAGGGCATGTCGTAGGAGGGGACGAAAGTTGAATAGCTCCCGACGTGGCGAAAGACCTTCGCCGCGGTGTTGCGTATGGCCGGGTGCAGCTCGAACTGCAGCGGCGTGCCGGGCCCAGCCTGCACCGTGAAGACGCCGCCGGGCTTCAGTATCTTCTTGAGGGAGCGGTAGAACTCCAGCGTGTAGAGCGCCACCGCCGGGCCGCCTTCCACCGGGCTGGGCAGGTCGGAGTAGATCAGGTCGAACTTCGCCGAGGTGGACAGCACGTATTTCCTGGCGTCCTGCGCGAGCAGGCGCAGGCGGGGGTCCGAGAACGAGCCCCGGTGCCAGGGCTCCAGGTGCTCGGCGGCGAAGCGGAGGATGTTGTAATCGATGTCGGCCATGACCACCAGGCGGATGCCGCGGTCGTTAAGGATGTCCCTGGCGGTGGCGCCTTCCCCCCCGCCCAGTATCAGCGCCGTGCGCGGCGCCCTGCTGGCGAGCAGGGCCGGGTAGACCAGCGACTCGTGGTAGAAGGCCTCGTCGTACTCGCTCGACTGCGTCTCGCCGTCCAGCACCAGCACCTTGCCGAAGGTGTGCGTCCTTATCAGCGCGGCGTCCTGGAAGGCGGTGGAGGAGGTCTCCAGGACCTCCAGCGAGCGGTGGGCGTGCAGCTCCCCGGGAGTGAAGAACTCCACGAACCACTTCCCTTTCGGGAGCACGCGGCCGGAGGCCTTCAACCAGTCGAATTCCTGGCTCATGGCGAAGCGCCCGGCTAGCCGGGCAGCAGCCCCCTTTCCAGTTTCATCACGCTGAAGTGCGTGGACTTGAAGAGCTTCTTGAGGACCTTGAAAGCCTCCCAGGGCCTCGTCTTCGCGCCGCAGGTGTAGAGGTCTACGGAGGCGTAGGAGTGCTCGGGCCAGGTGTGTATCGCGAAATGGGATTCCGCTATGACCACTACCCCGGAGACGCCGTGCGGCTTGAAATGGTGGAAGATGGAGTCTATGATGGTGGCGTCGGCCGCCCTGGCCGCCTTCACCATGGCCTCCTGCACGTGCGGTACCGACGAGAGCGTCCCGGCGTTGCAGCCGTAGAGTTCCAGTACCAGATGTTGTCCGAGCGCCTTCATGATTTTTCCGGCCTAATAATCTATATTATTCGCCCTTGCGTGTCAACGGGCGGGAAGGCATGAAAAAGGGGCCTTCCAGGGCCCCTTTTCCGCGGACCTGCAGCGCCGCTATTTGAAGGAGATGCCCTTCATCTTCGTGAAGATCGTGCGGTCGCGCCGCTGGAAGATGGGGCTGCGGAACGGGAAGTCGAAGGTGAGCGAGATCCTGTGGGTGGAGCCCAGTTCCCCCATCGGGACGAACGCGTAGTCCAGGCTGAAGAAGTGCAGCGTCGCGCCGACGCCCATCGTGAAGCCGCCGAGGCCGTCGCGCAGGCGCTGGGTGTCGAGACCCGCGCGCACGCAGAGGCGCGTCAGCTCGTTGGGGGTGGTGGCCAGCTCGGCGCCGAGGCGCATGCTGGGCGAGTTGTGCTTGGGCATCACGAAATCGGTGGCCACCAGGAAGTTGCGGAACGGGTTGACGGCCGCGCCCATTTTGAAGGTCAGCGGTATCGGGTTGGACTCCTGGTCGAACGAAAGGCCGCCGCCCA
>JAKAMO010000286.1 GCA_021812825.1 bacterium | reverse complement strand
ATGCCCACCGACTTAGAGATAGCGCACAGGATAAAGCTGAAGCATATAGGCGAGATAGCCGCCGGCCTCGGCGTGCCGGAGCAGGACCTGAACCTGTACGGCAAGTACAAGGCCAAGCTGCCGCTGAAGCTGATAGATCCGGAGAAGGCGAAGAACGGCAAGCTGGTCCTGGTGTCGGCCATCTCTCCGACGCCGGCCGGCGAAGGAAAGACCACAGTTTCCATCGGCCTGACGCTCGGCCTCAACAGGATAGGCAGGAAGACCACCGTGGTGCTGCGCGAGCCGTCGCTGGGCCCGGTGTTCGGCATAAAGGGCGGCGCCACCGGCGGGGGCTGGTCGCAGGTGCTGCCGATGGAGGACATAAACCTCCATTTCACCAACGACTTCGCCGCCATAGAGAAGGCCCACAACCTTCTGGCCGCGCTGATAGACAACAACGTGCAGAACAAGAAGAACAACCTCGGCATCGACCCGCGCACCGTCGCCTGGCGGCGCGTGATGGACATGAACGACCGGTCGCTGCGGAACATAATCGTGGGCCTCGGGGGCACGATGAGCGGCGTCCCGCGCGAGACCGGCTTCGACATAGTGGCGGCCTCGGAGGTCATGGCCGTGTTCTGCCTGTCGAACGACCTCGGCCACCTGAAGGAGAAGCTGGGCAACATCTTCGTGGGCTACACCTACGACAGGAAGCCGGTCTACGCGCGCGACCTCAAGGCCCACGGCGCGATGGCGGCGCTGCTCAAGGACGCGATCATGCCCAACCTGGTGCAGACCACGGAGGGGACGCCAGCGATAATCCACGGCGGGCCCTTCGCCAACATCGCGCACGGCTGCAACTCCATCATCGCCACCCGCATGGGCCTCAGCCTGTCAGACTACGTCGTGACCGAGGCCGGCTTCGCCTTCGAGCTGGGCGCGGAGAAGTTCCTGGACATCAAGTGCCGCTACGCCGGGCTCTGCCCGAGCGCGGCCGTGCTGGTGGCCACGGTGCGCGCGCTGAAATACCACGGCCACGTGCCGCTGAAGGAGCTGAATAACCCGGACCCGGCCGCGGTCAGGAAGGGGCTGGAGAACCTGGAGAAGCACGTGGAGAACATGAAGCAGTTCGACCTGGTCCCGGTCGTGGCGCTCAATAAGTTCGCCTCCGATACCGACGAGGAGATAGCCGTGGTGAAGGGCAGGTGCGCGGAGCTGGGGGTCCCGGTTGCCGTGGCCGACGTCTGGGGCCGGGGCGGGGCGGGCGCCGTGGAGCTGGCGGAGCTGGTGGACAAGGCCGTGCAGAGCCGCGACCGCTGCGGTTTCAAGCCTGTATACGAATGGGAATGGCCGGTGCAGAAGAAGATAGAGGCCATAGCCTCAAAGATGTACGGCGCCAGGCACATAGACTACACCGCGCGCGCCAAGAAGGACCTGGACAAGGTCAACAGCCTCGGGCTGGACAAGCTGCCGGTCTGCATAGCCAAGACGCAGAAATCGCTCTCGGACAACCCGGACCTGCTGGGCCGCCCGAAGGACTTCGTGGTGACGGTGCGGCAGATAGAGATAGCGGCCGGCGCCGGCTTCGTTATCCCCATAACTGGCGACATTATGCGCATGCCGGGCCTGCCGGAGCATCCCGCTTCGGAGAGCATCGACATTGACGCGGAGGGGAACATCACCGGCCTGTTCTGAAGGCCCGCCCCAAATTTTTCGGCTGAACGGGCTAATGTTAACCGGCGGGTTGACCGGTCAACAGCGGGGGGATTGCGCAAGGTGCGGCGGCGGGACCGCGCCGGGAGAAGGTCCTGCTCAGGCCAGGTCCTCTTCCTCGGCGGGCATGAACCAGCGCTGGGCGATGAAGGTGGGGATGACCGCGCTGGCTATCAGCACGCCGGTGAGTATGGAGTACTGCGCGCGGTCCAGGAAGCCGGCGTCCAGGCCGAACAGCGCGGCCATCAGGCCGAAGGTGAGGCCCGTGGACATCAGCAGCGTGAAATAGCCGCGGTTCTCCGGGAAGTACCTGCCGGCGAGGAAATAGACCCCCGCCAGTTTCGAGAGCTGCTTGGCGGCGAACAGCCCGGCGAACAGGGCGAAAGCGCTCAGGAGCGCCGAAGGGGAGACCTTCATGCCGGCGACGAGGAAGAAGAAAGGCGTTATGAAAGCGTAGGAGACGGTGCGCAGCCGGGCCTTTACCGGCGCGGTGGCGCGCCCCTTCTTGAAATGCTTCCCCATCACCAGGCCGAAGATGAAGGCGGGCAGCATGGCCTGGCTGGAGCCCAGCGCGGCCAGGTAGACGAAGGAGAGCAGCACGAAGAAGATGTACTTTATCTCCGGCTCTATCACTTTGCCGGCCAGCGCCGGGTGCCGCAGCAGGCCCATGTTGAAGCGGCCCGCGAAGAGCAGGAAGGCCCCGGAGGCGGCGAGGAACAGCAGCGTGTAGAGGTTCGGGCGCAGGAAAGCCGCGCTCAGCGCCAGCGCGGTCAGCGTGTTCGTCAGGAACGTGCAGGCCATCAGTATCTTGCCGGTGCGGGTGCGGCTCAGGCCGGTCTCGGTAAGCACGGAATATACTACGGCCAGGGACGTCTCCGACAGCGCCACGGCCGCCACCAGGGAGGCCTTCAGGGGCCAGCCGGCAGCGTACCGGCAGAATAAATAACCGGCAGCGAACGGGGCCAGGAAAGAGAAGAAACTCAGCACCCCGGCCGCCCGGAAGTTCTCCTTCAGCAGCTTCGCGTCCACCTCGGCGCCTGCCAGGAAGGTCAGCACTATGCCGCCGAAGCCGGCCAGATAGCTCATCCAGGGCTCCGGTTTCAGGCCGAGCGTACCGGCGCCCAGGCCGAGCAGCATTTCGAAGATGGCCACCGAGATCCCCAGCCTGAGGCTGAGCAGG
>JAKAMO010000078.1 GCA_021812825.1 bacterium | reverse complement strand
CGAGTCGCTGCTGGTGGCCAACCTCTTCCTGCGCACTAACTGGCTGCGCTTCCTCGACATGGCGGGCGTGGGCCTGGGCCTGATGCGGAAAGGGCGGATGTCCTTCGTGCCGCACGGCATCGAGGCCCGCGGCCAGCTCCGCAGGGTGCTGGAGGCCATAGATTCAGAGGAGAGCAAGGAGGCTGCGAAATGAGATACCAGTATTTTCCCGGCTGTTCGCTGAAGGGCTCCGGCCGGGCCTACGAGGAGTCCTTCCTGGCCGTGTTCAGGGCGCTCGGCGTCGAGGTCAGGGAGCTGGAGGACTGGAACTGCTGCGGCGCCACGGCCTATATGTCGGTGGACGAGACGAAGTCCTACGCGCTGGCCGGCCGCAACCTGGCTATAGCCGCCCGCGACAGGGCCGACGTGATGGCCCCGTGCAGCGCGTGCTACCTGGTGCTGAACAAGACCATGAGGGGCCTGGGCGAGAACCCGGAACTGAAGCGAAAGGTTACCGGCGCGCTGAAGGCCGGCGGCCTGGATTACCGGGAAGGCGTGAAAGTGCGGCATCCGCTGGACGTGCTGGTCAACGACATCGGCCTCGATGAGATCAGGAAGCGCGTCAAGAAGCCGCTGTCAGGGCTGAAGCTGGCCTCCTATTACGGCTGCCAGATAGTAAGGCCGTTCGCGACCTTCGACGACCAGGACGACCCGGTTACGATGGACAGGCTGATGCAGGCCTGCGGCGCCGAGTGCGTGGACTGGCCGCTGAAGACCCACTGCTGCGGCGGCAGCCTGACCGGCACGCTGCCGGACGCGGGCCTGCGGCTCGCCTATATTATCCTTAATGAGGCCAAGAAACGGGGGGCCGCGGCCCTTGTTACGCCCTGCCCCCTCTGCCAGTTCAATCTTGACGCCTACCAGGGGCAGATGGCGGGAAAATTCGGGCGCCCGAACATGCCGGTGCTCTATTTCACGCAGCTGATAGGGCTGGCGATGGGCCTGGACGCCGACGAGCTGGGGATCGGGCGCGGGATAATACCCGCGCAAGCCGCCCTGGCGGGGAGATAAAGATGCCGAAAAAAGACCATAAGACCAACGGCCTGCCCCGGGTAGGCTTCTACATCTGCCACTGCGGCAGCAACATAGCCGGCACGATCGACGTAGCCGCCGTGCGGGAGTACGCGGCCGGGCTGCCGGGCGTGGCGGTGGCGCGGGACTACAAGTACATGTGCTCGGACCCGGGCCAGGAGTTGATAGCCTCCGACATAGAGAAGTACGGCCTGGAGCGCATCGTCGTCTCCGCCTGCTCGCCGAACCTGCACGAGGAGACGTTCCGCAAGGCCGCCGCCAAGGGCGGGCTGAACCCGTTCCGGGTGCAGATGGTCAACATACGCGAGCACGCTTCCTGGGTTCATACGGACAGGGCCTCCGCCACGGAGAAGGCGAAGGACCTCGCCCGCGCGGCCGTGGCGCGCGTCGTGCATCACAGGGCGCTGGAACGCAAGCGCGTGCCGGTGGACCCGAACGTGCTGGTGGTAGGCGGCGGCATAGCCGGCATACACGCCGCGCTCACGCTGGCCAACGCCGGCAAGAAGGTCACGCTGGTGGAGAAAGAGGCCACGATAGGCGGGCACATGGCCCTGTTCGACAAGACCTTCCCGACGCTGGATTGCGCGGCCTGCATCCTGACGCCGAAGATGTCGGCCGTCAAGGCGCATCCGAACATCCGTCTCTGGACCTGGTCCGAGGTGGAGAAGGTGGAGGGCTACGTCGGCAACTACAAGGTGACCGTGAAGCGCAAGCCGCGCTACGTCAA
The DNA here is from genome assembly GCA_021812825.1 of bacterium. Next base: position 11,077 of record JAKAMO010000078.1, on the reverse strand, counting down.
CGAGGACCTCTGCGTGGGCTGTATGGAATGCATAGACGCCTGCGTCTACAAGGAGCCCAAGTTCCACGACAAGTTCAACCAGGGCCTCGGAAAACGCAAGCCGGTCTATATAGACTTCCCGCAGGCTACGCCCAAGGTGGTGCTGGTGGACCCGGAGACCTGCCTGCAGCTCAAGACCGGGAAGTGCCAGAAGAAATGCGCCTCGGTCTGCGACCGCAACGCTTTCGATTTCGGGCAGAAGGAGCGGTCCGAGGAGATCCAGGTCGGCTCCATAGTGCTGGCCACGGGCTTCAGGACCTACGACGCGAAGAAGGACAAGCAGTACGGCTACGGCCGCTACCCGGGGGTCTACACGGCGCTGGAAGTAGAGCGCCTGGTGAACGCCTCCGGCCCGACCTCCGGAGAGATAAAGCTGCGCGACGGGCGCGAGCCGAAGGCGGTGGGCATCATCCACTGCGTCGGGTCGCGCGACGAGAAGAGCAATAAATGGTGCTCCCGCGTCTGCTGCATGTACTCGCTGAAGCTCGCGCACCTGATCAAGGAGCACTCGGGGGCGGAAGTGTACAACTTCTACATCGACATGCGCGCCCCGGGCAAGGCCTACGAGGAGTTCTACGACAAGCTGCTGGGCGAGGGCGTGCACTTCGTGCGCGGCCGCGTCGCCGAGGTGACCGACTGGGCGGTGAGCCCGGAGGAGGAGGGCAAGCTCGTGATGCGCGTGGAGGACACGCTGGCCGGCATAGTGCGCAGGATCCCGGTGGACATGGTGGTGCTCTCCACGGGGCTGGAGCCCCAGGCGGACGCGCAGGAGGTGCGCCGCCGCTTCAACATAGGGTGCGGCAGCGAGGGCTTCTTCCAGGAGCGGCACCCAAAGCTGGCCCCCGTTAACACCTTCACCGACGGGGTCTACATAGCCGGGGCCTGCCAGGGCCCGAGGGACATCCCGGACACGGTGGCCCAGGCCGGGGCCGCCGCGGCCGAGGCGCTGGCGCTGATAGACGCCGGGCACGTAGAGCTGGAACCCAACACCTCCGCGGTGGCGGAAGCTGAGTGCAGCGGCTGTAAGACCTGCGTGCCGCTGTGCCCGTACGGCGCGGTATCGTTCGACGAGGCGAAGCGGAAGGCCGCGATCAACGAGGTGCTCTGCAAGGGATGCGGGGTATGCGCGGCGGCCTGCCCTTCGGGCTCCATAACGCAGAACCTGTTCGGCGACGATGAGATCTTCAGCGAGATCGAAGGAGTGCTTGCGAAATGAGTACCGTGAAATTCGAACCGAAGATAGTGGCGTTCTTCTGCAACTGGTGTACCTACACGGCGGCGGACCTCGCCGGCGTGTCGCGCCTGAAATACGCCCCCAACGTCCGCGTGATCCGGGTGATGTGCTCCGGCCGGGTGGACCCGCAGTTCGTGGTGGAGGCCTTCGCGAAAGGCGCCGACGGCGTGCTGCTGGGCGGCTGCCATCCGGGCGACTGCCACTACGCCGAGGGCAACTACAAGACCCTGCGCCGCATGAAGATGCTGGAACGGATGCTGAAGGCGATGGGCGTCGAGGACGGCCGCTTCCGGCTGGAGTGGATCTCCGGCGCGGAGGGGGACAAGGTCCGCTCCGTGGTCAACGAGATGACCGAGAAGGTCCGCTCCCTCGGCCCGCTGGACCTGCCCGGCAAGTTCAGGGAGTGGGACAAGGAGATAGAGGAGTTGGAGGCCCGCGTGAAGGCCTCCGAGGCCGAGGAGGAGAAGATCCATGCCTGACAAGCCTAAGGTAGCTTTTTACTGGTGCGCGTCCTGCGGCGGCTGCGAAGAGGCTGTCGTGGACCTCGCCGAGGACATACTGAAGGTGGTGGAAGCCGTGGACATTGTGCTCTGGCCCGTGGCGATGGACTTCAAGAAGGAAGACATCGAGGCCCGGGCGGACAAGTCCATAACGGTCTCCTTCATAAACGGGGCGGTACGCACCTCGGAGCAGGAGGAGTGGGCGCGCCTGCTCAGGAAGAAGAGCGCGTTCGTGATCTCCTTCGGGGCCTGCGCCAATTCCGGCGGGATCCCGGCCCTGGCCAACCAGTCCGCCAGGGAGGACATACTGAAGTACGTCTACGAGGACTGCCCCAGCGTGGAGAACCCGGCCAAGTCCCGCCCGGCCACCGCGCACGCGGAGGAGGGCCGGGCGCTCACGCTGCCCGAGTTCCGCGGCATGGTCCGGGCGCTGGACGAGGTCATCGACGTGGACTATTACCTTCCCGGCTGCCCTCCGACGCCCAAGCTGATACAGGAGGCCGTAGGCGCGCTGCTGACCGGGAACCTGCCGCCGAAAGGGACGGTGCTCTCGCCCGACGTGGCGCTCTGCGACCAGTGCAAGCGCAAGGATTCCAAGCCCGCCGACCTGTCGATAAAGGAGTTCAAGCGGCCGCACCAGGTGCAGATAGACCCGGAGAAGTGCATGCTGGCGCAGGGGCTGCTCTGCATGGGCCCGGCCACCCGCGCCGGCTGCGAGGCGCTCTGTCCCGGCGGCAACATGCCCTGCACCGGCTGCTTCGGGCCCACCTCCAAGGTGCGCGACCACGGCGCCAAGTTCATCTCGTCGGTGTTCTCCAACCTGGCGGCCAAAGAGCCGGGGGAGATCGACGCCGCGCTCGACGGCGTGCCGGACCCGGTAGGCACTTTCTACCGCTATGGCCTTGCCAAGAGCCTGCTGAGGCGCAAGATCAACTAAGGAGAAGGACAATGGAAAAGACAGCCCAGGAAGTCTGGAACCAGGCGCACAAGAACGCGAACTCCGGCCGCCGCTCGGTCACGATAGACCCTATAACGAGGCTGGAGGGGCACGGCAAGATAGAGATCTTCATGAACGACAAGGGGGACGTGGACCGGGCTTACCTGCAGATACCGGAGCTGCGCGGCTTCGAGGTGTTCAGCAGGGGCCGCCCCGCCGAGGACATGCCGCAGATCACCTCGCGCATCTGCGGCGTCTGTCCGACGGCCCACCATATGGCCTCGGCGAAGGCGCTCGACGACCTTTACGGCGTGGAATGCCACCCGGTGGGGCGCAAGATCAGGGAACTGGTCTATAACGCCTTCATGCTGGAGGACCACGCGATACACTTCTACATCCTGGGCGGGCCGGACTTCATCGTGGGGCCGGACGCGCCGAAGGAGCTGCGCAACGTGCTTGGCGTGATAGGCAAGGTCGGCCTGGACGTGGGCAAGAAGGTCATCTCGATGCGGCGGCGGATCAGGGAGATCATCAATTACGCCGGCGGCAAGGTGATACACCCGGTGATGGGCCTGCCGGGCGGGGTGGCCAAGGGCATCTCGGCGGAACAGCTCCCGGCCTTCAGGGAGATCGCGAAGGAAGGCCTCGAGTTCGCGCGGTTCACGCTGCAGGTCTTCCACGACATAGTCCTGAAGAACCCCGGATACGTGAACCTGATAACCTCCGACGCCTACACCCACAAGACCTACTACATGGGCCTGGTGGACGGGCAGAACAAGGTAAACTTCTACGACGGCGATATCCGCGTAGTGAACCCGGAGGGGAAGGAGTTCGCCCGGTTCCCCGTGAGGGACTACCTGCAGCATATAGCGGAGCACGTGGAGCCCTGGAGCTATATCAAGTTCCCTTTCCTTAAAAAAGTGGGCTGGCACGGCTTCGCGGAGGGAGGCTCCAGCGGGGTCTACGCCGTCGCCCCGATGGCGCGGCTGAACGTGGCCGACGGGATGGCCACGCCCGAGGCGCAGAAGGCCTACGAGGAGTATTTCCAGGTGCTGGGCGGCAAACCGGTGCACCACACGCTGGCCAACCACTGGGCCCGCGTGGTCGAGATGCTGCAGGCCGCCGAGCGCATGGTGGAGCTCACTAACGATCCGGAAATAACGTCGAAGGAGTTCCGCACGCTGCCGACCAAGACCCCGGGACTCGGGGTTGGCGTGGTGGAGGCACCGCGCGGCACGCTGATACACCAGTACGAGACGGACGAGCGGGGGGTGATCACCAGGGCCAACCTGATAGTGGCCACGCTGAACAACTCCGCCCGCATAGCCATGAGCGTGGACAAGGCGGCCAAGGGGCTCATCAAGGGCGGGAAGGTGAACGACGGCCTGCTGAACATGGTGGAGATGGCCTTCAGGGCCTATGACCCGTGCTTCGGCTGCGCCACGCATACGCTGCCGGGCGAGATGCCGCTGCAGGTGACGCTGCGCACTATGAAGGGGGAGGTCATAAAGGAGATCTGGCGTTGAAGACGACGCAGGCGGGGTACGTGCGCAAGGCCCGGGGGGAGTGAGGAGGGCCCGAGGCGCGTCCCCGCCGCCGGAGTGGATTGCCTGGCTGTATATGAATGGAACGGGTAATGAGGCTGTGGTGTCAGCGTTCGGATGGCAGGGATATGGGCCGGAAGGCCTTCGCGCAGGGAGGCGCTTGCACAGCGCGCCGACCGCGTGCCTGACGGTCATATCCCTGCCATCCGCTGGCGCTCTGTAAGTCTGATGACCTACTGCATAAATAAGCCGCTGGTGCTGGCGCTGGGCAATGACATGCTCGGGGACGACGGCGTGGCCTTCCACGCCGCCGTCGCCCTGCGGGAGGAGTTCGGGGACAGGGCGGATATCCTGCCCACCGGAGAGGCGGGCCTGCCGCTCCTTGACCACATGGCCGCCTACAGGAGGGTGCTGATACTCGACGCGGCCTATACGGGCCTCTGCCCGCCGGGCACCATACTTCGCTGGGACAGGGAGGATTTCAGGCGCTGCGTGGCGCCCTCACAGCACGCCGCCGGCCTGCCGCAGCTGCTGGACCTGGCCGAGCGCCTCGGGCTGGAGTTCCCTTCGGAACTCAGGGTGGTATGCATGGAAGTGCACGACCCCACCGTTTTCAGGGAATCCCTTACCCCGGAAGCGAGGCGGGCGCTGCCGGACATGATCGCCGCTTCACGCGGCATCATCTCCTCCTGGACCGCGTCCCCCGTATAGGCTCCCCGCGCGCCGCTACCGTTCCCTTTTTGATATCATTTCAATGCCCGCCGCCAGGCGGCAGGGTTCGCTTTGCGAGGGGGGAGCATGAAAGCCACTTTCAAGAAAGGTTCGCTGATAATGGAGGAGGGGAGCCGCGGCAGCGAGGCTTATCTCATCACCAGCGGCAAGGTGCGGGTCTTCCGCATGAAGGACGGGGTCAAGGTGCCTCTGGCCGTGCTGGGCAGGAACCAGATCTTCGGCGAGATGGGCATGCTGGACGACAGGCCGCGTTCGGCCAGTGTAGAGGCGCTGGAGGACACCGAGGCAGTGGTGGTCGGCCCTGACGAGTTCGCCTCCCTTTCCTCCTCAGACCCGGAGCTCTTCATGTTCATCCTGAAGACCATCTTCGAGCGGCTGCGCAGCGCCAATCAGAAGATAATGGAACTGAGCGTCTCCCTGCCCGAGGAACAGTACGTCGAGGGGCGGGTGTTCCTGTCGGGGTTTACCGCCGAGGCCTCGGCCGCGCTGGGGAAGGCGGAGCTGGAGGTCAGGACTTTTCCGTTCAAGGTCGGACGGAAGACGGAGAATTTCGTGAACGACGCTTTGTCCCACAACGACCTCTATCTGCCGGACAAGGAGCCTTTCGGGGTCTCCAGGAACCATTTCTCCGTAGAATGCCGCGGCGCCTCTTTCTTCGTGGTGGACAGGGGCAGCCACTCCGGCACGCTGGTCAACGGCGAGCGGATAGGCGGCTCTTCCGGCAGGAGGGAGCTGGAGCTTGCAAGCGGCGATAACACCGTGGAAGCGGGGCCGGAAGGCGGGCCCTTCAGGTTCAGGATAACGCTGAAGTGAGGCCGGCGGCGAAAAAAAAGCCCGGGAGAAGTCCCGGGCTTTTTTTATTCCCAGCAGGGCTCAGTAGCGGTAGTGCTCCGGCTTGTACGGACCTTCCTGCTTCACGCCGATGTAGTCTGCCTGCGCCTGCGTGAGCTTGGTCAGCTTCACGCCTATCTTCTCAAGGTGCAGGCGGGCCACCTCTTCGTCGAGGTGCTTCGGCAGGCGGTACACGCCGACGTCCATCTTCTTGGTCCAGAGCTCCAGCTGCGCGAGCGTCTGGTTGGAGAAGGAGTTGCTCATCACGAAGGACGGGTGGCCCTTCGCGCAGCCCAGGTTCACGAGGCGCCCCTCGGCCAGCAGGTAGATGGCCTTGCCGCCGGGCAGGTCGTAGCGGTCCACCTGCGGCTTGATGTTGACGCGCTTGACGCCCTTGGCGTGGTTCAGCGCGTCCACCTGGATCTCGTTGTCGAAATGGCCGATGTTGCAGACTATGGCCTGGTCCTTCATCTTCAGGATATGCTCGAGGCGGATGATGTCCTTGTTGCCGGTGGTGGTGACGTAGATGTCGCCCTCTCCCAGCGTGTCCTCGACGGTCTTCACCTCGAAGCCCTCCATCGCGGCCTGCAGCGCGCAGATGGGGTCGATCTCGGTCACTATGACGCGCGCGCCGAAGCCGCGCAGCGACTTGGCCGAGCCCTTGCCCACGTCGCCGTAGCCGCAGACCACGGCCACCTTGCCGGCTATCATCACGTCGGTGGCGCGCTTGATGCCGTCCGCCAGCGACTCGCGGCAGCCGTAGAGGTTGTCGAACTTGGACTTGGTCACGGAATCGTTGACGTTGATGGCCGGGACCATCAGCTTGCCGGCCTCGTGCATCTGGTAGAGGCGGTGCACGCCGGTGGTGGTCTCCTCGGAGACGCCCTTCCAGTCCTTGGCGACGCCGTGCCAGCGCTTAGGGGAGGCCTTCAGTATGGCTTTAAGGCAGTTGTTGAGCTCCAGCTCGTCCTCGCCGGAGGTCTTCCTGTCGAGGACCTTGGCGTCGTTCTCGGCCTCGTAGCCGCGGTGTATCATCATCGTGGCGTCGCCGCCGTCGTCGACTATCAGCTGCGGACCTTTGCCGCCGCCGAAGTCGAGCGCCCTTTCGGTGCACCACCAGTACTCGGCGAGCGTCTCGCCCTTCCAGGCGAACACCGGGATGCCGGCCTTGGCTATAGCGGCCGCGGCCTGGTCCTGCGTGGAGAAGATGTTGCACGAGCACCAGCGCACTTCGGCGCCGAGGGCGGAGAGCGTCTCTATCAGCACGGCGGTCTGCGTGGTCATGTGCAGCGAGCCCATCACGCGCGCGCCCTTCAGGGGCTTCTTGGAGGAATACTTCTCGCGGATGGCCATCAGGCCGGGCATTTCCTTCTCGGCTATCTCTATCTCTTTGCGGCCCCAATCGGCCAGCGAGATATCCTTGACCTTGAAATCGTTCTTCATGGCTGTCCTCTCTTTAACTTCGGGCATGGGTTTCTCCTGTCTCACCGGTATACAGCTAGTATATCTTTTTCTCCGGGCCCGGGGGAATAGCGGGCAGGGCCCCCGTTTTGTACAATTTCCTCATGAAACTCAGGAAATTGCTGCTTTTAGCCGCCGTTCCGCTGCTCCTGGCCGCTCCCGCTCTCTGCGGGGAATGGGTGGTTGAGCATACTACCTATTATATAACCGCCGACCAGCAGCAGTTACCCGACTTCCCGCCGCCTCCGGCGCCGGGCTCCCCGGCGGACAGGGCGGACCTCAAGGCCGTCTTCGACTGGCAGGTGAAGCATACGGAGGCGCAGTGCGAGGCCGTCAGGGCCCAGCGCTACGCCCGCTTCAACGAGTTCTTCGGGGACATCAGCCCGTTCCCGTCACCGCTGCCGGAGGAGGCCGAGGCCGTCTTCAAGCGGGTCAGGAAGGAGACGGACGGGGTGGTGGTGTACCTGAAGGAGCGGTTCAACAGGCCGCGCCCGTTCCTGCGCGACCCCGCGCTGCAGCCCTGCGCCGGCCGCGACGGCGGCCTTTCCTACCCCAGCGGGCATTCGACCATCTCCAGGGTATTCGGCCTCATCCTCTCCGACCTCGTGCCGGCGAGGCGGACCGAGTTCATGAAGCGCGCCGACCAGGCCGCCCTTAACAGGGTCATAGGCGGCGTGCACCATCCCTCGGACATCGAGGCCGGCAAGAAGCTCGGCGACCTGCTTTACGCCAAATACAGGAAGAGCAAGACCTTCCAGGCCGACATGAAGGAACTGAAGCGCCTGCTGGCCAAACCGGCCGCCGCGGCAAAGGCGGCCCGATGAGCGCCGATAACGGCAGGCTGGTCTATTCCACGGGGCCCGGCGGGCCGGTAAAATGCCCCAACTGCGGCAAGCTGCCTTGCGAATGCGCGGAAGGCCTGGCCGGCGAGCTGCGAAAACGGACGCAGACGGAGCCGGTAAGGGTCTCGTTCCGGAAGACCGGCAAAGGCAGCGGCATGACCTACGTCGAAAAGCTCCCTATGCACCCGGAGGGGAAGGAAGAGCTGCTGAGGAAGTTCAAGAAGCGGCTCGGCGCCGGCGGGGCCGTGAAGAACGGCGCGCTGGAGATACAGGGCGACAGGCGGGATTTCGTGAAGGCGGAGCTCGAGGCCGCCGGCTACAAGGTCAGGCTCATCGGCTGAGCCAGCCGCTCAGGCCGCTTCCCAGTACCACTCTATCTGCGACGGGTTCGGGGCCCCGTCCTTGGTTCTGTCCTCGCCCGACTGGTCCATGCGCGGCAGGATATCCCGCATCTTCCAGCTTTCGTTCTGCCTGCCGAACACCCAGTATTCCGTGAAGGGCTCGGGCGAAGAGTCGTGGTGCAGCTCCCTGCCGTTGCGGCGCATCGAGCGCTGGGCGGTGGCGGTTATCCTCGCGGTGAACTCGTCCAGGCGCAGGGGGTTCTTCTCCGCCGGGGACGTCAGGACCACCTCGGCGCGGCGCGTGTAGAAGCTGTCGAGCCCGAACGTGATGCCTTCCGCCTTCCGCGCGTCCATCAGCCTGCGCAGCTTGGCCAGGGCCTCGGCAGAGACGAAGTCCGCGCTCAGGCCGCCCGGATCGTTGGCTCCCCAGGCCGTATAGATGCTCTCGAAAGCCAGCGTGGCCGCTATCTCCATCTTCTGGCGGTCCCAGCGGGAAGCGGCGGTGACGTTGCGGGCGGAGGCGGCCGGCAGCGGGTCCTGCCGGTGTGGGCGGAAGCCGCTCCCAGGGCCTTCCGCCGGCAGCACCGGCGGGCGCATCGGGGGAGAGGCGAGCGGAACGTCCCCGGGATGCCCCATGGGCATGGGGAAAGCGCCAGGGTCGCCGAGCGCGGCCACGGCCGCCGCGCCGGCCGTCCGGACGGAGGCCGGCCTGTCCGCGAGGCCCTCGGTCCTGTTGGGCGCGCCGAGGTAATCCGTCTCGCCCACCTGGTCTATCCTGGCCAGGGCCCAGCGGTCGTTAAGCTGGTGGAAGGTCCAGAACTCCTGAAAGTCGGAGGAGAGCCTGCTGCCGCTGATCAGCGAGCCGGTGCTCTCGTCTATGGTATAGTCCCTGGCCGACGCGGTTATCAGCGCGGTGAAGGCGCGGCCTTCCTTTTCGGCCGGGCAGCTTACGTGGACGAAATCTATGCGCGTGACCGACACGTCCTCCATCATGTTGATCTCGCCGCGCCGGCGCATGTTCTCGACCTTAGAACTGTGGCCGGCGCGCAGGTACGGGAGCATGATGTCCTCCAGGCCGCTGTAATCCCTTTTCTGCCAGGCGTCCTGCACCTTGAAGAAGATGTCCCTGACCACGCCGCGCAGCGGCTCCGGAGCGAATTCCGGGGCGGAGGGGGCTAGGCTCTCCATCAGCGCGGCGGTCTCGCCGGCCTTGGCCGCCACCGCGCTCTGCGGGAGCTTGCCGCCTCCTGACCGGCTTCCGCCGTACAGGTTCTGTCCCGCCCATTTGAAGGCCAGGACCACCAGCATGAGGCCGTAGAAGATGTAATCGAAAAGAGTGGTCTTGCGGCTGTGATAGCGGCCGCCGTAGTAATGTCCGCCTCCGCCGAAGCCGCCTCCCTTGTTGTGGACTATGAAGCCCCCGGCGATGAAGGTGTGCGGCGGCGCGACCTCCAGGTTGTAAACCTCGGCCACGCCGGCCGGTTTGATGGACTTTATCCGGGCCCAGACCCGTTCGCCCTCCTGGAGGACCGCCACTGCCCCGCCCTTCTCCAGGTTCCTGACCTCGGCGAAGCCGTAACGGGTCAGCAGCGGATGTTCCGCGGTGGCCACCAGGCTGCCGCGGCTGGTCGCTATCTTCACGAGGCGGTCGGTCTTCTTGATGAACTTCAGCACCTCGATCTTCACGAAACGGTCGTTGGAGAAAGCGAGCACGGTGTCCCCGGGGCGGACCCTCTCTATCGGGACGTCGCCGGCCGGGGTGAGGATGGGAGTGCCGGCGGGGAAGCAGCCGCCTCCCCCGCCTCCTCCTCCCCCGGCGCGGGGCCAGGCGGGGGCGGCGGCCATCAGCAGCGCCGCCGAGAGGAAGAGCCCTTTCATCAGTAAAGCGCCGCGATGAGACCGCCGAGCACGGCGGCCGCGATGATGATGCTGACACCGAGTATGGCGGCGGACACGATGCGGCCGAAATAGTCCGCCACCGCCCTGTTGCCGCGCAGTATCTCCTTGCCCTCGTCCAGCTCGGGCGTGAACTTGTCGAATACGGCCGGGAGATGCGCCGATATCCAGATCAGCAGGAAAGCTCCCGCCAGGCCGCCGGCCAGCGCGAAGAAGAGCGCCCAGGCCACGTTTATTATGGTGCTGAACATAGTCCGACCTCCGTGAACTCGCGGGCCGCTAGCGGCCTTCGCTCACCGAAGTCTACATTTTTTGCCGGCGCAAAGAAAGACGAGCGGCTAAAATGGTAAAATATATACGACAGGCAGTTCCGGCATCCTGACCCGCAGTTCATCAGTTCCCGGCGAATTTTACTGCTTTCGCGCCCCCGGGGCGCCGCGCTTCTATGATTACCCTGAGGAACGTATCCAAATCCTTCACTTCGCAGGTCCTGTTCGAGGAGGCCTCGCTGCAGGTCAACGAGGGGGACCGCTTCGCGCTGGTGGGCCCTAACGGGGCCGGCAAGTCCACGCTCTTCAAGATGATGCTCCGGACCGAAGAAGCCGACGAGGGTGATATACAGTTCAAGAAGGGCGTGGTGGTGGGCTATCTTCCGCAGGAGAATCCCCCGACCTCGGACAGGACGGTAGTGGAGGAAGTGCTGGACGGAGCGGAGGATTT